>CP065000.1:2306500-2636000 GCA_016700075.1 Acidobacteriota bacterium | reverse complement strand
GCAAAGCGACGGATTCCGTAGGCGATGCCCTGCGAAAACGCGGCCGATCTCGTAATTGAGGAACCGCATATCAAAACCGGAATTGTGTGCGACCAGCACGGCGTCGCCGATGAACAGAAGAAAATCGTCAACGACCTCTGCGAAAAGCGGGGCGTCGCGGACCATATCATCGCTGATGCGTGTCAGCCGCGTGATGAACTCAGGAATGTGCATTTCCGGATTCACCAGCGTGTGAAATTTGTCGATGACCTCGCCGCCCTGCACTTTATAAGCTCCGATCTCCGTGATGCGCGACGGCGGAGTTTTCGAGCCGGTCGTTTCCAGGTCGAAAACCACGAATTCCGTTTCGGCGAGTTCGCGTTCCTCGCTGCCGTCCGAGATCAGCTCGACGTATTCGCCGTTCAATTGCAATCGCGGATCGGCTGATATGAGTTCCTCGGCGAGCGAGATCGCAAGCTGCGGGTCAGGCCGCCGTATCTTCATCACGAAATCGACCACGCTGACCGCCGACGCACGCCCGCCGAACGAGCGCAGCAGCGTTACGGTTTCGCTGATTAGCAATGATTCTGAAATTAGGTTAGGATACGGTGGCACGTGAGAAAGTGTAGCAAAGTTCGCCCCGAAATTTAATTTACGAGGCGGCGCGGAAAGCAAAATGGACGAATTGATATTGCGGCATTTTATGGAAAAAGGGGCGTTGCTCGACGGGCATTTTGTTTTGTCGAGCGGGCTCCACAGCCCGAAATATCTGCAGTGCGCACTGGCACTGCAGGAACCCGAGGACGCGGCACATTTCGGCCGCGAGATAGCGAAACATTTTGACGCAAGCGATATCGACACGGTCGCCTCACCGGCGATCGGCGGGTTGGTGATAGGTTTTGCGACGGCGTTAGCGCTTGGAAAACGCTTTATCTGGACAGAACGCCAGAACGGCGAGATGACGCTGCGCCGCGGGTTTACGCTGGCTGAAGGCGAGCGCGTCTTGGTCGTCGAGGACGTTATCACGACGGGCGGCTCGACCCGCGAGTGCATCGCAGCTCTTGAAGCCGCAGGCGGACAAGCTGTCGCAGCGGCCGCGATAATAGACCGCTCGAACGGAACCGCGGACGTCGGCGTGCCTTTCGTTTCACTGGTCAGCCTGAAAGTTCCGGGCTATGACGCCGACGAATGCCCGATGTGCGCCGCCGGGATCGAGGCAACAAAGCCCGGCAGCCGCACCGCCGCAAAATGACCCGCCGCATTTGCTTTCTCTCGATGGACGACCTCGCGGGCTACGTCTCGGACGACGACCTCGCCGTGCCGCATCTAGCTGAACTCAGCATACGGACCGACATTCTTTCGTGGCGGCAAACGGCAGTGGCGTGGAGAGCATTTGACGCCGTCATCATCCGCACGCCGTGGGATTATCAAAAATATCCGCAGGAATTTCTCGCCGCACTCGAAGACATCGAAAGCCAAACCACGCTGCACAATTCGCTCAAGATCGTCCGCTGGAATCTGGACAAAACATATCTTCGCGACCTCTCGGATAAAGGTGTTCGTATCGTACCGACGCTGTGGCATCAAAGTTACGATTTCGCGTCCTTCGCACACTGGCTCGATGAGCTTGCAACGGACGAGGTGATCATAAAGCCGACCATAAGTGCAACTGCGGCATATACTTACAGGTTGCGTGAGTTTGATGCATCGCTTGCTTCCATATTTGGGGAACGCGAATTTCTCGTTCAGCCTTTTGTTTCGTCAATACTCGACGAGGGCGAATATTCGCTCTTTTATTTCAACGGTGAATACAGCCACGCGATCGTCAAACGGCCGAAGCCCGCCGATTTTCGAGTGCAGGAAGAACACGGCGGCATCATCACCGAGATCGACGCCGACGACACGATGCGTGCGGCCGCAGCTAACGTGCTGGAACATATCGACGAAGATCTGCTTTACGCTCGTGTCGATCTCGTGCTCGACGCTGAGGGCCAATTCGCATTGATGGAGCTCGAACTGATCGAACCGTCGCTCTATCTGCGAATGAACGCCGAAGCACCGGCACGTTTCGCCGCGGCTATTGCGGCACGTTGAGCTTGCCCGCGAAACACGCGAAACATACGAAAGACGATGTTCGGCCTTTCGCGTTTTTGGCGCATTTCGCAGGATCCCTTCTATCTTCACCAAGAATGCGCGTGAATTGGCGCAACCGCCTCTAGGCGTGCAAAAATGGTACGTTCATGCCGCCCGCTGATGCAGGCGGTTCTGACGGACCCAAGTGAATTTTAGACTGCTCTTACAATACGACGGCACGGATTTTCACGGCTGGCAGGTGCAGGAGAACGACCGCACGATACAGGGTGAGCTGGAGCGTGTGATCGGGATGCTGGCCGGCGGCGAGGTTTCCGTGACAGGCTCGGGACGCACGGATGCCGGTGTTCATGCCGAGGGCCAGGTCGCTAACGTGCATCTGCCGGACGGGAAATTCACGCCCGAAAAACTGCGTGCCGCGATCAACGGTAATCTGTGGCGTGACATACGCGTGATGAAATGCGAGGCTGCGGCGGACGATTTTCACGCTCGGTTTTCGGCGAAAGGAAAGACGTACCTCTACCGCGTGGTCAATGCACCGGTGATGTCGCCTTTTTGGCGACGATACGCAGCACACGAGCCAAAGCCGCTCGACGTCGCACGAATGACGGACGCAGCACGGCTTTTTCTGGGCGAACATGACTGGACGGCCTTCTCATCGGCGCGTTCAGACGCCGATACGCGTGTCCGAACTATAACGGAGTTCACCGTACATTCGCGTTGGGACGACCGTGCTCAGGCGACTATCATCGAATTTCGCATCTCGGCGACCGGCTTTTTGCGTTATATGGTGCGGTCGATAATGGGCACGCTGCTCGGCGTCGGGCGAGGCGAAACCGATGGTGATACAATTCAGAAGGCGATAATTACAGGAGACAGAAGCTTGGCCGGGAAAACTGCTCCCGCACAGGGGCTAACGCTGCTGCGGGTGGAATATTGAGGTTTACCGGATGCTGATATATCACATCGTTCTGCCGGACGTTTGGGAAAACCTGAACGCAGAGATATACAAGGCGGCAAGCCTCGAAACCGAGGGTTTCATCCACTGCAGCTTTCGCGAGCAGTTGGACGGAGTGATAGAACGGTATTACAGTAATGCGGAGAGCCTGGTCATTCTGGAGCTCGACAGCGACAGGCTGATGTCGCGCGTCGTCAACGAGCCTTCGACCGGTAACGAGATATATCCGCATATTTACGGGCCGATAAACGTGGACGCCGTCGTTTCGCAAGAGATCCGAGAGCGATGAGAGAGAATTTTGCGGGCGTTATAGAACCGAATTCTGCCGAGGCTGAAATGCTTGCGCAGTTGGATGAAACGCGCCTGCCGCGGCACATCGCCGTCATAATGGACGGTAACGGCCGCTGGGCGAAAATGCGCGGCCGGCCGCGTATCTTCGGCCATCGCGAGGGTGCCGAATCGGTCCGCTCGATACTCGACACTTGCGCTCGGCTCCGCATCGAGGCAGTTACGCTATACGCGTTCTCGACCGAGAACTGGAAACGGCCGAAAGCCGAGGTTTCGGGGCTGATGTCGATGCTGAAACACTACATCCGCAGCGAAATGAAGGAAGTGAACGACAACAACATCCGCTTTCAGGCCATCGGCGACATCCACGGCCTCGCCCCCGACGTGCAGAAAGAGATCGCGTGGGCGACGGATAAGACGTGTGAGAATACGGGCACCGTTCTGAGCGTGGCGCTGAACTACGGCGGCCGTGCCGAGATCGTGCGTGCGGCACGTCTTGCCTTTGCCGATATCGAACGCCGCAACGACGTCATCGATCATCTGACCGAAGAGGACATCGAACGAAATCTCTACACGCATTCGCTGCCGGATGTCGATCTGCTGATACGCACGAGCGGCGAAATGCGTATCTCCAATTTTCTGCTCTGGCAGATCGCCTACGCCGAGATAGTCGTCACGCCGACGCTGTTTCCCGATTTCCGAAGGCCGCAGATGTTTGAGGCACTGCTGGAATATCAAAAACGCGACCGCCGCTACGGCGGCCTGAAGGCAGACGCTAAGGGAGAGCCATAGGGGGAACCACTTGCGTGAGCAAGTGGCCGAAAGCAATGGGAGAACCACTTGCGTGAGCAAGTGGCCGAAAGCAATGGGAGAGGTGGCCTACAGAATACTTCGCCCAAGTGAGTAGCAACGAAACCGGCAACAACGAGCGCAATGCCAACATATCCGGATTGGGAAGAGAACAAGTTGCCTTATGGGTTTCTAATCACGTTTAGAACCTACGGAACCTGGCTTCACGGCGATGAGAGAGGCTCGGTGGACCGGAACAACAATATTTATGCGTCACCGAAATTGCCAAGGAATGATGGACTGAAGGCATATCGCAAAAGGCTATTGCGGATGCCGCCCGTGAAATTGGATGCAGCACAGAGATCGGCCGTCAATCTGGCCGTTCGTGAAGTCTGCGATCACAGGAACTGGACCTTGCGGGTGCTGAACGTACGGACCAATCACGTTCATGTGGTGGTCTCAACTTCTGATCGGGATCATTCAAAGGTTCTGAACGCTTTTAAGGCCTATGCCACGCGGAAACTTAGGGCTGAAGGACTTTGGCAGGAAAAGGCTAGCCCTTGGGCAGACCGCGGCAGTCAGCGCGTACTGTGGAATGCGAACTCACTGGAAAACGCATGTCATTACGTAAAGTACTGCCAAGGGCCGGATCTCAATGATTTTGACCTTTGGTTGAAGAGGAATGGAAAAGCCCGAAGAACACGATAATATACGGCCGTGAGCCACTTGCTGACGCAAGTGGTTCTCCCTTTGCCGTCCCAAAAACGCTTGTCACATTTCTTGTATGAAAACACGCCTGATCACTGCCGCCGTCGCCCTGCCCATATTGATCGGCTCGATAATTCTGCCGCTCTGGGTGCCGGAAACGGTTTGGATATTCGTCGTACTGGCGGTTCTGGCGATCAGTGCGGGGCTGTTTGAATTTTTCTCACTCACGAAAAAGCTTGAGCTGAAAGCGGACGCAGGAATGGCGTATCTCGGTGCGGCTGCCTTGATAACGGCGTTCATCTTTGACACCCCGGCGAAAGCCCCGGAACTGCTGCTGATGACTTTGGCGTTGTCTGTGATCGTCGTGATCGTCGCGGAGACGTTCCGATTTCAGAAGGATTTTTCGAAACTGCTCATCGGCTTGGGCGTTACGATAACCGGCGTTGTCTATATCGCATTTCTCGGCGGTTTTTTGATAGCTACGCGGGTCGGTTTTGAGAACTATCAAGGGCTTTCTACAAAGCTTTTAGTGTTCTTTTTCGCCGTTATATTCGGCTCCGACGCAGGCGCGTATTTCGCGGGCCGCGGCTTTGGCAAACACAAACTTGCACCTGCCATTTCGCCCGGCAAGACCATCGAAGGCCTGGTCGGCGGCATTGCCGCGGCGGCCGGCATCGCGGCACTCTGTACGCTGCTTTTCTTTCCCGAACTTCCCTACCAATACTCCATTCCGCTCGCCGTTGTTATGGCTGTCGTCGGCGTGCTCGGCGACCTCGCCGAGAGTGCGATGAAACGCGGCTCCGGTGCAAAGGACGCGGCGAATATCCTGCCCGGCCACGGCGGCATTTTGGACCGCCTCGACAGCTTGCTTTTGAACGCCCCGATACTCTATTATTTCGCTCACATTTACTTCCGTTAGAACATAGAAAACTAAAAAGGAAATCAGATGACTATGAGCGAAGATAATTCGACAGGTACGGATAAGTTTGAATTTTACGCCGCTTTGTTCTTGGGCATAGCGGCTATTTTTACGGCCCTTGCCAGCTTTCAGTCAGGCCTCTGGGGCGGCATACAGGCCGAGGCATACAGCAAAGCGAACACTGAGGCGACGACCGCCGCAAGCGAACACAGCCGGGCCATCATCGAGATGGCGAAGGACGCGCAGATCGATATCACCGCCTATAAATTGATACAGGACGGGCTGAATCTGGAAGGTTCGAATCCGTCCGCTGCAAAGAGCTCGTTCGAGATAGCGACCTATCTTTACACGCGGCAGCTCAGCGACGCGGGCTATAAGGCGATGGGGCTGCCGCCGGAAGCCAAGAAAGAACCTGTAGAAACCGACGACCCTGCGGCCGACGAGGAACAGACCGAGGCCCTGAAGGGCGAGATATTGGACAAGGCCAGCGAAGTGGACCTGGTAGGCGACGCAAACTATCAAAAAGAGATGTTTGCGAAATCTGCAGAATTGGTCGAGAAGTCGCAAAAGACATTTCAGGAAGGCCAAGCAGCGAACAAGACAGGCGACAGTTTTGAGCTGGCAACGGTGATATTCGCGGTTAGCATGTTCTTTCTCGGCATAGCTCTGGTTTTCAAAACAGACGTCCGCTGGAAAATGCTGATCGCTGGCGGCGTGCTGCTCGCCGGCGGCATTATCTATATGATCACGCTTCCGTGGACGTTCTGACGAAGCGTCTTTTTGCCCGCGAATAGAACAAATAGAGCTAATAGGTAATGTCGGAGCTGCTTTTCAGAGATGAAAGTTACCGGATAGTTGGCGCGTGTTTTGAGGTCTATAACCAAAAGGGTTTCGGCTTCACCGAACCTATTTATCAGGAATGCCTGCGACACGAATTTCGGCTTCAAAAGATCCCGTTCGTTGAACAGCCTCGAATTCCGATGGTGTACCAAGGCATCGAAATGGAACAATGTTTTGTTCCCGATTTCATTTGCTTTGACAAGATCGTGGTAGAGCTAAAGGCAGTTTCGCAATTGACTGACGCTCATCGGGCACAGACGCTGAATTATCTGCATGCGTGCGAACTCGACCTCGGGATTCTGATAAATTTCGGCCAATATCCTAAACTGAAATATGAAAGGCTCGTTCGGAAACGGCGCAACGACAATGAAGCAGTTGAAAACTGACTTCCTATTTGTTTGATCCGTTCCATTCGCGGGCAGGATCGTACTTTATGTTGGATGTTTTGGGAAATTTGGAGCGCACGCATACGTGCGGAGAATTGCGGGCAGAGTCCGTCGGGACGCACGTCGTCCTGATGGGCTGGGTCGCGAAAAAGCGTGATTTCGGCGTGTTCACGTTCATAGACCTTCGCGACCGCGACGGAGTGACGCAGGTCGTCGTGAGCGAAGAGACCGCCGCTGAGGCACACGCAAAGGCAAAGAATATCCGCGGCGAGTTCGTCATCGCTGTGAAAGGCGAGGTCGTCCGGCGTGACGAAGGTGCAAGGAACGCCAAGCTCTCGACGGGCGAGATCGAAGTAAAGGTCGCGGAATTGCTGGTTTTGAACGACGCGGCCGTGCCGCCGTTTCAGCTTGAGGTCGCGGGAAGTGAAAACCTCGCGGACGAATATACGCGGCTGAAATATCGATATCTGGACCTGCGTCGGCCCGCTCTGCAGCACAACATACGCACGCGTGCAAAGGCCGTCGCGGCCATACGCGAATACTTTGACGGCCGCGGCTTCATCGAAATTGAGACGCCTATTTTGTTGAAATCCACGCCCGAAGGCGCCCGCGATTTCATCGTGCCGTCGCGCATTCACACGGGCAAATTCTTCGCTCTGCCGCAGTCGCCGCAAATTTTGAAACAGATCACGATGATCGCGGGTTTTGACAAGTATTTTCAGATCGCCCGATGTTTTCGCGACGAGGACCTGCGAGCGGACCGCCAGCCGGAATTCACGCAGCTCGATATGGAGATGTCCTTTGTGAATCGCGAACAGGTCTATCGCGAGATCGAGGGCATGTTCAACCACGTCATGCGAAAGGTCGGCGGTATCGAGCTGCCCGCGGAATGGCCTCGGATAACCTATGCCGAGGCGATGCGGCGTTACGGCTCAGACAAGCCCGACCTGCGTTTCGGAATGGAGCTGATCGATCTGAGCGACGATCTGCGGGAAACGGATTTCGCACCGTTCGCCGAAATTTTAAGGCCGCAAAACGTGCAGGCTGGCAGCCTGCGGTCCCAGGGCGAGATCAAATGCATCGTCGTTAAGGGCCGTGCTGACTATTCGCGAAAGCAGACCGACGAGCTGCAGGACTTTGTAAAACGCTACGGCGCAGGGGCGATGGCGTGGATCAAGGTCGGCGACGAAGTAACTTCGTCGCTGCTGAAAGTACTCGGCGAAGAGAAGATCAAGCAGCTCATTGCGGCGGCGGGAGCTGAGAAAGGTGATGCCGTTTTGATCGTCGCAGGAAAGAAGAGCGTAGTCGCGGCGGCTTTGGGAGCACTGCGGAACGAGGTCGCCCGCCGCGAAGATCTGATCGACCGCAGCCGGTATGAGTGCCTGATCGTAACGGAGTTTCCGATGTTCGAACACGACGAAGAATCGGACGCCTACATCGCGGCGCATCACCCATTTACCTCGCCGATGGACGAGGACCTTGAGATGTTCAAAACCGCGGTGAATGATCCATCGCAGCATCATCTGCTGGGCAATGTCCGGGCCAAAGCCTACGACGCCGTCATCAACGGCTACGAATGTGCCGGCGGCTCGATCCGTATCCACCAGAAGGAAATTCAGGCGCTGAACTTTAAGGCGTTGGGACTGACGCCCGAAAAAGCACGCGAGCGTTTCGGGTTTTTCCTGGACGCTTTGGAATACGGCACTCCGCCGCACGGCGGTTTTGCCGCGGGCATCGAACGCACGTGCATGATATTGTGCGGAACCGAAAATATCCGCGACGTGATGGCGTTCCCTAAAACCGCATCGGCACAGGACCTGATGATGGACGCGCCCGGCGACGTTGACGAGGCACAGCTCGACGAGCTCGGGATCGACATCATCCGCGAATGACCTTGATCGCCCGACCGATCACGCGGTATTGCGTTAAAGGTTTTTCGAACATTGGCGACATATCTGACGTAAAATAGCTGAAGTGTAAAATGCCGTCCGCTGACGCAGGCGTTTCTGACAATGGCTACAAAGTACGACACAAATCCGCTCGATCCGGAATTTCCGGAGAAAGTAAAGACCGCTGCTGCTGAAGGCGGCCCGACGAAGGTATTTCGCGACGGCTACGCGGGCACGAGCCAGGTTGATATGGCGGCAGCTGTAGAGGCTCAGCCGACGCTGATACTCGAACCGCAACCGCAAATGCAGGCTCCGCAACAGTTTCGGCACTATCAGCAGCCCCAGTATCAGCAGCCGCCGCAGTTTCAGCAGAACGTCGCGGCTTCGCCGCTGGCTGCCGCTCAATCGGATCTGGCTGCAATAAATCAGGCCATTTCGCGCAAGGTTGAAAAGCTCGGCCTGCCGGAGAATCTGTTGGTCGCGGCTCCATATATTCCGTGGTATATCGGCTTGATCGCAGGCGTAGTGATACTTTTCATCACGCCGAAGACCGAAACCAAGGTACGTTTTCACGCTGCCCAAGGCTTGGCCGCACACGTCGGCGTGCTGATCGTAACGACCATACTCGGCATTCTGGGAAATGTTACGGACATTGCCGACCTGGGCAATTTCATCTTCGTGCTGGTTACGTCGATAATGCTGACGGTCTTTGCCGTGAAAGCCTATCGCGGAAGGCCCGTTCACATCGAGTCGGTCGAGAACATGACGAATTGGCTGGAGGACAAGATCAGCCCGTCGAGCCTGAATAATCCATGATCTTTTGTTCGAACTGCGGAAATCGTCTTGCCGAAGGGCTAAAATACTGCAACAGCTGCGGTTTCAGGCTCGGCGTCGAGGACGACAATGACAAGGAAGGAAAGCCCGGCAAAATGCTGGACGGCATTCTGACGACGGTCTTTTTGATCGTGCTTTTCGGGCTCGGCATTTTGGTCGGACTGGTCGCGGTGATGCTGGACAAGAATGTCATGCCGCAGTTGGTCGCGATCGTTGTCATCGCCTACCTTGGGGCAATATTCGGGATCAGCTTCACGCTGTTGTCACAGGTGCCAAAGCTGGTTGACGCCAAACTGAGCGAAAGAAAACAAGGACGGCTTCCCGCCGCGACGCACCAGCAGCTGGAGCCCGCAAATACCGCCGAATTCATCGATCACCCGATCGCGAGCGTGACCGACCACACGACACGTACGCTCGAAGAAGTTCCCGTAAGACGAAAATAAGCCGGTCAAAACGCCTCTGCTTCGGCAGCATCACCGCGTTCGCCGCGTAGTTTCAGCAAGCCCGTTATCACCAAGAACACCGCCAACGCTATCAATGCGAGTGACGCGATGCCGTTGACCAGCTTGATATCAAAGCCCTGCGACGCCTGAAAATTGCCGATGACGAGGCTTCCGAGCGCCCAAAGCGTTATCGTCAGAACGAACAGCATCGGCAGCAGAGTGAACGCGATGCGGCGGCGTGCCCTGTAGAGCCAAACCGTTATAGAAAGAAGGGTTAACGCGGCAAGAAGCTGATTTGACGCACCGAAAAGCGTCCAAAATTCGACCCAAGAGCCCGGTTTTGCGTAAAAGATGAGAAAGAACGGCAGAGCGACCGTCGCGATCGTACCGATGACCGCGCCCACGCGGCCGGGAATGCCGATGAGTTCCTGCACGAGATATCGGCCGAGCCTCATCGCGACGTCCAGCGTGTCAAAGACGAACGTCGAGAACGCCATCGCACCGAACGTGATCGCGAACTGCAGATTTTCCTTGCCGATGATCAGCGTCAGAAATTCGCCGATGCCGTTTCCGTAGATCTTGCCCGCGGCGAATGCCTTACCGTCCGGCCCGTAGAGCATGTCGTTGCCAGCGATCATCACGACGACGATGGCCATGAACGCGACGAAGCCTTCCGCCAGCATCGCTCCGTAGCCGATGGGACGGGCGTGCGATTCCTTGTCGAGCTGTTTCGACGTCGTGCCCGAGCAGACCAGCCCGTGAAAGCCCGAACACGCTCCGCACGCGATGGTGACGAAAAGGAACGGGAACAGCATACCGGTCAGCCCGCCGGCGTCCCACGTTTTGAAGGCAGGCTGCTGTATCGTATAGCCGCCAAAGAAGATCCCGATGACGCCGACCGCGATCGCCGTATACAGCACGAAACCGCCGAGATAACCGCGGGGCTGCAGCAAAGCCCAAACGGGCACAAGCGATGCCGCGATGCAATAGACCAATATGACGAAAGCCCACGTCTGATGTCCGAACGCAAAAACGTGCGAATACATCGTCCCGACGTAGGCGAGAGCGAACGTCGCAGGAACGAAGATGACGGTCGCGAGCCAGAGAGGCGGTTTGAGAAAGCGTTCGACCAAGCCGAGAATGACCGAAAGCCCGAGATACAAAATGCTCGCCATCGCCACGGCACCGCCGGGATCGAAACGCGTCTCGCCCGAGAGTGCGTCGTCGCCTGCGACGAAGGTTCCCGCAGTGATGTCCGTGAACGCCACGATCACATACACCAGCGCCAGCCAGATAAAGCCCATCATCGCACGTCCGGCAGCTCCGCCGAGCTTTTGCCGTGTTACTTCAGCGATGGAACACGCGCCGTGACGGACGGACGACGTCAACGCCGAAAAATCATGCACAGCACCGATCAGCACGACGCCCAGTGCGATCCAGAGCAGCGACGGCAGCCAGCCCCACGCCAGACACGCGATGATCGGCCCCGCGATCGGGCCGGCGGCGGCTATGGCGGAAAAATGCTGGCCGAAAAGATAGAACGGCGAGATCGGCACGAAATCCTCGCCGTCGTTCACCTTGTTGGCAGGCGTTTCGCGTGTGTCGTCAAGTTGAAATTGTTTCGCGACCCATCGGCCGTAGCCGAAATAGCCGAAAACGAGCCAGCACAGAAAAACGACCGCAAGAAGTGTAAGCATACGTTCAGGTGCAAACGAAGATGTCGGTAAAATCTACGACAGCTTGCCCGCCGGTTTCAAGCTGCAAATGTATCTTGACAACAATTTCACGATTGCCTAAACTCCGTCTTTGACAATTTGGCAAGGGGAGTAGATAGCCCTCGAGCGGTCCTTCAGGTCGTCAATACGTGCAGCAATGCTCCGGCCTTTAGGCGAAGTATCAAGACCTTGCGCGACATAACACATGTCCGCGTGAGGTCTTTTTGCGTGCGGACGTGATCTTGATGAGTTGAGTTCACGTATGAGTCTTTTTCCTTTAGCCGAATATTGGTGGTTCTATCTTGCGTTCACCGGTTTTGTACTGCTGATGCTGGCGCTCGATCTGGGTGTTTTTCACCGGAAAGAACACGAGGTCTCGATCAAAGAAGCCAGCATCTGGAGCGCCGTCTGGGTGACGCTGGCGCTCATTTTCAACTACCTTCTCTATCAATACGCACTCTGGAAATTTCCGCAGGACGAGCGGCTGCTCGCGATGCCGGGCTTTGTGCCGGACGTTGCCGCATGGAATGTCTCGCTGGAATTTCTGACCGGCTACATCGTCGAAAAATCGCTCTCGGTCGATAATATCTTCGTCTTTGTCATCGTCTTTGCGTATTTCGCGATACCGGCGAAATATCAGCACCGCGTGCTGTTTTACGGCATCATCGGCGCGCTCGTTTTCCGTGCGATATTTATCGGTGCAGGTTCGTGGCTGATGCAGTTTCACTGGGTCATTTATCTTTTCGGCGGCTTTCTGATCCTGACAGGGCTGAAGATGATGTTCGGCGCGGAAAAGGAGATCGACCCCGAAAAGAACTTTGCGATACGGCTTTTCAAACGCTTTATGCCCGTCACGGCAAAGCTACACGGCAAGAGCTTTTTCGTACGCGAACACGGCCGTTGGGCCGCAACGCCGCTCTTTATCGCACTGCTTTTTCTGGAGATGACGGACATCATCTTTGCGGTGGATTCTGTGCCTGCTATCTTTGCCATCACAGCGGAGCCGATGATCGTCTTTACGTCCAACATTTTTGCTATCTTGGGTTTGCGGTCGATGTATTTCATGCTCGCTGGTGCGGTAAGTAAGTTTCATCTGCTGAAATACGGGCTCGCGGTGGTTCTGATATTCGTCGGGCTAAAGATGGTGTGGCTGAACGACGCATTCGGCGGCAAATTCCCCGTTACATGGTCGCTGGGCTTTATCTTAACCACCATCGCCGCGTCGATCGTCGCGTCGCTGCTCTTCCCGATAAAGACGGACGAGCATGGGAAGCACAATACGGCGTCGTAGCCGTGTTGTGCTAGACTGCCGAATTATGGACGAAAAAAGGTCGATACAGGAGACGTATTCGCCTGCGGGCATCTGCTTCGGCTGCGGGCCGGCGAATGAGAAAGGACTGAGGATACGCAGCTTTGCAGAGGGCGACGAACTCGTCGCGACGTGGCACGCCGAGCCGCACCATCAGGCATTTCCGGGCATTTTGAACGGCGGCATCATCGGTGCTCTTCTGGATTGCCACTCGAATTGGGCGGCGGCGTATCACATCATGAAGCAACGCGGCGAGACCAGTGCACCGTGTACCGTAACGGCGGATTTTCACGTTAAGCTGCTGCGGCCGACGCCCGTTGACGGGCCGATAACGCTGAAAGCACGTGTCGTGGAATCATCGGAGGACCGTGCGACCGTCGAGGCTGAGCTGATCGCGGGCGGCAAGGTCTGCGATACGTGCCGCGGGACGTTCGTCGCGGTCAAGGAAGGCCATCCTGCGTATCACAGGTGGTGATATTGTGTCAGCAGCCCGAACGTGAGTTAGGGCGATATCCGGAGCGTCGGCTGATCCTAAGACCGGCAGCCGGATAATGCTTTCAGTCTTTCGATGGTTCCGGACTTTCGCGATCGCCCTTGCTGACGCGCGGGTCTTTGCAACTTGGTATTGCGTTCGCGATCGAACTTTAGTGAGGAAAAGTGGTGTATTGAGCCCTTACTTACGTGCGGGCTACTGACACGCCGAGCTTTTCTTGTTGTTTCGTGAATTCTTCGGTGAGGCCGAGTTTTTCCAGCCAGTCTTTCTGCTCTTTCATCAGCCGCGGCAGGTGGAACACATCCGACAGAGCGTAATCGACAAGTGCATCGGTCCAGACGCCGTTCCAATTGCGCGTGAATTTAGCACGCTGCGTCTTGTCCAGATCGACGGCAAAATAGCGATAGAGCGTATCGGCGAGCGACGCTGATTGGTTCGCACCGCGGGTGAGAACCTTTTCGGCGATCATCGTATCGAAGACGCCGTGAACGGCGTGCCCTGATGCGGAAAGAAAATCCAGATCGAATCGAGCGTTGTGAAATATCTTAATGACGCTCTCATCCGTGAGCACATCGATGAATGGCCCCATCTCGACGCCCTCGCTCAGCGGTATCAGTACGCCGAGGTCGCCGTCGGAAAATTGGATCGAATACAGCTTGCCGTGACTTGGGTTCAGGCCCGACGTTTCGGTGTCGCAGCCGAGTGCGGGCGACGCGGCCAGGCGTTCGTGCGCGGCGGCTATAACGTCCGGCGTCCTTGCGACCAGAATTTCCATCGCCTAAATTGTAGAATACAAATAGTCTGATCTAACAGATGCCTGAACCATTAACAGAAATAGAAGCCCGCATCGTCGGAGCACTCGTCGAAAAACAATTGACCACGCCGGAGTATTATCCGCTGACGATGAACGCTCTGGTCAACGCCTGCAATCAGAAGAACAACCGCGAGCCGGTAATGTCGCTCGATGAGCCGACGGTCGCTCGAGCGATACAGAATCTGCGAGACCGCAATCTGGTTTACGTTTTTCACGGCAGCACGAGCCGCGTGCCGAAATACAAGCACATGCTGCCGAGCTATTATGAACTGGACGAGGGCGGGACGGCGATAATGACCGTGATGATGCTCCGCGGGCCGCAGACCGTCGGGGAACTGCGTGAACGCACCGGCAGAATGTATGAATTCGCCGACCTCGGCGAGGTTCACACGGCTCTCGAAGGCCTGATCAACCGCGACGAGCCGCTCGTCGTCAAGCTCGATCATTTGCCCGGCCGCAAAGAGCCGCGTTACGCACATCTGCTTTCGGGTGAATTGGACGTTGAGGAAATTCAGGCCATCGCGGCCGCAACACCGGCTTCGGTCAGCCTGGCCGGCGACCGAATATCAAAACTCGAGGGCGAGATCGCCGCTCTCCGCGACGAACTCGCTGCACTGAAAGAGGATTTCGCCGAATTCCGAAAGCAGTTCGATTAAAAGCTAGATCACGATCACGTACTTGCCGATGACTATGATCGCGGGCAAAGCGATGGTCGAGGCGATATGACGCAATTTTTTTCTCATCCGAAATTCCTCCTTTGGAACGCGTAATAATTAAGAACACCGCCGCGATGGCGTTTGTGACAACGAAAAAGCCGCGAAGCAATTAACGCAGCTTCGCGGCTAAAGTTATCGTAACGGCCTTCGCTCTAGTTCCTGCGGCGTGCGGGCGTCGTCTGACGTGTCGGGACGACATTCTGGGCCTTCAGGATCTCAAGGTATTCTTTCGCACCTTGTTTCATTTTGTGGCTGTCAGGTGCGATGCCGGCAAATTTCTGCAGCAAGTTGGCACCTTCCTGCGCCATTTCCTTGTCGTTGTTATTCAGCCACGACATGTCCACCAGCACGAGCCCCAAGTACGCCATGCCGTCAATGTTGTCAGGATATTTTTCAAGCAACGCACGGTAGGCCGTAACGGCATCTTCGCGCTTTTGAGCCTCGCGATACAGGTCGCCGAGAATGAGCATCGCGGTCGCCTTTTTAACGTTGTCGGACTCGGCGTTCAGATATTCCGGGATCATCGCCTTAGCTGCCTCAATGACGGCAGGATCGACCTGTCCGGTCGCCGCCGCTACGCGAAATGTTTCGATGGCTCCGGAAAGTGCACCCGTCTTTGTGGAATCAAGCAGGCTCTTGTCGCTGAAATCTTCCGGCGATGCGGTTTTCAGAATATTCCACGAACCAAGAAAGCCCTCAGCCGATGCGGCAAAATCGCCCTTTGCGGTCCGCTGAAGTTCCATCTTTTCAGCGGCATCTGCGGTCTTTACCGCCGAATTGTACGTGTTGACGCCGCGCATGCGATAGGCGGTGCTGCGGTTATTCATCAGGATCGGGGCGGTACCGGCAAATGTCGGGTCAGCGGCGATGCCCTCAGAATATTTCGATATCGCGAGCTCGAAATTCTTTGCTTCATAGGCAGCATTGCCCGACTTTAGAGCTTCACCGACAATCTCATTTACCTTTTTGGCCTTTTCGTTCTTTTCCGAGACCTCTTTCAGTTTGGCCTGATATTCTGCTTCGGCCTTTTTCTGATCTTCCGATGCCTTTGCATTTTGCTGGGCGGCCGCTTCGCTGTCAGGCCCCGTCACGCCGACAGCACCTGCACGGACCTCGGCTTCGGTCAATTTACTGCCGTCGCCGGGATACATCGTGATCAGGATCTTGTCCATGCCGGCACGGACGTTCGAGAAAACGGTCGGGGCGCAATCGGGTGCGCTGACAGCAAAAACGAACTGAGCCATATACGGCAGGCCGGCAAAGCTGAATTCGCCTCGCCGATTCGTCTTAGCAGACGGAAAGCCCGCCTTTATATCGACGCGATAAACCTCGATCAGGGCGTTCGTTACCGGCTCACGCGTGCCGTCGGCGTTCTGTTTCTCAACTTTGCCGCTAACGGGTGCCGACTGTGCCGATACGCTGACCGCGGCAAGCGAGAACGCCGCTGCCATAACCAAAAAAGTGCCAATTTTGCGTAACATCTCGATCCTCCAACGTACTATCAAATCTACGCCGCTCTGTTTGATGTCTAAAATGCGGCGATGAGTTTGCGCTTGAATTTAGTTTACTTCATTTTCCAAGGTGCCGAAAAGCTCGACAGATACGGTTTTCGGCCTGCCGGTCGGCGAAACCGAGGGCTCCGCGGTGCGTGCCGCCGCGGCGGTGTGATATCTTACAATTTCGGCGGCCAAATATATGACGGAAAGGATATTCAATTTTAGTGCGGGCCCTGCTGTTCTGCCCGTTGAGGTGTTAGAAAAGGCACGCGACGAGATGCTTTCGTTGGGCGGCATCGGCATGAGCGTGATGGAGATCAGCCATAGATCGAAGCATTTTGAAAAGGTGCTGCATGCGGCTGAGAACGGCATCCGGGAACTGTTGGGCGTGCCCGAAAATTACAAGATCCTGTTCCTGCAGGGCGGTGCGACGCTGCAGTTTTCAATGGTGCCGCTGAATTTCCTCGGCGCGGGCGAGACGGCTGATTACGTGATCACCGGTGCGTGGGGAAAAAAGGCCCTCAAAGAAGCAAAACGCTGCGGGAATACCAACGTGATATTCACGACCGCGGACGAGGGCTTTAAGTCAGTTCCGCAGCAGTCGGATCTGAATTTCACTGAAGGTGCGAAATACGTCCACTACACGTCGAACGAGACCATTGAGGGCGTTGAGTTTCACTACGAGCCCGACGGCTTGGGCGTTCCGGTGGTTTGCGACGCATCGTCGAACATACTTTCGAAACCGCTCGACATCAGCAAATACGCCCTCATTTATGCCGGTGCTCAGAAGAATATCGGCCCCAGCGGCGTGACGCTGGTCATAATCCGCGACGACCTGCTCGCCGCTGTTCCCGAAAACCAGCACTCGATGCTGGATTACCGCGTGCTCGCCGAGAATGACTCGATGCTGAACACGCCGAATACTTGGGGCATTTACATCATCAGCCTCGTGTGCGAATGGCTGCGATCGAAAGGCGGCATGGACGGCGTCGCCGAAATGAACCGCGCAAAAGCGGCGATATTGTACGACGCGATCGATTCGAGCGACGGCTATTACAGCGGCCATGCCGCACGCGGCGCGCGTTCGCTGATGAACATCACATTTCGCCTGCCGTCCGAGGAACTCGAGAAGCAGTTCTGCGCAGAGGCGACCGCCGCAGGGCTCGACGGACTGAAAGGCCACCGCTCCGTCGGCGGCATCCGAGCGTCCGTTTACAATGCGTTCCCGAAAGAGGGCGTTACGGCGCTGACCGATTTCATGGCGGATTTTGCTCAAAAGAACGGCTGATATTTGCTGGAAGCCGCGGCGGTTTTGCCGTTTCTTTTAATAGGGGCTCTGTATGGCCCTTCCACCCCAAAGAGGCGCGCAATGGCACTGATAGGAAATAAGCTTTATCGAAACGTCCAGTCGAAACAGGACGAAGCGGCAGAAATTGATATGCAGCTTTCGCGGATGGAAGAGGACATCCGAAAGCTGAAGATCGATTTCGACATCTATTTCAACGGTGCCACGAAACGGCCGCCGCTGGAGGCAAAAGCGAGGTTGGAAAGCGTGGTGAAGCGCATCGCCGATAACCGCAGCCTGACCTACGCGCAGCGGTATTATCTCAACACGCTGGTCGCGCGGTTCACGTCATACCGCGAACTATGGCGACGCACCCTGAAATCGAAGGGTGAGGAACTTGTCTGAATCAAGAAACCGAGGAGAGTTTCCGGAAAACATTTGAAGGCTCGGCAAAAATGCCGGGCCTTTTTGTTTTCCTATTGATAAACCATTCTGGTAACTAACTCCGCCTGCGGGCCTTTCGGCCCGTCAGAGAACTCGAATTCGACCTCTTCGCCGGGCACAAGGGTCTTGTAGCCGTCGCCGCCGATCTTTGTGTAATGCACAAAAATATCCGGTTCGCCGGGCTTTTCGATAAAGCCGTAACCCTTTTGATTATTGAACCATTTCACCTTGCCCAAGGACTTTGCCATCTTAGGTGGATCCTCCAAAAACTTCGTACTTCAGGAATATGCCCGCACTACTGGCAGGGACAGTTCTATTTCGCACAAAACTTCACGAGAAGAATCGAATTCTTAAACTGCAAGGCCTCAGATCTTTCCGATATGTGTTGATAGACGAAAGGAAATTTAGCGGAAAGTTAAGGCTGTGTCAAGAGAATTTTCAAAATTGGACCGTGTTGTAGGCGCGTAGCCCCGTTCCAGACCTTGTTGACCTTCGGGACAATTGACTTGCCCGCGGCAATGCAGGAAGATAATCGCATAATTCCCCGGCGCTTTTTACCCCTCTATGGCTAATGAATACGGCAAGGACGCACCGCTTTCGTACAACAAATATTTGAAGGTCCGCGAGCTGATCGAACTGCAGGAACCGCTTTCCGAGCCCGGAAGCCACGACGAACTGCTGTTCATCATCATCCATCAGACCTACGAGCTGTGGTTCAAGCAGCTATTGCACGAATTGGACGCCTGTATCGGCTGGATAGACAAAGGGCGGCTGTTTCGGGCGAATCACTCGCTCCGTGCGGCGGTTTCTATAGAGAAGATACTCGTTACGCAGATCCACATTCTGGAGACGATGGCTCCGATCGGCTTTTTGGAATTTCGCGACAGGCTCAACCCCGCGAGCGGCTTTCAGTCGATGCAGTTTCGCGAACTGGAATTCTCGTCGGGAGCAAAGGACGAGCGGATACTTGATTCTTTCAAAGACGACGAATTCGCGTATGAGCGGCTCAAACGGCGGTTTGAAGCGCCGTCGCTCGCGGACGCGTTTTGGTCATTACTTGAAAGGAACGGCCTTGCCTCCGCAACGAACGACGAACGCGTCGCCGCGATCGTCGAAATACTCACGCATCCCGAAAAATACGCCGACATTTACAATATGCAGGACCTGCTGATCGAGCATGACGAGCTGATAATATCGTGGCGGTACAACCATATTCAGATGGTCGAACGCATGCTCGGAATGAAACGCGGCACGGGCGGATCGGACGGCGTCGGATACCTGATGACGACGCTGAAGAAGAAGTTTTTCGCCGAACTCTGGGAAGCACGAACGCATCTCACGATATAGTTAGGAGTTCCGAGTTTCGAGTTCCGAGTTGCGGGTTTCGAGTCAATAGATCACTTATATCTTGAGAACAAAATAATGCTCAATCGATTTGCTCTTGTTATCGTTTTTGTTGGCCTTTTGTCTGCTGCGGCGTTCGGTCAGAATGCCGAAACGGTACGCGTTACGTTCCTGCATCTGAACGACACGTATCAGTTCACGCCTGTTGACGGAGGCAAACGCGGCGGGCTTGCCCGCGTGATGACCATCCGCAGACAGACGCTGAAAGACAATCCGAACACGCTGATGACGCTGGGCGGCGACACGCTGTCGCCTTCGGTCGAAACGCGAACATACCGCGGCAAACAGATGATAGACGCATGGAACAAGGTCGGGCTGGATTACAGCGTGCTGGGCAATCACGAATTCGACATCAAAACGAACGAGATACTAGACCGGATCAAGGAATCGAATTTCACATGGCTTGGATCGAACGTCATCGACACGAAAACGGGCAAGATATTCGCCGATCTGCCGCCGTTCGTGATCCGCGAATTCGGCGGAGTGAAGGTCGGGCTTTTCGGCCTGCTGCTGCCCGAGACGAAAGAGACATCGTCAATGGAAGCCCACCTGAAGGTCGCCGATTACTGCGAAACGGCACGCGACATGATCGCGAAAATGCGTGCCGCCGGTGCGAATACCATCGTCGGTGTTACGCATTTGTTCATGGCGCAGGACAAGCGCGTCGCACAATGTGCCCCCGGCATTGACCTAATACTCGGCGGCCACGAACACACGCTGCTGCAGTCGTCAGCCGCGGGCGTTCCGATATTCAAAATGTGGGCCGACGCCCGCGAGGTCGGCCGTTTTGATCTGTATATCGACAAAAAGACGGGCAAGGTGACGAGCATGGACTGGCAAATAATCCCAGTGACCGATGCCATTCCTGACGACCCGGATTTTGCTCCTGTTTACGCGAAGTACAAGGAACTGCTCGATCAGCTCGAGGTACGCGTCGGAGCGACCGCGGTGCCGCTGGACGCGCTTTCGCACTCGGTGCGTTCGAAAGAAACGGACATCGGCAATTTTATCGCCGACGCTTACCGCAATGCCGTCGGCGCAGACATCGGTTTCGTCAATGGCGGTTCGATCCGCGCCGACCTATCGTACAATCCCGGGCCGCTGACCAAACGCGACGTGCTCTCGATGCTGCCTTTCAATAATCCGATCGTAAAGGTCGAAGTAACGGGCAAACTGCTGATGGAGATACTCGAACACGGCGTCGCGCGCAGCGGCGTCGGCGAGGACAATGAGCCCGGGCGTTTCCCGCAGGTGTCGGGCGTGTGTTTCAAATTTGACCGCCTCAAATCCGCCGGCAGCCGCGTTTCTGATGTATGCGTCGGCGGCGACCCGATCGACCTTAACAAGACCTACACCATCGCGACGTCGGATTTCCTCGTCTCGCGCGGCGGGGACGGCTACACGATGTTCTCAAAGGCAAAGGTTCTGATCGACGCTGAAAAAGCACCGAAAGATTCTGACGTTTTCGAACAGGCGATAAAGAACTCGCCAAACTCCACCATATCGCCAAAGGTCGAAGGCCGCATCGTGAGGGTGAATTAGCCAGTTTTATTTGCTCATCTTTCCTGCACGGCTGACCGTCTTTACGACGATGTCGCGAATGCCGCGGCCCGCGGAAAGCAAGATCGTTGTTTCGCCGGCGGGCAGGACGGAATAGCTCCAGCCGCTGTCATCGCGAACATAAACAACGTACTGCAGAGCGTTCGGGATACTGTTCCAGTTGGCTCGGACGTATAGATCGCCGCGTTCGATGCGGACACGCGGACGTTTCGGCGTCGAGCTTTTGATCCACGGAAAATCGGGCAGAACGGCGTCGCGGCGAAAGACTTCATTCCTTAAGACATTCTGAATTCCGCCCAGGTCGTTTCGCAGCGATTTGTGGCTAAAGAAGATGCCGCCGCGGACGCGCGTTGCGGAGCGCATACGCGCGATCTGCGATGCGATCTCGGCGGCGGTCATGTTTTCATTCGCCCCGATGCGATAGGCGGCGATGCCGGGCCAGATGTGGCGGCCGGCTGTGTTCTGTTCGAGCCACCAATCGAGCAGCACGGGAAAACTAAGGCCTTTGCGTGCCGTTTCCCAATAAAGCTGCGGTGCGAGGTAATCGACCGTGCCGTCCTGCAGCCATTTGCGTGCATCGGCGTAAAGTTCGGCGTAGGCGTTGAAACCGGCGATGTCGCGTTCCGGCATCGGCTGCCAAATACCAAAAGGCGATATGCCGTAGATAACGTCGCGGCGGATCTTCTTTATCTCGCGGCCGACCTGTTCGATAAAGGTGTTCACATGCCAACGCCGCCAATCGGGACGCGTCATCTTGCCGCCAGAACGCAAATACGCCTGCCAGTTTTTCTCGTCGGGGAAATCGATGGGCTTGTTGTCGGCGTCGCGCTCGGCGTACGGATAGAAGTAATCATCGAAATGCACGGCATCGATGCGATAGCTTCGGACGACGTCCTTTATCACACGCAGCGAATGCTCACGCGAGCCGCGTTCGGTCGGGTCGAGCCACATATAGCGGCCGTATTGACGCGTGATGTCGGGCCGCGTTTTGCTGACGTGCGAATCGGCGACGGTTTTCGCGGCGGGATGGAACGCACGAAAAGGATTGAACCACGCATGCACCTGAATGCCGCGGCGATGTGCTTCGGCGGTGAGAAATTCGAGCGGGTCGAACGCCTGCGGGCGGCCCATCTCGCCGGTCAGGAATTCGGACCACGGCTCGATCTTTGACGCATAAACGGCGTCAGTCATGGGCCGCACCTGAAAGATGACGGCGTTCATTCGCAGGCTGCGGACGAGGTCGAGAGCCTCTATGATCTCGCATTTCTGGTCCTCGACAGGCAGGCCTTTCTTTGTAGGAAAATCGATATTATCGACCGTCGCGATCCAGACGCCGCGGAATTCACGTTCGACGTCGGGAAGCTGCTGGGCTGCGGCGGCGATAGCCATGATCAAAATTGCGGCAAGTGTTTTCATACGAATTCGGCGAACACCTCATTTGAGAACAGCATTCCACGCCGCGTCAAACGTACGCGGCCTGCCGACGTTTCGATGAGGCCTTTTTCCGCGAGGCTCGCCGTCATTTTGACGAGATCGATCCCGAATTTTTCTTGGTAAACGGCAATTTCAATTCCCTCCGTCAGACGCAGGCCAAGGAACGCGGTCTCTGATGCAAGGTCTATCTGTTCGCGATATGTCTCGGCCGAGCCTGACGCTTCGATCATTTCCACATATTTCGCGGTGTCGCGTTCGTTCGCATAACGCTCGCTCCCGTTAAAGGAATGTGCCGACACACCGAAGCCGAACACGGGCTTCAACGCCCAGTATTTTGTGTTATGACGCGACTCAAAGCCCGGCTTTGCGAAGTTCGATATCTCGTATTGCGCGTAGCCCGCGGCGGCAAGCCGGTCGAGCATCACCTCGTACATTTCTGCGGCAAGTTCATCGTCGATCGGCGTGCGGCGGCCCGAACGCACCTGTTCGGCGAGCGGCGTCGATTCGTGTATCTCCAATAGATACAGCGAGATATGCTCGGGCGACATCGCGACGGCCTCGTCGAGATTGCGCTGCCAATCATGCATCGTCTGCCCCGGAAGTCCTGCGATCAGATCAAAGCTGATATTCGTAAAGCCGGCGTCGCGGAGCATCCGGTAGGTTTGACGAGCGTCGTTGGCATCGTGTCCGCGGGCGAGGAGTTTCAGATCGCGGTCGTTGAATGTCTGCACGCCAAAGCTCGCACGGTTGACGCCGAGTTCGCGATACGCGGCGAGCTTTTCGGGCGTTACGGTCGCGGGGTTCATTTCCATTGTGATCTCGTGACATTCGGCCACAGAGAACACGGAGGACACTGAGTTTATTATCTTTTCAACTTGCTCGGGCTCCAGCAGCGATGGCGTGCCGCCGCCGAAGTAGATGGTGTCGATGTCAGCGTTTAACCACCCGCTACCGCAGGTGGTTCCGACCTCCGCGCACAACGCCGCGACGTAGCGCTCGACCGCATCGCTGCTGCGGTAAACGTCGGTCGCGAAGTCGCAGTACGAACACCGCGACTTGCAGAAAGGAATATGAAGATAAACACCGGCGGGCACGGAAAAATGATATCACCGCCAAACAAGTTTACGGCGCCGGAGTGCCGCCGACCTCATAGTAAATTCCCGCTCCGGGACCAAGCGGCAGCCCGAACAGGAACCAGATGACCAGGAAGATCGTCCAGCCGATGAAGAAGACGAACGAATACGGCATCATCATCGACATGATGGTGCCGATGCCGGCCTTGGGGTCGTATTTTTGGGCAAAAGCGACGATGAGCGGGAAATACGACATCAGCGGCGTGATGATATTGCAGACGCTGTCGCCGATGCGGTAGCAGGCCTGCGTCAGCTCGGGCGAATAGCCGAGCAGCATCAGCATAGGGACGAAAACCGGCGCCATTACGGCCCATTTTGCCGATGCAGAACCGATGAAAAGATCGAGCAGGATCGAAAGAATGACGAACGAGATGATCAGCGTGACGCCGCCGAGTTCCAGCGAACGCAGCAGTTCGGCTCCTTCGACGGCGAGGATGATGCCCAGATTCGACCAATTGAAAAATGCTACGAACTGAGCCGCAAAAAACGCCAGCACAAGATAGACGGACATCGTGCGCATTGAGTTTTCCATCGCGCGTATGACGTCGTCGATGCCCTTAAAGGACCGCGAAACAAAGCCGTAAACGCAGCCGAGCACGACGCCGCCGAAAAAGATGAACGATATGATGCCCGTCAGGAACGGCGAGCGGAGCACGCTGCCCGTTTTCAGATCGCGCAGAAATCCGTTCTCGGGCACGAGGCCGAGCAGGACGACGCCGACGATCACCGCCGTTACGGCGAGCGTTGCGAATAGTCCGCGTTTTTCTTCTTTTGAAAGACGGTCGAGGCTTTCGGGTTTGACGTCGCCTTTGTATTCGCCGAGTTTCGGAACGACGACCTTTTCGGTGATCCATGTGCCGAGAATGGTCACCAGAAATGTCGATGCCGCAAGGAAATAGTAGTTCGCGGCGGGCGTGACGATATACGACGGATCGATGATACGTGCGCCTTCCTGCGTCAGTCCCGCGAGAAGAGCATCGGTCGGTGCTAGCAGCAGATTCGCCGAAAAACCGCCCGAAACGCCCGCAAAAGCGGCCGCGAGGCCCGCCAACGGATGGCGGCCGACAGCGAGGAACAGCATAGCCGCAAGCGGTGTCAGCACGACGTATCCGATGTCGGACGCCATATTGGAAATGACGCCCGCGAAAACGACGACCGCCGTCAGCAGACGACGCGGCGACGAAAGGACCAGAATTCTAAGGCCTGCGGAGATAAGGCCGCTTGCTTCGGCGACCGCAATTCCCATGATGCCGACCAGTACGACGCCGAGCGGTGCGAAACCGGTGAAATTAGTGACGAGGCCTGTGAGGATCTTGTGCAGTCCCTCGACCGTGAGCAGGTTGACCGCACGGACCTCTTCGCCCGTTCCCGGATGCGTGACCGAAAGTCCCGCCCACGAGACCACGGCCGAGAGCAGCAATGCCAGCATCGCGAGGATGAAGAACAGGAACGCCGGATTCGGTATGGCGTTCCCGATGCGCTCGATGCGGTCGAGGATGCGGAAATAAAAAGTGTCGGGACGTTCGAGTTCCGGCTGCTCAGTGGTCGTTTCCTGCATAAACGGCATACGGCACACCAAGGCGCCGTGTTATGTAAGTTGTAGTTCGAGTGAATTACGCCAGATCGCTTCCAGCTCTGCTGTGTCGGCTTCGATAACGGCGTTTCCGCCGATTGAGATGCGGAAAGTGCCCGATTCGACTGCCCCGATAATCGCAAAAGGAAGGTCCGCTGCGATCTCGCGGACGCGGGCGGCGAATTCGGGTGCAAAACTGATGACGATGCGTGACGGCGATTCGGCGAAAAGGGCCGCCGCATCAGAAAGTACCGACGCCGGCAGGTCTATCGCCGCACCTAAAGTATCACGATCAAGCGACGAAAAACAGCTTTCGGCGATGGCTACCGCAAGCCCGCCTTCCGAGCAGTCGTGTGCCGAACTTATCAGCGACGCATCGGCAAGGTGCAGAATGACGTCGTGAATGCGTTTCTCAAGTGCCAGGTCGATCGCGGGAAGACTGCCGCCCGAGATCATCGCTTCGGTGGAAATGCCGAGCACGGCGGATGCAAATTCGCTGACCGTAAGGTCATCGCCGGTCGTTCCGATGAGCGCGATCAGGTCGCCCTTGCGTTTGAAGCCCTGCGTGATGATCTTGCGCGTGTCGTGAATGAGCCCGACCATGCCGATGGTCGGCGTCGGCAAAATGCCTTTGCCGTCGGTTTCGTTATAGAACGACACATTGCCGGATACGACGGGCGTTTCAAATGCGGTGCAAGCCTCTGCCATGCCGTCGATAACGTCCGAAAATGAACGCATCACTTCGGGGCGTTCGGGCGATGCGAAATTCAGGCAATTGGTAACGGCGATGGGCTCGGCACCGACGCAGACGACGTTTCGTGCGGCCTCGGCGACGGCGTGTTTCGCACCTTCTTTGGCGTTCACTGCGACGTAGCGGCCCGGCCCGTCGAGGCACATCGCGATCGCACGGCGCGTTTCCTTGACGCGAATTACAGCGGCGTCCGCTCCAGGCAGAACCGCAGTATTCGTGCGCACCATCGAATCGTATTGTTCGTAAACCCAATGTTTAGAAGCAATGTTCGGCGATGCGAGCAGGCGACGAAGAGCGTCAGCGGAGTTGATATTTGGAAGTTGAGAATTAATAGTTGCGGAAAGCGGACTCTCCGCTCTTTCCTCTCCACTATCGACTGCCGCCATCGGCCTTTCGTATTTCGGCGCCTCGTCGGTGAGCGCCATAACGGGCAGGTCGGCCTCGAGGACGCCGTTGTGGAATATCTTCAGGCGGTCGCCTTCGACGACCTTGCCGATAACGACGGCGTCGAGCTCCCATTTGCTGAAGATCTCGACGACCTCTTTTTCGCGGCCTTTGCGGGCGACGATCAGCATACGCTCCTGCGATTCTGAGAGCATCATCTCGTACGCCGTCATGCCGGTTTCACGCTGCGGGACGAGCGTAAGGTCAATTTCCAGGCCGTTGCCGGCACGCGCCGCCATTTCGACCGACGATGACGTCAGGCCCGCGGCGCCCATGTCCTGTATGCCTTCGATGGCACCGGAACGCATCGCTTCGAGACAGGCCTCGAGCAGGAGCTTTTCCAGAAAAGGGTCGCCGACCTGAACGGTCGGTCGTTTTTCGAGAGCGGCGTCGTCGAATTCCGCCGAAGCCATCGTCGCACCGTGAATGCCGTCGCGGCCGGTTTTCGCACCGACGTAAAGCACCGGATTGCCGATGCCTTCGGCCTTGCCGAAAAATATCTGATCCTTGCGGACGATGCCGAGCGCGAAGGCGTTGACGAGCGGATTCAGGCTGTAGCTCTCGTCAAAAACGACCTCGCCTCCGATGGTCGGCACGCCGAAGCAGTTGCCGTAATGCCCGATGCCTTCCACGCAGCCTTTGAGTATGGAGCGGTTGCGGTTGCCGTGCTGCGGATGATCAAGCGGCCCGAAGCGGAGCGAATTCATCGCTGCAACGGGGCGTGCACCCATCGTGAAGACGTCGCGAAGAATGCCGCCGACGCCGGTCGCTGCTCCCTGAAAAGGCTCAATGAACGAAGGGTGATTGTGCGATTCGACCTTGAACGCCACGCACCAGTCGTCGCCGATGTCCACGACGCCCGCATTCTCGCCCGGCGGCACGATAACGCGAGTGCCGCGTGTGGGCAGGCGTTTCAGATGCACGCGGGAAGATCTATACGAACAATGCTCCGACCACATCACGCTGAAAACGCCGAGTTCGGTCAGATTCGGCTCGCGGCCGAGTATCGAGATGATGCGTTCGTATTCGTCGGCGGTGAGATTGTGCTGTGCAACGATGTCAGGCGTGATGGTCGTTTCGTTCATCTTCTGTTAACTTCCCGTCAGTAAAACGAAACTGTCATCTTATCGTTTTGGGCAAAGGATGTCGATTTGTGGGGAACGGGAAATTGGAGAGAGCGGTCCAAAGAAAATGCGGGCAAGGATGCCCGCGTTCCAACGCGTTGCAATTCAGCTAATCCAACGCAGGTAAGCCCATTTCGGCCCATTCCTCGCGTGCAGGGCCGTAAACTCCGGGCACGGTGAGGCCAGCCTGACGCATCAGAACGGTCATTTGGCCGCGGTGATGGCCCTGGTGTGCGATGAGGTAAAAGAGCGTCATGCCGCGTGACCACGTTTCGCCGTACATGTCGTCCTCGATCAACAGCGTCTCATCGGTCCAGTTCGCGTTGACGGCATCGGTCACGGATGCGGCTGCCTTCTCAAATGCGGCAGTTATTTCAGCGGCGGTCGCGGGACACTGCGAATCTTCGGATGGACAATCGATGACAAGGCCCACCTTGCCAAGCATTTCGCCGAGCGTGAGCGTGATGTGCCATGCGATGAAACCGAGGCTGCGGCCGTCGGGAGCTACCTTTTGCCCGAGCGACGCGTCGGTCAGCCGTGCAAACATCTTGCCCGTGATCTCGGCCTCATAGTGCCAGGCGTTTTGAAAATCTTCGATATGGCGGAACATGCCTTTTCTATTTTGCGCCGGCCGCGAGGGCTTTTTTCACTTCCTCGGCGAGCGGAATGTAGCGGACCTTGCCCATGCGCAGATACGATACGGAGCCGTCAGCATTATAAAGAATGGTCAGCGGCAGAACGCCTGTCCATTTTTCCGAGACCAGCTTGATCGCCGCGTCCGGATCTGCCGTGTGCAGCAAATAGGCAGGCATAGTGGCCTTCATTTCGCCGAGAAAACGCGGTACGACGGTCGTCATATCATCGACGTCATCCAGCGAAATGGTGATGAAATCGATCTTTCCGCGGAATTCGTCGTCGATCTTTATCAGATCGGGGAATTCTTCGCGGCAGGGTTCGCACCACGTCGCCCAAAAGTTTATGAGAAGCGGCTTGCCGTTCGGTTTCAAGAGCCCGCGAAGGCCGTCGATGTCAACCTGTGTGATCTTTGGCCCGTCGACAGCGACGGGAACAGCTTTAGGCGGTGCGGCGGAACGCTGTGCCGCCGCATCTACGGCAAAAAATAAAACGGCGAAGGCGGCAATGGCCGCCGACGCCGCAAAACGTGCAATTCGCATAAAACGCATCTTACTTTTCAGCTTCGAGACGCTTGATAGTGCAGCCGAAGGCATTCGCCTTGGTGCGTTCGATGGCCTTGCCGCCGAGCTTTGATTCAAATGCGGCACGCAGGTACTGCTCTTGAATATTCTTGCCGCTGCGGTCGTTGTCGATGGCTCCGTGATAGAGCAGTTTATTGTCTGCACCCACGAAATAGGCTTCGGGCGTAACGGTCGCACCGAGTTTGTCCGCAAGCTTGTTGCCCTTGTCGATCAGCATCGGAAAACTCGGGAAATTCTCTTTCGCATCGCTCGTGACCCATTCGAGCGATTCGGTGTGGTTGGAATTGATGCCGATGAATTTGATGCCTTTTGCTTCGTATTCGGCGGCGACCTTGTTGATACGCTCAATGTAAAGCTTTACGACGGGGCACTGTGCCGACAGGAACATCACCACGGCTCCGTTCTTGCCTTTCAGGTCGTTCAGGCTGTGCGTCTTACCGTCCGTTCCCTGCAGCGTGAAATTTTCCATCGTATCGCCGATGTTGATGCCCTGCGCATTGACCGCAAAGGCAAGTGCGACAACCGCAAAAAACGTAAAAAATGCTCGTTTCATTTATGAGGGTCCTCCAAAAATTGATTTCGACTAATTCTAACAATTACCTCAGTCAGCGGACAAACTGCCTTTTCCGATAGCAGATTCCTAAACACTGCCGGAGTGCCGATGAAAACGGTGTTTTCACCTCTTTGATGCTATAATTCGTGAGTTTTCAATAAAAAGTTTCGGCACCCCTCAATGTTCGGTGAAATATGAAACGATGTCCTGAATGCAGGCGGGATTATTACGACGACACGCTGCTGTATTGTCTTGAGGACGGAAATGCGCTTGTACAGGGATCGGTGCCATCGCCTGACGAGCCGGCGACGGCGATCTTGTCGGTACCACCTGCGGCGGTTGCCGGTTCCGGCAGCACTGGCACGTCGTTTGTGCCAGAACCGGGCGGTTTATCACAGCCCACAGACGAGACGGACGTGAAAACCGCCATTCTTCAACCACCCGCTACCGCAGGTGGTTCTGACAGGCGGGCGAAGCCGCTGATCACCGCGGCGCTTGCGGTTGCCCTTCTGGTTGTCGGATTTGTTGGTTACCGATATCTCAGTTCAGCTGGCGGCGGGCAGATCAATTCCATCGCAGTGATGCCGTTCGTCAATGAGAGCGGGAATGCGGATGTTGAATATCTGTCAGACGGAATGACGGAAACATTGATCAGCAGTTTGTCGAATATTCCTAATTTGTCGGTAAAGGCAAGAAGTACGGTTTTTTATTACAAAGGCAAAGACGCTTCGCCGAAGAAGATCGGGGAAGAATTGAAGGTGCAAGCGGTTTTGTTGGGAAGGGTTTCCCAACGCGGTGATGATCTGAAATTGAGTCTCGAACTCGTCAACACCGAGACTCAGGATGTGATCTGGAGCGAGCAATACAATCGCAAACAATCCGATCTGGTTTCATTGCAGAGCGAGATCGCTAAAACTGTTTCGGATAAACTTCGTTCGAAATTGACGGCAATTGAACAGGAGCGGGTCAGCAAAACTAACACGACCAGTTCCGAAGCACAGCAGCTTTACCTAAAGGGGCGTTTTCACTGGAACAAACGAAAGACCGAAGACTTTCAAAAAGCCAGAGAGTATTTCCAGCAAGCGATCGCCGTTGACCCGAACTATGCCCTGGCCCACACCGGACTCGCCGACACATTGGCCTTGATGCCGTATTACGGCGCGTTCAGGCCAAATGAATATATGCCGCTGGCAAAACAGGCGGTACAGAAAGCCCTCGAAATTGACCCAAATCTGGCGGAAGCCCATGCTTCGCTCGGTCAGATCTTGACCAACTATGATTATGATCTTAAAGGTGCTGAGAGAGAACTAAAGAGATCGATCGAACTCGACCCAAAGTATCCGTCAGCTTATCAATGGCTTGCGGAGGTCTATCATTTTTCGGGAAATGGCGACCAAGCGCTATCGGAGATAAATAAAGCTATTGAACTTGACCCGTTGTCGATGGTCATAAATAACCAAAAAGGTAGAGTGATTGAACTTGGAGGCAAGCGGGACGAAGCAATTGCTCAGTTTAAGAAAACCATTGAGTTGTTTCCGGACGCCCCGAGTCCTCGCCATAACCTCGCCGACGTTTATGAAGCCAAGGGCATGTATTCCGAGGCCGTTGAGCAACGCCTTATCCAGATCAAACTACTCTTTGGCGTTAGCCCGGAAAACATTAAGGACCTCCAACTAGCTTTTGAAAAAGACGGTTATAAGGGCTTTGTGCAAAAGCAAATAGACATTCAACTGGACAGTCAGAGATCAAGTCTGGAGAAGGATAAAAATGCTTATCTACCGGCCTTTCGAATTGCTGTCGACTATGCCCGACTCGGGGACAAGGATAAAGCGTTTGAATACCTGAACAAAGCGTATGATCAACGCGAACCACAGATCGCAGAACTCAAAATTCGATTACCACTTAGTTCTCTGCGGGACGACCCGCGATTTAAGGAATTGGTCAGACGAGTCGGGATCCCGGAATAGCATGGTTGATTTAACTGGTCATCTGACTGGTCATGTGCTAAAATGTTGTGGGTATGAAAACTAAGACACAAACAATAAGTGCAACAGAATTCAAAGCAAAATGCCTGCAGATATTTGATCATTTAGGGGCTGATGGGATCATCGTGGAGAAGCGGGGTAAGCCTGTCGCCAAGGTCATTCCGATCAAGGACGATGATTTCGAGATATTCGGCTCAATGAAGGGATCGATAAAGATACACGGCGATATCATGTCCACCGGGATCAAATGGGATGCTGAATCTTGATACTCATATACTGCTGGGCGCGTTATACGGAGAATTGCCTCCCGACGAACGAGACCTGATCCGCGGACAATCTCTGGCGATCTCCGATATTGTTCTCTGGGAGCTGGCCAAGCTTTCCCAACTTGGCAGGATCGAGTTTGACTTTGACGACCCGGTTTTCCGGAAAGTGATGCGGCGGCTTACTGTTTTCCCGATCACTCCACAGATAGCCCGGCAGAGCGTTGCGTTGGATTTCCGGTCCGATCCTGCGGACGAGATCATCGCGGCGACCAGTATAGTCGAGGGAATGCCGCTGTTGACCCGGGATCGAAAGATACTCAAGTCCCGAATTGTGCCGTTCGCCAAATAAATTTGTTAAACGATGTCCTGAATGCAGGCGGGATTACTACGACGACACGCTGCTGTATTGTCTCGACGACGGCAAGGCGCTGCTCGATGACCCGGCGGCGGCGAGATCGTCCAGGGCTAAAATTCGAAATATTTGAACGTATGCCAACGATAAGAGATGAGAAAACGCGGCAGGAACTGGCCGCAAGGTTGTTGAAACTGACCGGCGGCGAAAAGCCGGCGTGGGGCAAGATGACGGCCGGGCAGATGATGTCGCATCTGGTGCAGGCGGGCGAGTTGCCGTTCACAGAGACGCTGCCGGACAGGAGCACATTCGCTTACCGCACGTTCGTAAAGCCGCTCATCCTGTACGTTCTGCCGATGCCGAAAGAGGTAAAGACCTCGCCGGAGATGAATCAGCAGGAACGCGGACGCCCGCCCGGCGAGTTCAATGATGATCGAGAACTCGTGCTCGGCCTGCTCGACAAACTCGGCACGCTGCCCGCAGACACGAAGTGCCTGCATCATCCGATGTTCGGGCCGATGTCCGCGAAAGAATGGGCAGTGATCGCCCATAAACATATCGACCACCACCTGAAGCAGTTCGGCGTATAAACAGGGCCGCCGAGTTTCGATCTCGGCGGCCGCGTTAATTCGCTTTCAACGATCCTATTTTTGGCAGATGTTTGCCTTACCGTCGGGGCCGGGCGTCCACACCTTGGTCACGGTGCCCCATTTTCGCGTGCCGAAATTCCACTCTTCCAGATAGCCTGAATCGCGGTCGTACTTCATCGATTGACCCGGCGACAGGCGATATTCGGTCTTGTCAGAACCGAGGGCCTTGCGGAGCCAAACGCTGCGGCCGCAGTTGTTTACCAGCGTGATCACGCTTGTGCCGCCGACGACGCCCATTGCAACATCGCGAGCACTTGCCGTTACGGTTGAAACGCCGCGTTTGACCATCGCGTCATAGGAATCGGCGGCGTTCTTTTTGTACCATGCAGCGGCGCCCGCCTCGACGATCAACGTGAATTTGCCGGTCGCCATGTTTTCGCTGCCGTCCTTGTAATTGTAGGACTTGAGCCGAAATTCGATCTCGTGGCGGCCGGGCGTAAGTTTGGCAAATTCACCGCCGATCCGCGTCGCAAAGAGGTTCTTGCCGAACGCGGGAACGTCCACCGCCGGATCGGAAACGACCGGAAAAACGATCGCGTCTTGCTTCGAGCCTTTCACCTTTGTCTCGTCAAAGCCGAACATCTCTTCTTCGAGCATCTTGCCGCCCGAGTAGAACTCAGCGGAGAAAGTGACGGGACGCCCGTTGTAGGTGAAGACCGTAGCAGGCGGCGTGCTGAATTTCACGTGGGCATAGATGTATTCGCCCGAGCGAAATTCCGTCGCCGAGGCAGTGCCGGTAGAGGACGTCGAAAACTTCACTTCGTTGGCGTTAATGACGCCGGCGAACATACCCAAAACCAAAAAGAAAAGGCAAAAAGAAAGTTTTTTCATAGTTTCGTTCTGAACAAAAAGAATTCACGAGAAAAGCCGCGGAACCCGCCGCTGAATGTTTCGAGGGAGCAGAATTTCCATCGCGTCGTCAACCGTGACGATGCCAGCGATGTCGCCGTCATCGTCTATCACGGGAAGTGCGAGCAGGTTGTATTCGGAGATCGTCAGGGCCGTATCCTCAGCAGAATCAGACGGATGCGCGTAGCGGAAGTCCGTGCGCATCACATCGCCGAGCTTTGCCTCGGGGTCGGCGAGTATCAGCGAACGCAGGCTGATCAGCCCGCACAGCCGCCAGGAATTTTCTTCCTCGACGACGTAGATGTAGTAGATCATGTTGGGCGTTTCCGCCATCTCGCGAAGCCGAAGTATGACTTCGCCGACCGAAAGGTCGCGTTGAAATGCGACGAATTCCGTCGTCATCAGGCCGCCCGCCGTATCCTTTTCAAACGCCATCAGCTCGGCGACGTCGGCTTTTTCGTCGTCTTCCATCAGCGCGAAAAGCTGCTCGCTCTTTTCGTCGTCCATCTCGTCCAGCACGTCGGCCGCATCATCAGGCGACATCTCTTCGAGCAGGTCCGCCGCACGCTCTTCGTCCAGCACCTCAAGGATGCGCGCCTGCGATTCCGTCGACATTTCCTCGAGCGTATCGGCGGCTATCTCGTCATCGAGGCTCTCGACGACCTCGGTTCTGTGAATGGGCGACAACGTCTCGGCAAGCTGTGCTATCTCTACGGGATGAAGCCGCGAGAGCTTGTCTTTAGAAGATTTGAGCTGGACCGTAACCGTCGTCGTGTCCGTCGCCAGATAACCGACGTCCGCCCAGTCGATCACCTCGACGGGTTTGTCGCTGCCGACAAAACCTTTCGGCAGCAGCCGCCTCAAAAATCCCTGAAAGCTCACGTCCGCGCCCGAAACGTGCCACGATCCGCCCGTTTCGATGAGCTGGACGTCGTTCACGCGGACCACGCGTTTGCCGTCAACGTCGATAAGCTGATTGTCCAGAACGTCCTTGCCGAGCAGCACTTCGCCTTCGCGGCGTGTAAAAGGCGTCAGGTCAAGCCGCGGACGGACCATGCGCACACCGTTCGCTCCAAGGTCCGTAAAATCGCGGCTCGGAACGAAGAAATTGCGACGCCGATAACGAGCGACCAAGCCGACCACGGGCGGATATTCCTCTTCGCCGTACCGTACTATCACGTCGCTGATAGCCGCGATCGGTTCGTTGCGGCTGTCCAGCACGGGACGGTTCAGTATCTGCGAAAGGTAGAGCATAAGAGGTAAAGATAACCCAGTTTTGCCGCGAAACGAAGCCTAAGTAGATCTGCGAAGCGGCGTGATGCCAATGCCTTGCTGATCCACGTGCACAATATTTTTAAACTTTGTTGTTTTTTGTGGAATCCGACGCGAGTTGCTGATTTTTATTAACTAGGAGACAGGGCGAGCCGGAAACGGCTTTGCTCCCGCCGGTTGCCGGTATGTCCTCCGACCTGCCCCAAACAAAACCTAGCCCACCATGAAAAAAACACACCTACTCTGCTTGTTCGTGTTCTGTGCGGTGATGCCCACTTTTTCACAGGACAGACCCCGATTTTTTGATAATTTTGACACCGTGAAAGGAGTGAACGTGGTCCGCCCCGACTTCGTGCCTGTCGCGGCGAAAGCAAAGCCCGCGGCTGCTGCAAAGAATACCCGCGGAAAGAACGGCAAGAATCTTGTTCAGACGACGGCTCAAACCGCTCCAACCGCGCAGCAGAAACCTGCGGCCGCCCCGAGGATGAACGTCAACGAAGGCCTCGCGACGCGAGAGCTTTACAGGAACGCGAGCTACACACCCGTAAAGATGGCTGCCGGTTCCGGCCTGAAGGGCTTTTCGACCGGAAATTCCGTGATCGATTCGTACATTGTCGAGTCCGGTGCCCGATACGGCGTCGATCCGATGCTTGTTTACGCCGTGATGCATCAGGAATCGTCATTCAAGGTCGGAGCCACGTCGCATAAAGGTGCAAGCGGCCTGATGCAGCTGATGCCCGCGACGGCACGCCGTCTCGGTGTGACGAATATATACGACCCGAAACAAAACATCGACGGCGGCGTGAAATATCTCCGTATGCTGCTGAATATGTTCAACGGCGATGTCGTACTCGCCCTGGCGGGCTACAACGCGGGCGAAGGTGCCGTTATGCGATACGGGAACAACGTGCCGCCTTTCCGCGAAACGCAGGAATACGTGCGGCGCATTTCTGCACGATATAACCAAATGACGGACGGCAGTTTTGCACGCAATGCGAAGCGGCTGCCCGTGACCGAGGTCGCAAAGCTCGAAAAGAAAGAATCGCGGCCGCTGACAGTTTATGAACCGGCGCCGGTGGCGATCAGGCTTGCCGATGGACGCATGAGGCTGGTAAGTCAATAGTTTTTAAGGATCCCACAAAAGCAGAGTAACACTCTTCTCCAATTCGTCGAAAGACTTGCGGCCGCTGCGATCAGCGGCCGCGTTTTTATTCGAATTGGGTGTTCATGTCTAGTAACGCTCGTCGTCCATGTAGGGCGTCGAAGTGTCCTCGGAGCTGCGTGAATAGTAGTGATAATAGCCGGAGCCGTAGTAATCGTATTCGACGGAGCCGGATTTGATGCCGTTGAGAACGACGCCGTATATGCGGGCTCCCATGTTGTGGACGCGCTGTTTGAACTGACGCATCAGATGCATCGAACTCTTGTTCGCCATAGCGACGAGCACTACGCCGTCAACCAAGGTCGAGATGATGGCAGCGTCGGTAAAGGAGATGGCCGGCGGCGAATCGACAATTACGTGTTTGTATTTGGCCGAAAGCTCCTCAAGCAGATGGCGCATCTCGTTCGAGCTGAGAAGTTCCGCGGGATTCGGCGGTATCGGGCCGCTGGTGATCACCTTCAGCCGCGGCAGATCGTCATAGGTGCGGACGATGCTGTCCAGATCACGATCGCCGGAAAGGTAGTTCGTGATGCCGCGTGCATTCTCGAGCCCGAAGTGGCTGTGCAGACGCGGACGGCGAAGATCGCAGTCGATGATGATCACGTCAGCATCGGCCTGAGCGAGCGTGATGGCAGTATTTATCGCGGTCGTCGTTTTTCCTTCGGACGGCTGTGCCGATGTGACGAGTATCGTCTGCGGCGGCTTGCCTGCACTTGAGAAAAGCAGCGACGTACGCAGGTGGCGATACGCCTCCGCCATAGGCGAATTACGGTCGTCGAGCGTGATCAAGGCGCTGCCCTGCACGGCTCCCGGCCCGTTTCTGGATGCGGACGGCAGCATTTTACGCTTCTCATTAGCGAACTGATGCGGAATAAGAGCAAGCGTCGGCAGGCCGAGGTGCCGACTGATGTCGTCAGAACTTTTGACCGAATCGTCGAGATAATCCAACAGGAACGCAAGGCCGACGCCCGCGGCGAACGCGATCAGCATCGCAACCAGAATGTTCTGTGTCCTCTGCGGGCCTATCGGCGCCGTCGGCGTGACGGCGTTGCTTTGGATCTTGATGTTGTTCGGGCGGCCGCTCGCGATGGCGAGTTCCTGTTCCTTTTGCCGCTGCACGTAGGTGTCGAGCAGGCTGCGGTTCGATTCGATCTCGCGTTTCGAGCCGATGAGTTTGGTTTCGACCTGGCCCTCGAAATTGGCCTTAGCGGCCGCTGCCTCAAAGGCAGCACGGGCTCGGCCTTCACGCTGTTGAGCGGCGGCAAGCTGAGCACGAAGGCTTGCCATCACCTCACGCTCGGCGTCGGCTTCCAGCTTTTTGCCTTCCTCGGTGATCTTTGAGGAAACTTCCCTGCTGACTTCGGCCTTTTGAGCTTCGAGTTCGCGGATCTGAGCATCAACTGCCTGGACCTCACGATATTCTTCGGTGTATTTCGCAAGCAGTGTCTGCCGTTTTTCGCGTGCCGCATTTATCTGCTTGTCCATGTCCTCGATACGTTTTTCGAGGTCGGCACGGCGCTTTAGATTCTGGCTGCGGGCGTCCTGGATAGCTTTGTTGTCGCCTACAACGGAAAGTATGTCGCCTTTACCGCTGGCATTCAGAGCTGCGGTGTACAGCGTCTGTATCTTGTTCGCATCGTCATACGCAGTGCGCCACTGGCCGAGCAGGGCTTCGAGGTTGTTTGCACGCAGGTCGCCGCCGCGTTCCTGCAGCGGCAGATTCGCTGACCGCATCTCTTCGATGTAGTCGTTCTCCTGCTTGATGATGGTCGCTTTCAGGTCTTCGATCGAGTTGGCGAGGTCTTCGTAGGCCTTTAGCGCTCCTGACGTTTCGCGCTCGATATCTTCCTTGATGAAAAGCTCTGCGACCTTGTCCGCGACCTTGGCGGCGATCTCGGGTTTCGTGCTCGTGACCGAGATATTTACGATATTTGTTCTTTCGACCTGTTCTACACGGAGGCCGCCGACCAAGGTCGCAGCATACAGATCCGCACGGCGGCTTTCCTCAGGCGAGAGCTGAACCTCGCCTGCTTTCGCACCATCGGCGCCGTCCTCTGAAACCACGGGCAGCATGCCCGCATTCTCTTCAGGCTGGTTTGAGCCGCCGAATAGCCCTTTGATCGTGGACCAAATGCCCATCCCCGATGAGCCGAACAGGTTTGCTTCGCGATGCAGGCCAAGCGAAACGACCACTCGCTTCATCAGGTCGTGATTTTGGAGGAGTTTGAGCTGTGTATTGTAGTACGTCTGATCGTTTCCGAAATTGATGTTGATGACGTCTTTTTTGGTGACCTCAGGCTTTCGCGGTTCGATGATGATCGCTGTCTGTGCCTGGAATATCGACGGCTGGCGGTACGAATAGATCGCGGCGGCGGCCGTGACCAACACGGTTAGGGCCAAAATGACAGGCAGCCGTTTGATGACGACGTTCACATACTGACGTATCGAACGCTTACTCTCGAAAGAATCGTCGTAAGACGGCGAATAATTGAACGGATAATCTACTTGCGCCGGCTGCAGGTCCGTGGTTACCGGTAGTGGCGTCAGCCGCTGGTCGTTTTCCATACTACAAATGATCCAAGCTAATTCAGGAAACTCCTGAGAAATAAAGGCAAAATTTGTTTATAACACATCCGCAGGCTTATTTCACGCAATTTTACCGCTTGGATACATACGATGATACCACGCCGCGTGATGCCAGCGGGTTCCGAATCTTTAATTCGATGCCGCCCGAATGGTATATTGTTGGTTTGCTCTGCGGCACCTTTTAGGAACAGTATATGATTATGAGCGCGGAATTTTCGAAAATTGGCAATACCGATCACGATATGGAGCTCGGGATCGAGGGCTTCCGCTATTCGGACCTCTTTGACGCCGGGAAACTGGCAGAACTTGCCGAGGCCTTTTACTCGGAGGTGGATCTAAAGCAGCCGGACCTCGGGCGGGCTTTGCGGCAGTATATCGAAAACCGCGGCGAGGGCATCGAGCGCCGTGCTGAATCGAACATTTTGACCGATGCAGCACCGTTTCTGTCGGCATTTGTTGCGAGGCTTTTTCACATAGAAGAAGAGCGAAACGCCGTCGCGGCCGCTATTAATGAGCAAGACCCGATCTGGAAATACAAGTTCTTCGTTCAACGGCAGGCAGCGAAGAAATACAAGTCGCTGGAGGACATTTCGGCACTCGACGAAACGAAGCTGGACGACGCTATCCGCGAATTTCGCAGCACGGCCTTCTCCGACACTCTGCGTTTTGACGAAGAACTAGGCGTCGCGACGATGGCAGCCGAACTGCTGGCCGCCGATGAAGCCTTGGGCAAAGACGGCGAGGATGCCGAGGCCAAAGCGGTTGCAAAGCGCGTCGCGGACGCATATGAAAAGCTGAAGGATCGGCCTTTCGGTGCGTTTTTCGAGGCTGCCGTGATCGACATAGCCGGAACAGGCGATCTGCTTACCGTAAAGGCCGCGGTTCAGGTGCTCGAACGATGGTCTGCACTGCATTTCATCAAACGCGACAAGAAATGGGCCGCTTATAAGACGCCGCACGCACTCGATTATCAAAATCTGGTTCACCTGATACATCCCGAACCGAAGCTGCACAATATAATGCGCGGCCGCGACGAGGATATTCGCCACCGCGTCGGTTTCAAACTGACGGACGACCGCGGCACAATGCGCGACGCTCTGTACGAGATCGATTACTGCATGATCTGTCACGAGCGCGAAAAGGATGCGTGTTCGACGGGCCTACGTGAGCCGGACGGCACCGCGAAACGCAATCCGCTCGGCATCAAGACGGAAGGCTGCCCGCTGGACGAGCGCATTTCGGAAATGCACGTGCTCAAAAAGCAGGGCGACCCGATCGGCTCACTTGCCATCATCACAGTCGATAATCCTATGTGCGCGGGCACCGGCCACCGTATCTGCAACGACTGTATGAAGGGCTGCATTTTCCAAAAGCAGGAGCCCGTGAACATACCTCTTGCAGAGACGGCGTCGCTCACAGACGTGCTGAACCTGCCGTACGGTTTCGAGATATACAGCCTGCTGACGCGTTGGAACCCGCTGAACGCAAAGCGGCCGTACGCACTTCCCTACAACGGCAAGAATGTGATGGTCGTCGGCCTCGGGCCTGCCGGATACACGCTCGCTCATTATCTGGTGAATGAAGGTTTCGGCGTCGTCGGCATCGACGGGCTAAAGATCGAGCCGTTGCCCGCGGAATGGACAGGAAACCTCGGCCAAACGTGTCCGAAACCGGTCAAGCTCCTTTCCGACATCACCGAAGAACTCGACGAACGGATATTGTCCGGCTTTGGCGGCGTTTCGGAATACGGCATTACGGTCCGCTGGGACAAAAATTTTCTGACGATGGTGCAGCTCATGCTGCAGCGGCGGAAAAATTTCCGTGCCTACGGCGGCGTGCGTTTCGGCGGCACGGTGACGATAGAGGACGCGTGGGAATTCGGATTTGACCACATCGCCATCGCAACGGGTGCCGGACGCCCGACCATCGTTCCGATGAAGAACAACCTTATCCGCGGCATTCGGCAGGCTTCGGATTTTCTGATGGCACTGCAGCTTACGGGTGCATTCAAACGAGATACCCTGTCGAATCTGCAGGTTCGGCTTCCGGCCGTTGTGATCGGCGGCGGATTGACCGGCATCGACACTGCAACAGAACTTTTCGCGTATTATCCGGTGCAGGTCGAAAAGATACTCGATAAGTATGAGGACGTCGTTGCAGAATTCGGCGAAGAGGCCGCGATGGCGGCGTTCGACGAAGAAGAACGCGGCGTGCTGAAAGAATTCCTCGAACACGGCCATGCCGTCCGTGCTGAAAAAACGCGTGCTGCGGCCGCGGGCGAATCGCCCGATCTCGTGTCGCTGGTGCGTTCATGGGGCGGCGTTTCGCTGGTTTACCGCAAGCGGCTGCAGGACAGCCCTGCATACAGGCTCAACCACGAAGAGGTGCAGAAGGCTCTGGAAGAAGGCATAAACATCGTCGAACTGATGTCGCCGACCGAAGCCGTGCCGGACGAATACGGCGCGGTAAAAGCGATAAAATTCGAGGCAGTGAATTTTGACGCCGAAACGGGTAAATTCAACAATTCAGGCGAGATACACGAATTCCCGGCGCGCACGGTCTGTGTCGCGGCCGGCACTTCGCCGAACGTGGTCTACGAAAAGGAAAAGCCGGGAACTTTCCAGCTCGACGAATGGCGGCAGTTCTTTAAACCCTTCAAAGCCGTGAAGAACGGCGACGGCAAATTCCATCTGGAAGAGGCCGTGAAAGGCGAGGCGGGCTTTTTCACATCGTATGAACACGACGGCAAATTCATCTCGTACTACGGCGACAACCATCCGCAATATGCCGGCAACGTCGTCAAGGCGATGGCATCGGCAAAGCATGGCTATACGAGGGTCGTCGAGCTGTTTGACGGGGCGCAGACTGCCAGCTTGCCTGTTTCGGAAATGCAGGCCGGCGGCCTGCGGCCCGACACTTTCAGCGACCTCACTGCGAAGCTCGACGAACAGCTCCGTGCGTATGTCGTCAAGGTCGAACGCCTAACGCCGACGATTGTTGACGTCATCGTAAAGGCTCCGCTGCAGGCGCGTAAATTCGAGCCGGGGCAATTCTATCGCCTCCAGAATTTTGAAACGCAGGCACCGATAGTTGACGGCACTCGACTGATGATGGAGGGCCTCGCGCTGACAGGCGCGTGGGTCGATGAAGAAGCCGGCCTGCTTTCGATGATCGTGCTTGAGATGGGCACGTCGTCTCGGCTGTGTTCGCTTCTGAAAGAGGGCGAGGAAGTTCTCGTGATGGGTCCGACCGGCACGCCGACCGAGATACCGGAGAACGAGACCGTTCTGCTGGCAGGCGGCGGACTGGGCAATGCCGTGCTGTTCTCGATCGCGAGAGCGTTGCGCGCCAAGAACAACAAGGTCGTCTATTTTGCGGGCTATAAAAACAGCGCGGACCTTTTCAAACGCGAAGAGATAGAGAACGCGACCGATCAGGTGATATGGGCGACCGACGCGGGCGATTTCATCGAACCGCATCGCCCTCAGGACGCGCATCACCGCGGCAATATCGTCGAAGCGATGGTCGCCTACGCTCAGGGAAACATGGGCGAACAGCACGTCAGGCTGCACGAGATCGACCGTATCATCGCTATCGGCTCCGACCGTATGATGAACGGCGTCCGCGAGGCTCGCCACACTGTTCTAAAACCGTTCCTGAAAGAAGGCCACGTTGCCATCGGATCGATCAACTCGCCGATGCAGTGCATGATGAAAGAGGTCTGCGCACAGTGTCTCCAACGCCACGTCAACCCGCACACCGGCGAAGAATTCTTCGTTTTCTCGTGCTTTAACCAGGATCAGCACCTCGATTTCGTCGATTTCAAGAACCTGAACGACCGCCTAAAAGCGAACAGCGTTCAGGAGAAATTAACGAACCTATGGCTTGATCGCGTGTTTGGGAAAGATGAATTTAAAAACCTGAAGCATGGACAATGAGTCATTTTGACATCACGGCATCAATAATCTGATGGTTTGATGTTGTCTCTTGGATGATTATATCGTATAATGCTCATATTATGAGAACGACGCTGACCATTGATGAGGACGTTGAGTTTGGTCTTCGAAGAATCCAGAATGCTGAGCCGGAACGTTCGTTTAAGGAGATCGTAAACGATGTCCTGAGGCAAGGCCTTAAGGCTCCTGTAACTAAGACTCGTAAACATAAGCGCTTTGTAGTTAAGCCCTTTAATCTCGGACTTCGCGAAGGACTTAGCTACGACAATATTGAAGAACTGCTTGATATAGTCGAAGGACCGAACCGCCGATGATCTTTCCCGACGTCAACATGTTGCTGTACGCCTACGATCGGAACAGCCCGTTGCATACCGAAGCTAAGCTATGGCTAGAGGAAACGCTTTCCGAGAAAGAAGTTTTCTTTTCGTGGCAAACAATTACCGGATTCGTTCGCATCTTGACTCATCCGAGCATTTTACGGAACCCGGCACCGCTGTCTGAAGCCGTTCAAGTTGTAAGCGATTGGCTCGATCGTGAAAACACTCATTTGGTTTCTTTTGGTACAAGAAACTGGCCGCTTTTTGCAAGGATGCTTACCGAAACCCAAGCAACCGGGAATCTTGTCATGGACGCGCATATTGCCTCTATGGCCGTCTCTTGTGGAGCAACAGTCGCAACGACCGACCTTGATTTTTCGAGGTTTCAGAACTTGCGAACCATTAATCCACTCCAAACTTAACCACCTTAAGTGGAGAATAGTTTGCTGAAACCGAGATCTATACCTTTCGATCTCATAGGCCTGCACGAAAACATACATTCCGAAAGCATTCGGGAAAAACTGGGGAACCTGTGGCTGGATAGAACGCTTATGAGAGGTCTCTAAGATGTTGTGCCGCCCAGCTAACTCTCTTCGCCGAAACGTCACCACTCTTTAAGTGGGCCCTTGTCTTCCTGTGGCCAGCCACAGCGCAGACGGTTTTCAACTCGAATTGTGGTTCCCGTGATATCCCTCAAGCCAGTACCATCAGGCTTCACCGAATGCATTCGACGCTTTCCAGGCTCGACCTCGATGGGAAACACTAACTTGCCATCCACTGTCCAGTCCATTCCCCAACCGTTACCCACGTTTGGAGAAACTCTCCTGAAACCGGATCCATCTGGCCTGACGACCGCTGCATACGAACCAGTGTCATCATTTGAGTAAAACGCAATCCAGCGTCCATCCGGCGACCAATGTATATGCCCGGCCCAACGGGCTTGCGTAGTTAACTGATGCTCTGAACCACCGTTAACATCGATTGTCCAAACTTCGTAGGTCCCGCTCCTTTTCGACCTAAAGGCGACTCGCTTTCCATCAGGGGAGAAGGAAAAGGGCAAGGTCCCAAACTGTCGTTTATTGCTACCATCGATCGCAACTATAAATCCCCAGACGTCATCCTTTAATGTAACAACTCCATCTCCGTCGCAATCGCCGTGTTCGTTAAATATCACATAACGGCAATCTTTCGACATCTCAGCCCCTCGATATGGAGATGTATATTCAGCAAGTTGCTTTCGAGAACCGTCGTCGAACTCGACAAAGAGATTAGAAAAATAAGGTGTCGTCCTGTCTTGACGTTCTGTCAACACCAACCGTTTCGCGGTCGCTATTTCACCAAAACGCAAAATTGTTAAGTCCGCCAAGTCAAAAGTGACCCTTGCACCGGAAACTTCGATGATGACAGATTTAGAATCTCCCGAAATAAATAAACCTGTAACCTTATCGCCGCCTTTAGTTTCAACGATTACTTTTTGTTTCGATTCGATTTTGGATTGCGCCAGTATTGGAAACGACAATCCTACAAGGATAAGTAATAGCGGGCTGATTGTTTTCATAACTAAATACCAACTATTTAAAGAACTTTAGAGAACATAACGACTGATAATCACTGCCGCGGCTGAGTATATGCCTATCTTTGTTTCTTATCAACGGTTACAGTTGCCATGGAGACGACGCGGCCGACCACGTCGCCGCGGCGGTTCTTGATCGGCATTGGCGAAAGTTCGGCAAGTGCGTCAGACGAAAGTACGCCAAGGTGTTTTAGCAACGCAACCGCGGTGACGGGCCGGGCTCGGCGGTCGTCGCCGTCCTCGACCTTAAGGGCGATGGCGAGGCTATTCGGATGCTTATCGCTTGGCAGAACGCCGCAAAGCCATACGCCTTCGGCACCAACCTTTGAAATGATGCGTCCTTCGGCGGCATGCATCAGCATCGAATCGAGCCGATCAGTACCGCCGACAAGCTCGGGATTGTTTTTCATTGCGGACACGACCCGCGATGCGGCTTCACGATATTTCGTATCGATGCCGTCGGGCGGCGAAATGAGATTCAGAAAGCTCTTCGCCATCGCGGCAAGCGGCATCGAAAAATTCGGCGCCGCACAGCCGTCGATGCCTATGGCGATCTTGTCCTCAGGCAATTCCGCAAAGACGGAGATAACTCGCAATATCTCCTGCTGCACCGGATTTTCGACCGAATCGTAGTCCGCGATCTCTGCCCCGGTGAATTTTGCGGTCGCCAGCATCGCGGCATGTTTGCCTGAGCAGTTGTTGTGAAGCTGCGTCGGATACTCGTTCGCACGCTGCATTCGCTCGGCCTCTTTTTCATAGAACGGCAAATGAGCGCCGCAGCGAAGGTGAGCTTCGGTCAGGCCGATACGCTCGAGCATCAATTCAGCAACGCGAACGTGCCGCTGTTCGCCGGAATGCGATGCACACGCCAACGCGATCTCTTCTTCTGAAAACCCGAATTCATCAGCCGCACCGCTTGCGACAAATGGAAGTGCCTGCAGCGGTTTGGCGGCCGACCGGAAATAGGTGACGGTCTTTGGATCGCCGAGCGAGAACATCACCTCGCCGTCGCCGCCGAGGACGATGACGTGGCCGCGGTGGACGGATTCGACCGTCTCGCCGCGAATGACATTTGCAATGACCTGTGAAGGCATAGAAAAAGTTAACCACAGATCAACACAAATGCACACAGATGGTCAGCAGAATTCAGGCATCGGTGTTGATCTGAGTTCATCGGTGGTTTCGATCCTTATTTTGCAGACGCGAGCATTGCCTTGGCGTTTTCGCGTGCTTCGTCTGTCACGCGTTCGCCGGCGAGCATGCGTGCGATCTCTTCAACTTGTTCTTCCGGTGAAAGGGATCGAACACCGATACTCGTGCTGCCGGATTTGACCTCTTTTTCGACAACGAAATGCCGGTCAGCGAGTGATGCGATCTGCGGCTGATGCGTCACGCACAGCACCTGTGCCGACGCGGACAGCGAACGCAGCTTTCTCCCAACGGCCTCAGCAACTCGTCCGCCAATACCCGAATCGACCTCGTCAAAAACGGCCGTTTTGGCACGTTTCGACGCACCGATGACGGTTTTCAGCGTCAGCATCAGACGCGACGCTTCGCCGCCGGACGCGACCCTGACGAGCGGTCGCACGGCCTCGCCGGGATTCGCGGAAAAGTAGAATTCGACGCGGTCCGTGCCTTTCGCCGAACGAAACTCGACGTCATTTTCGTCAAAACGCACCTCGAAACGCGCCTTTTCGAGTGCGACATCGGCGAGTGCCTTTACGACATCGGCCTCCAGTTTCTTTGCGGCCTTTTTCCGTTCGCGGCTGAGTTCGGCGGCAGCCGCGTCATACTCCGCACGCAGCGTCTCGAGCCGGAGGTTGAGTTCCCGCTCGCGAAGATCCGAATTGTCGAAGCCTTCAAGACGGATCTTGATGACGTCGAAATGTTCGAGCACGGCCTCGACCGACCCGCCGTATTTTCGTTTTAGCCGCGATATTTCGGCGAGCCGCGTCTCGATCTCTTCGAGGCGTTCGGGCGAAAATTCGAGATGCGTCGCCATGCCGCGAAGCTCCGACGCGAGGTCGTCGATCACCGAACGAGCCGTCTCGAGGCCTTCGAGATAGCCCGCGAAACGGTCTTCGAACGATGCAAGTTCCTCGACATTTCGGCGTGCACGCTCGATCGCGGAGCTTGCCGAAGCGTCGTCCTCGTAGAGCAGCGAAAGCGCCTCGCTGCTGAGCGTGGTCAGTTTTTCGACGTTCAGAAGACGACGCTTCTCCGCTTCGAGTTCATCTTCCTCGCCTTTGCGAAGTTCGGCACGCGAGATCTCGTCCGCCTGAAAACGCAGAACGTCGAGCATCTGCAGTTTTTCGGCGTCGTCGCGGCGAAGATCTGCGAGTTCGGCCTCAACGGCAGCATATTCGGAATAGGCGGCCGCGACTTTGCCTATGAATTCGGCCGTACCGGCGTATGCATCGAGCATATCCAGATGCCGCGAGGCGTCGTAGATGTCTGCCTGCTCGCCCTGGCCGTGAATATCGACGAGAAACATGCCGACGCGACGGAGCAGGTTTTGGGTGATCAATTGGCCGTTGAGAAAGATGCGGTTTCGCCCGGCGGCCGAAAGTTCGCGGCGGATGATGATCTCGTCGCCGGTCTCGGCATCGACGCCGCTTTCGGCGAGCAATTGAAACAACGGCGCATCATCGCTCACGTTGAACGCACCTTCGATCGAGGCGGTTTCGCTTCCCTGCTTGATGATGTCCGCAGTTACTCGTCCGCCGGTCAATGCACCCAACGAATCAACAATGATCGACTTTCCTGAGCCTGTCTCGCCCGTGAGCATATTTAGCCCGGGCCCGAACTCAACAACGAGCTCGTCGATCAGTGCGATATTGCGTATCTGCAGCAGTCTCAACATCTTACAGGGATATCATCTGATGGCGGGCAGGCTTCCTTTAATGAATTTGCCGCCGGAAAATACCGCATCGGGCGGAAATTCCTTCTCCAGATCGGGAGATGTCCAATCAATAACACGGCCCATTTTGTAGAAATAGAATTCGGCAAGTTCGCTTTCGCGGAGCCGCCCGAAACGCTGGACGATGTAATAGCCTGCGGCGTTATATTCGCTGAGTCCGACGAGCCGAGTATCGCGTGCGACCGATGTGATAAGAAACGCCTGTGCAAAGCTTGCACGCCGCCTCTGACGAATAGCGACGATAACGGACTCGCCGTTCGTAGGTTTGCCGGCGTTAACGACAATAGCATTGCGGAATATGACGTGCGCCAGAATTCCGGAGCCGTTAAGCGGCAAGGCAAGATACGGCGTCGTGCTTTCGTTCGCTTCGCTGCCGGTGGCGAGGGCGTTGAGAGCGGTAATGAACGCAACGAAATTCATTTTAACCAAGAACATCTCATCACGGCCGTGAAGTCCGCCTGTCTCTATCAATATCGTCGGCGTTCCCCACGCTGAAAAGTTGTCGCCGAAAGCCGTCGGCGTCCATTCGTCGGAATAGCGGCCGATGTGGCCCGGAATAAAACGCTGAAGAGCACGCGTCATGGCCGATGCGAGACGAAGATTGCGTTCCTGGCCTGGGCTCGTTGTCTTGTCGGGATCGCCGTAAACCACCAGGAACGATATCGCAGCCTGACGCGGTACATTTCCGGCGGCGGTAAGTTCCTGCTGGTTGTGCAGGTTAAAGCCGATCGCGGGGTTCCAGTCGTCACGCAGACGTTTCAATATCCTTGCCTCCGGCGTGGCGAGGTTCAGTGCATCGCGGTTGATATCGATGCCCTGAAGATTGCGCCGAATGAACAACTCTGCTCCGTCAGGATTGAGCATCGGAACGGCCCGGATGGTCATTTTCTCGGAAATGAGCTTGACGTCCGAACGGGCGCCATTCTTTTGCAGAAACGCGAAGAGGTCCATCAGGGCGGGCGTCGCTGTCGGCTCATCGCCGTGCATCTGCGACCACATAAAGACCTTCAGCGGGCCGGTGCCCCACTCCATCTGATAGATCTCGCGGTTGGCGTTCGACAGTCCGACCTGTTCGACCTTTATTCCGAGTTTTCGAAGTTCGTCCAGATAGCGCTTCACATCTGAATGACGCGTGTCCGACGGGAAAACGGTAGAAATTCGGGCGGCTTCCCAGTCCGCCGCGATATCCTCGGGCGTCTGCGCCGACACGTTCAGTAAAGACACCATAGCCGCGAGGAAGAAAAATAATAACCGCCGCATAGACAATAAGATACCCCTTGAACGTATGCTCGGCAAGGTAAATATCGATTCATTTTACGAGATCTCGATACAGCTTGTCGGTCGCGGCTATCATCTTTTCGATGCCGAAACGCTCGACCGCTGAGACGCGCAGTTCGCGGCCCAAAGATGCCCGTTTTTCGGCGTCGCCGATAAGCGGATCGATCTTTGCGGCAAGGTCGATGGGGTCGCGTATGCGTGCAAGCTCGGTGATGCCGCCGAGGAGTTCTTTTGCTCCGTCGGTCTCAGTGGCGACGACAGCACGGGCGGCCGCCATCGCGTCGAGAATAGCGAGCCCGAAACTCTCAGAATGCGAAGGCGAAACAAAAATATCCGACGCCGACATCAGCGGGGCGATGTCGTCGAGCCAGCCCAGCCACAGGAAGCGTTCGTCGAGGCCGAAAACGCGGACAATGCGTTTCAGTTCGCGGCGAAAACGTTTGTCCAGCGAATTATCCTCGCCCGCCATCACAAAAAAACATTCAGGATGACGTTTCGCGATCTCGTTCGCCGCCAGGACAAAGTCGCGTTGGCCCTTTTGCAGCTTTAGCTCACCGAGCGTCGTAATCATGACAGCGTCGTTCGGGATGGAATGAAGTTCGCGAAATTCGGCGCCGATGTTCTCATTGCCGGACAGGCCGCCAAAGGCTACGCCGTTCGAGATGGTGTGAACGCGGTCGTAGCGGAACGTCATCCTCAGCCTTTCCGTCACGGCAGGTGAAACGCCTATCGCGGCATCTACATTGGACAGAGCGATGCGGTGATAGGATTTCATCGGAAACATCACATGCCGCGTCAGGACGAGCTTGATATTTTGCACCGTACGGGCGGCGATGCTCGCCGTTATGTAGTCGCGGCCGAGATGCGCATGGATGATGTCGATGGAATGCTGCGACGCAAAGCGGGCGATCTTTTTCGCGGAGATCATCCCGAAAGAATTGCGGATCGATACGTAAAGAAAACGGTCTGCAGGCAGAAAATCGAGCCTCGCGGTCCATTCGCAGGAAGGACGAAGAGCAACATAAACCTCGTGGCCGAGAGCGTCAAGCCCGCGGCACAGCTCGACGAAATGGCGTTCGCCGCCGCCGAAAGAGGTTGCAGATGAGATCTGGAGTATCCGCACGCAAGTGAGATTATATCTCAACATCCGGCGCAAAAAAGGCACGCAGCCCGAAAGCTGCGTGCCGAAAGGCTGATAGCCGTGAGGCTATTACTTATTGAAGATATAGCGAATACCGATCTGAATACGATATACGTCACCTGAGTTTGCGGTCGAGATATACGAGCCCTGGATCAGATTTGGTCCACTATTGCGAAACCGGTAAAGAGCCGCTCCATTGGCATCAGCACCCTGCGAGATGAGCGGGGTCAGCGAATTGAACGCCTTGCCAACACCCCAATTTTTGTTCAGGAAGTTGCCGAAATTCAGAATATCGGCACGAACCTGGAATTTCTGAGTGCTGCCCTTTACCTTAAAGAACAGATCCTGAGCAATGCTAAAATCCGCGCGCGTCCGGAACGGCAGATAGGCACCGCCGCGACGAGCATATTTGCCGCGATTCTTGCTGAGGTAAGGATCTTGACTGATGAACGCATCCCATGCAGCGGCCTGCTGAGCGGCCGTAAAGGTCGTTCCGCTGGAAGTGTACTGCTGGAAGTTCATCTCGGAAATGCTGTTGTGGATGTAGACAAGATCGTTGCTCGTTCCGCCGTCGCCGTTCAGGTCGCCGCTGAATGTATAGCTGCCTATTCCGCCGCGGCTTCTTTCCCAGAACATTGAAACGGTCGTGGCTCCGAATTTGAAGTATTCCTTGCGATAGGTGAAGGTACCAAATATACGGTGTCCCTGATAAGCAAAGCTGCGGCCGAGGCCCGGAAGATTCGGGTTGCCTGCATGCTGGTTGTTGTTCCATGAACCAAATGCGATCGAGCCCGGATCGACGGTGTTCTCGGAGTCGCCATAGGCGTATGCACCCTTGACGTAAAGTCCATTTGCCCAGGGACGTTCGAGCGTAGCAGCGATATTCCACGTTTTGCCGACGTTCTGATTTTTCAGAACTACGGCGCTGGTGATATTACTGTTGATACGATTTGAGCCGATCCAGCGTGGACGATTGTCAACGCCCGTGAACGCACTATTGGGAGCCGCCAGATTGGCATTTATGTAGTAGATGCCATTAACGTCCTTCGAATGCATATATTCAACGCCTGCAACGAGGCCGAGCGGTATCTTCACATCCGCCGCTAGGCTGGAACGCCAGATCTGCGGGAATTTGAAGTTTGGCTGAGTGAGTGCCAATTCATACGAAGCCGCGGGAGCACCGGTAACGGTCAACGGCTTGTAGCGGTCCGGATTCGGGTTCCACGGCCTGAGGACCGTGTTATCGAGCTGTTCAAAACCCGTGAGGATACCATTGTTGCCGATCTGGTTTGAGATCCATACGTATGCCGGCCGTGCGGTAAAGATGCCGGTACCGCCGCGAACCTGAACCCGCCCGCTGCTCATCGGATTCCAGTTGAAACCGGCTCTCGGCGACCACAGGATACTGGCGTCCGGAAGCTGCTCGGTCCTATATTGAACAGCAGCACCGTTCTCATCACGGAATGTAAGGCCGTTTGCTTGCGGGTTAACAAAGCCCGTTTCTCCGAAGAAAGGAATGTCTGCCCTGACGCCGAACGAAAGTGTAAAGTTATCAGCGAGCTTCCAAGAGTCCTGGCCGTAGAAGCCCCAGTATTTGACCTCGAGCGGCTGTACAGGTTTATCGAGGCCCGGGATATTCGACCATCTTACCTGAAATCGGCGAAGAGTTACCGGCGAGGTAACGCGGTTCGGATTTGCAAGGTAATCATTCGCGTCCGTATAGAAATCCTGGAGCGAATTGTAAACATATGCACTCTGCGATCCCGGGAAGAAGACGTTCTCGGATTCGTACTTTTCAAAGCTCAAACCCGCCGTGATGGTGTGCTTGCCGGTATAGAACGTAAAGTTGTCCTGAACCTGGAACGAGTTGTACCGTAGTTCGTTATTCGGCGTGAAGGGTTCAAAACCGAAGGTGGTGTAAACCGAGCCGCCTTCGAGAATATCGACCATCGGGAAAAAGCTCCCGCGTGAAGCACGGCTTTCATCCTGAGTCGTGTAACCGACGATGAGGCTGTTAGCCATACGGCTGCTGAACGTGGAGGTCCACTCGCCAACCCATGAGCGGATATTCTCAAGGATCTGATAGTTGGAATTCTGGAAGTTGAGGCCATTCAAATTCGATCTGCGGGTACCAAATCCAAGCGACGACGAATTGGAGAGCAGAACGTCGGTGCTTGAGTCAAGTCGAATGTAGCGGCCCGTGATACGGTTCCTCGAGTTGAGGTTGTAGTCAACGCGGCCGAGCCATTTTTCGGCGGGCGTGAGGTGGCTGTATCCCTGATACGGGCCGGTTTCGTATCCGAAATTCGTGCGTAGATAGTTGCTGAGACCGTCCAAATCCGAGGCAAGAACACGTGTCGTGTTTCCGCCGATGGTCTGACCCGCATTGCGAGCGACAAATGTCGTGCCGGGCTCGGTCAATTCTTCCTTTTCATAGCTCAGGAAGAAGAACAGTCTATTCTTGCCGGAGATAAACATCGGCCCATCGTTTTCGCCAAAGTTAAAGAACGGCATTGGGCCGCCTACGCGGAAACCGTAGTTTTTAAAGTCAAAATTGCCGGGATCAAAAGCATTAGCACCTGCTTTTTTACCGACGAGGCTTGGCTTACGGAAAAGGTAATAGACCGAGCCGTTGTACTGGTTCGTACCGCTGCGGGTGATGGTGTTCACGCCCGCACCGACGAAGTTGCCCTGACGAACGTCATACGGAGCAACGTTGATCTGAAATTCTTCGATCGCGTCCAGCGAGATCGGCGAAACGTTAGTACGTTCACCGGGCTGGCCCGCCAAGCCGAACGAGTTGTTGAAATATGAACCGTCGATGGTGATGTTGTTCAGGCGATTGTCCTGCCCTGCAAAGGTTCCGCCGCCGCTGGCCTGCGGTGTGAGACGCGTAAAGTCGTTCAGGCGTCGGTTGATGGTCGGCAGCGTTTCTACAACGGCGCCTACCACACCGGTCGAAGCACCGGTCCTGACCTCACTGAAGATGCCGTCGCTGGTCACGGTGACCTCTTCTGAGATGGCCGTGCTAAGGCTAAAATTGACCGTCGCTGCGGTTCCCAGGCCAAGGCGCAAGTCCGTGCGGACCTGCTCATTAAAGCCCGCCTGGCTTACCTTAACCGTGTACGGGCCGCCGACGCGAAGCCCCGGCAACGCATAGCGTCCGGAATCATTCGTCGTCGTCGTGTAGACAGTGCCTGACGGTTCATGAGTCGCCTCGACGATCACGCCGCCGAGCGGTTGGCCCTGTGCGTCCGTGATGCGTCCGACGATCTCGGATGTGGTCACCTGTGCCGAAATTGATGCCGTAAGGATCAGTGCGGCGAACAGGGCCAAAACCGAAGGTATCGAAAATTTATTTTTCATTTTTGTTGTTTACCTCGAAATTTTCTTCTGTTGTTAAAAAAAAAGAACTTTATGAAAGCTCAAACCGGTCAAATGTCGTCATCCTTTTTGGATAATTATTCTATTTATTGGATGACGACCGAAGATTTTATGCGGATATTGAATTCTGCGCAAGTAGCGGCAAACATCTGAAATTTCCGATAATCTCCGTCAAATCAACCGTTTAGAAACCTGACGCTCGGTCGATCTTTCGATGGGCCTTTTGATACGTCAAAATAGCAGCAGCAAGTTATCAACCTTACGCAATTTGAGTTCCTCAGATCTCGCCGGAAGCTGCCGCCGCTTCTCCTGAATCTGTTACGGTATTCGGCGCGTATTAACTCTTTGTTAAATCGGGCTCACAAAGCCCTGAATTCGCAAATTTTTGTCAATTTGGCAACCAAATCGGGTCCCTATGATACAAAGTCATTGCTTTTTGTATCTTTTTTTGTTACAAAAGGAGACCTGAAGGCCTGACCGTTTCGATTTGGCAAGCTTTTGGCAGTTGGAAAAGGGGCGAAATTAAAACTTGACTTTTTTGTAAGATTGGAATAAGGTTTGGACTTCCTTGCGGACAGCCTATAAAAACAGCAAGGACGGTTTCATAAATATACTAGGCGAAAGGGGAATAATGGCAGAAGTAGAATACGCAACATCATCATACAAAACGCCGCTTCACCACCGTATCCTCGCAAGTATGCCGGTACAGGCATCTTGGGTGGACGCGGAAAGCGGAAAGACGATCAAAGTGAAGGGGCTGACCGAAAATGTCGGCGAGAACAGCACGCTGGTAAATTTGGAAACGCTGCCGCCGGTCGGAAGCAATGTTAAGCTTCGGATACTGTCGGAAGACAAGCCCATTATCGAGGTAGCGACCCGCGTGATCCGCGTCGAACGCGACCCGAGCAAGCCGCTCGCGGCATTGACGATACTCGAGAACCTCAAGAAATGGAAAAACGTCGCCATGACGGCTGCCCAGGAATGGGTTACCCGCCATTGGCACCTCAACTACGAGGAAGAGTGGGTTAACTAGAGTTTTCTTATTTTCAAACTAAAAAGGGAAGGCCATAACGGCCTTCCCAATTTTTTTGCCTTCCGGGCGAAACGCTTAGCAGCGGTTGCCCTGCGGAACGCGTGAACAGGTCGGGCTGCCGGCCTGAGGAGCGAGTACGCGAACCGTTATCGGCTGGCCCGTCTTGAAAAAGCCCATGCGTCCGTCGGTCAGTACCGGCGGTCGGTTCGAGTCAAAACGGACGTTATACATGGTGCCCCAGCGGATCGCGTTTGCGTTCGGGTTCTGAGCGAACGTTTCCGAACTCCAGAACTTGTAGCCGCTTGCATCGGATTCCGTCCAGGGAGCACTGCTGAAGCCCTGGCTGTTGTCCGTACCGTCGGCTGACCAGCCCGGGTGCTGCGGCGGAGCGTAGAACTGAACGTTTGTCAGCGTTACGCCGTTACCGATAGGAACGCCGAACGACTGGATCGCACGGTCGAGGTTCATGTTGTAAATGGCGTATTCATATCGCCAGACACCTGCCGAGGGATTCGTCACCTTATAGCCGACGAACGCTTTACCGTCCACGCCGGGTGCGGGATGCACCTCGCTGATGGTTGCACCGGTCCAGGCGTTGAGTGCGATCTTCTCACGCTGCGTCGAGCCGTTCGGCGAGAAGCTGAACGGTGCGGCAGTACCGGACACATTGTAGCGGCGGTACGAAACGTTGTTGTACTGATTGCACTGACCCGGATTCGACTGGCACCAAGCGTATTCATGCGGTGTGACGTACTGGCCCTCTGCAAAATATGCGGCACCGGGATTCTGCGTCGTGATCAGGTCATTCACACCGACCAGGATGCGGTGCGACGGGCCTGTGTGGGTGTGGCCGCTGTGGTTGTTCGGCGGCGTGGCCGAATCGCCGCGGGGGAAAAATCCGGTGAACGGATTGACCCAAGCACGCGAGCCGAGATTTGGGCCCGAATTCAAACTTGCCGAATACGGATCCGAACATCCTGAACCAAGGCGGCTGCCGCCGACGCCGTTGCAGCCGAAACCGCAAATGTTCTGCGTCAGTGCCGTAAATCCGTGCTTAAGAGCCGAATGGCCGACCATTTCAAAGCGTTCTGCGTTGTCGGCTCCTCCGCTCATGCGATAGAGGTTCATGCCGATGACAGGGTGGTCGTTGCTCGGGAGTGCGTTCCAGTTCAGGTCGATCGTACCGGCGTTGCAGGAATCGGTTCCTACTGCCAGACCTACCTGATTGTTTGCGGCAGAGCCGAACTGAGCGAGGCCGACCAGGTCTCCCACGATAACGTCGGGCCCGGGAACGGTTCCGGCCTCGGGGCTCATGCCTGCACCTGCCGGCAGCTTGTTTTCGGTAGCTTCACCGTCAACCAGCGTAGCGACCTCTATGGGACGCATCGTTACATTGACGTTGATCTGTCCGACGATCTTGCCGGCGTCAGACGCACGGCCGAGTGCCGCCGCGAACTCCTCAGTGATCAGCATTCTGCCGCCCGTGATGGTGAATGCGCGGGTGTTCGGGTCATAGTTGACCTCAGGCCCTTCGATATTGAAGAAACCGAAACCGTCGCGGCTATCGCGCACGACAAGCTCATACGGTGCTCCGATCGGCGAAACTTCGAGGATAAGATTCTCACGCGAGGCGGCGAGTTTTGCGGGCAGCTCGATCGAATTTGTCGATCCAAGCTCCATCGCACTCGGCAACATTGCACGCAATTCCCCGTTAAAAACGATGATGGTAAAGAAGGTGTCGCGTGCCGCGTCGAAACGCATGGAGCTCTCACGCGAACGGCTCTTAGCTCCGTTCAGTGCAGTGATGTCCATGTCCATCGTCGCGGTTCCGCCGGCTACGATCATTTTTTCGACCGTTCCGGTGTCACCGTTCTTTCCCATCGAGGCCTGTTCCGAAAAGAAAACAAGGCCTGCTACAAGGCTTAGCGCCAAAGCCGAAATAACAATCCCAAGCCGGCCGCCCGGCAAAAATCTTCTCATTAGTCTTGCTCCTAATTTGGTATACTTCGAAATCGTAGCTTCAAATCCTCTGTGGAAGGGTCAGCGTCTCTGAAGATGGAAACGAAGTTGTAAAATAACCAAATCTCTGTCAAAAGTCAATTAATTTTTAGAATCATTTTAATTTTCGCCGATCCGTAGAGCGACGTAAAAGTCTTTTCTTTCGGGTGTATTTAGCACACTCGAAAACCTATAATCATCTTTCGAGAGGCACGATGGCGAAAAGCGGCTGCGACCCGAACAATAAAAAAGTGCGTAAAGATCTTCCGGTCCTTAACGTGTCCGGTAAGGCTGAGATAGCGCATTCGCGGACGAGCCGATGGCGTGCGTTCGCCCTGATCCTTGTAAACCTGCTGATGGTGGCACACATCATCCAATGGTGGCTGATGGGCACGACCATTTCGCCGATCGAGCCGTCGGAATCGATGTTCACGCTCCGCGACGGCTTTGTGAACGCGGGCTTTATTTTCTTTACGCTGGCGATCTTAGCGACCGTCATCTTTGGGCGGTTCGTTTGCGGCTGGGGCTGCCACGTGATCGCGCTTCAGGACCTGTGCGCATGGATGCTGAAGAAAATAGGGCTGAAACCGCGGCCATTTCGCTCACGCCTGCTCATGTATGTCCCGCTTATAGCGGCGTTGTACATGTTCGTTTGGCCCACGGTCTCGCGGGCACTGACAAAGGCCCCAAATGAACCGCTGATCCCGCAGTTCACTAATCACATAATAACTACGGATTTTTGGGCGACCTTCCCGCCGGTAGCGGTCGCGATACCTTTCCTTTTTATATGCGGCTTTGTGACCGTTTATTTTCTTGGCTCTAAAGGTTTTTGCACGTACGGCTGCCCGTACGGAGGCTTTTTTGCGGTCGCCGACAAACTTGCTCCCGGCCGCATACGCGTGACCGATGCCTGCAACGAATGCGGCCACTGCACCGCGACGTGCACATCAAACGTCAAGGTCCACGCCGAAGTCAAACAATACGGCATGGTCGTAGATGCGGGCTGCATGAAATGCATGGACTGCGTTTCCGTCTGTCCGAATGACGCGTTGTATTGGGGCTGGGGCAAGCCGTCCGTTGCGGTCGAAAAGAAGGCCGCCGCAGATCATCCGCTGACGTGGACGGACGAGATCATCGTCGCCGCGTCGTTCGTTTTGAGTTATTTTGCCGTCTGGAACGTCTATCAACTAGTACCGATGCTGATGGCGATAGGCATCGCGATCGTGACGGCGTTCCTGGTTTACAAAACGCTGCGGTTGGTCAGTTCGCCCGACGCCGCGTTCTATCATTTCGCACTTCGCTCATCCGGCAGATCTACGGCGTATGGGTTGATATTTCTGGCATTTTCGGTGGTTTGGCTCGGCCTGAACATTCACAGCGGCTACGTCCGATATCACGAATACCGCGGAAATCAGGCGTTCGAATCGCTCACTATTCCGGACGAACTTGCACTCGCCGAAGCCGATCCGCGGCAATGGATAGAGGACGAAACGGCCGAGGCCATTCGCGGCGGCATCGGCAATTATTCGCGAGCAGCAGGTGCGGGGCTTTTCACGAACGTGGACGCTCTGCCCAAGTACGCATGGCTGGAATATCTCAACGGCGAGCCCGGTAAAGCATTGGAACTGCTAGGCAACGCCGCAGAACGCCAATCGGGCGAAGGGAAGGCGATCAGCCTTTATTACAGCGGTGCTATACGCAATCGGCTGGGACGTTTTGAAGAAGCAAAGGCGAACCTGAACGCCGCTCTCGCGGAACGTCCTGACCTTATCCTGGCTCGCGAAGAGCTCGGCGAAACGCTGTGGCAAATGGGCGAACGCGATGAAGCCTACAAGATGTGGCTCGACGCAGTACTCGGAAATCAGAACCTAGTGATATCGAATAATTTCCTCGCCGGAGCGTCAGCCGTCATGGGCAAGTCTGACGGCTCGGCATATGAACGCCGTGCAGAACAGGCAACGCCCCGCGATGCCCTGTTCAATTGGGTCGTCGGCCTGCGGCTGAAGAATCTGGGAATGAACGAACTCGCAGACAAGCATTTCAGGCGTGCGGCGATGATAGATTCGAGTTTCAGGCAGCGAATTGAGCAATTGAAACAAAGTCCGCAGTAAACGGAACGCGCCAACGTGCCGCACGTTTACGGCATCTGTAAAGAGGATGAGAACTTTTCTGCTTATCACGGCAATTTTTTGCGGCACGGTTGCCATTTCGGCACAAGGTGAACCGCTGACACAGCCCGAATACGTAAAATTGCTCTACGCGGCGGACAATGATGCTGCACGGGCCGAATTGATCGCCGTACTCCGCAACCGAGGCATCAGCTTTACCGTGAACGACGGCCTGCGCAACTTGACCCGCACAAAAAGCGGCAACGACACTGAGCTTCGCAGGGCTTTGGACGAAGCAGACCGCAGGCGGCGAAATCCTGAGGCATCACGCGTCCCTACCGCCGCAGAGGCAGCGTCGCTGCTTACGCGTTCACGTCAGGCGACGCTCGACGCCGTCGAAGAGATGCCGGATTTCGTCGTAAAACAACAGATACAGCGTTCAGCTTCGTTCGCCGGAACCGGCAATTTCCGCAATCTTGACCGCCTGGTCGTCGCGGTCAGCTATCGTGCGAGCGGCGAGGAAACATACAAGCTGCTGTCAAAGAACGGAGCGATCGAGCCGAATCCGCAGGAAAAGCGTTCATATGAAGAGGCAGGCGGGACGAGTTCGACGGGTGAATTCGTGACAGTGCTTGCGACGATCTTCAAGCCGGAGAGCAAAACGGAATTCAAAGTGGTCGATACCGACGAGATCCGCGGACGGCGTTCGATAGCGTTCGATTTTTCGATAGAAAAGGAGCTGGCGAAGCAGACCGTCGCGGCGACGGGCGTCACGACCGAAACTGCCGTTACGGGCATGAAAGGCCGACTGTGGATCGACCGCGAAACGGCCCGTGTGCTTCGAATAGAAAGCGAGGCGACAGGCCTGCCCGAAGGATTTCCAATTTCGGCAGCCCGCCGCACCATCGATTACGACTGGACAGAGATCGCCGGCGAACGCTTTCTGCTGCCGCTGCAGTCGGACGTCCGTCTGACGGTGCGCGAACGCAGCAACCGCTACGAGACGCGTAACGTGATACGGTTTCGCGATTATCAGAAATTCGGCACCGAGGTCATCATTCGCGACGACGACGTTTCGCCGGACGAAATTCAAAAGCCGTAAAACCACGTGATCGAACTCATCTCTCTCGACGACACCATTTGGCTGGATATCCGCTACGCCCGTGAGGACAACTTCATCGGGCGTGCGGTGTATTCAGAGGCTCGTGCGTTCATGCAGCCTGCCGCGGCTGAGGCTTTAGTGCGGGCACACCGGTCGCTTGCAGGCGACGGGCTCGGGCTTGTGATCTTCGACGGCTACCGGCCGTGGTCGGTAACAAAACTATTTTGGGATTTCGTGACCGAGGCTCAGCGGAAGTACGTAGCCGACCCTGCAGAAGGCTCCGTTCACAATCGCGGCTGTGCGGTCGATTTGTCACTGTGCGAACTCGCGACGGGGCGGCAGCTGCCGATGCCGTCGGATTTTGATGAGTTCACAGAAAGTGCCTCGCCGGAATATATGGGCGGCACGGACGAAGAACGCCGCAACCGCGACCTGCTGCGGCGAGCGATGGAATCACAAGGATTTACTGTTAATGCCAACGAATGGTGGCATTTTGACTTCGCCGGTTGGGAGAGATATCCGATCATGGACATCGCTTTCTCCCAATGTTCTGTAAAAATTTAGCCACGAATCACACAGATCACACGAATGTATCTTAGCGTCGCCTTAGGGCGGTTAATTCGTGCTATTCGTGTAATTCGCGGCTGAAATTCCTGTCTACCGATCTTAGTTCGGCTGAACGGCCTTTGCCTCAGCTTTAGGTGCAAGTGCCTCGAGCTGGATCTCGATCTTTACCTCGTCGCTGATCGCGGGAACGCCCGTCGGCAAGTTGTTGCCGTACGTGATGCCGTAGTCGCGGCGATTGATGGTGGTTTCGGCAGTCGCTCCCATGCGGGTTCCCTGCCGCTCGTTAGCCGGCACCCAACCCGTGATCTTGATCGGGAACGTGATGGACTTTTTCACGCCCTTCATCGTGAAATCGCCGGTCAGCATCCAGTGATCGCCTGTTTTTGCGACCTTTGTGCTCTTGAACGTGATGTCGGGATGTGTCTCGACCTCGAAGAAATCTTTCGAGCGAAGATGGTTATCGCGGCCGGCGACGCCTGTGTCGATGCTGGTTACCTTTGCGGTAAACTCTACCGTCGATTTAGAGACGTCTTGTGCGTCGTAGTTGATAGTGCCGGTAAAGTCGCGGAAATAACCCGGCACGTAGATCAGGCCCATGTGCTTGACCTTGAAGCCGATGAAGCTGTGTGCTTTGTCGAGCGCGTAGGTGGCCGTTTCGCCGTTCATCGTCGCTTCTGAAAAGCGGTCGGCGTGGGTCGTATTTACTGCCTCAGCTCCGCTCTGTGAAAGCACCGCCAAAGCCAAAACCGCCGCAAAAGCGGTCAACATCATTCTTTTCATAACTTGTTCTCCTACTTTCTTATTATGACCTTATTTGATCGAAACCGTAACCGAAAATCTTGCCGACGCAGGCCGGCCGACCTTTCGGCGGACGAACATATAGTAATCGCCTGTTTCAGGTACCTCAAAAACAATTTTCGCTGAGCTGTCGAATTCCGTTTCAAATTCGAAGATGTCGTTGAAAACGCGAATATCGAAAAGCCGCGGGTTAGCGTTCTTGACGGTCACGGTCTGGCCGGCACGGGCACGGAAAATGAAATCCATTTCCTGCGCGTTCGAGAGGGTGCCGCGGACCGTTGCCGACGATGCACCTCTGACAAAATCGATGCGTTTGGGCTCTGCCTTGCCGCCCTGTGCGAACGAAGCGGACGCAAGCAGCATCACTGAAAGTGCAACGGTCAAATAGCTTGTCTTTCGAACCATAGTTTTTTGATACTATAACCGAGTATGAGCAGACCCGAAACTTCAGAATACGCGGAATTCTACGCCGGCTATGTCGGGCTCGTCCCCGAAGATGACATCGTACAAGTATTGGATGCGCAAAACGACGAACTGCGTTCGTTGTTCTCGCAATTCGCGGAAGAAAAAGGCACATTCGCCTATGCCGAAGGAAAATGGACAGTAAAGCAGCTGCTGAGCCATATTATCGACGGAGAACGCGTTTTCGCGTACAGGTTTTTGCGGATCTCACGCGGTGATGCGACGCCGCTGCCTGGATTCGATCAGGACGTTTTCGTCAACGGGACCGATGCTCACGCCCGCACGCTCAAGAGCCTGATCGACGAATTCGATCATCAGCGGCGTTCAAATGTTCTGATGATTTCCGCAACGGACGAAGAGCAAATGAGCAGGACCGGAACCGCCAGCGACGCCGCGGTCTCCGCACGAGCTCTGGCTTGGATGATAGCGGGACACACGCAGCATCATTTGAACATCCTCAAAGAACGCTACATTTCCTGACGCAAGTGTACGACGCCATCATCATCGGCGGCGGTGCCGCGGGGCTTTTTTGTGCGATCGCGGCCGGACGCTGCGGGCGTCGCGTCGTCGTGATCGAACACAACGCCGAAGTTGGCCGGAAGATAATGATCTCGGGCGGCGGACGCTGCAATTTCACGAACCGCGAGGTTTCGGCGGAGAATTTTGTCTCGCGTAATCCGCATTTTTGCCGTTCGGCACTTGCGGGATTTTCGTCCGACGATTTCGTCAGCCTTGTTAAAGATCACCGAATCGCGTTTTACGAGAAAAAGCTCGGCCAGCTTTTTTGCCGCGAATCCTCGCGTCAGATAGTCGATATGCTGTTGGCGGAATGCCGCGATGCGCGTGTTCGCGTTGAGACGTCGTGTTCGGTAATAAGTGTCAGCCGAAATGGCGATGGCGAATTCGAGGCCGTGACGAGCAAAGGCGTTTTCCGTGCACCGAAGCTGGTCATCGCGTGCGGCGGACTATCGTTCCCGAAGATCGGTGCGACAGGTTTCGGCTACGATGTCGCGAGGCAGTTCGGACTCTCGATCGAAGAGACGCGGCCTTCACTCGTAGCGCTGGTCGCTCAGAAAAAGGCAGACGCTCGGCTGGCGGGCATCTCGGTTCACGCGGCGGTTTCGGCGGGCGGCGTTACGTTTCGCGAGAACATACTCTTTACGCATCGCGGTCTGTCCGGCCCTGCGATACTGCAAGCATCGAATTACTGGGATCCGTCAAAGCCCATCGCGATCGATCTGCTGCCGGAAGGCGACATCGTTGAACTACTGGGTGAAGCGGGAAATGCAAAAAAGACGGCATCGAATTTCCTCGCCAAATTTTTCCCCGAACGCCTTGCAGACACGCTGCTACCGCAGAATATTGCCGCGAAACGCATTGCCGAGCTCTCAAAAGCCGACATTGAAACGATCAGGAAAAACATTCACGACCGCCACATTCTTTTCAGCTCGACCGAAGGCTACGGAAGAGCCGAAGTTACGCTCGGCGGCGTTTCGACCGCGGAGCTCTCTTCAAAAACGATGGAAAGCCGGAAAGTCGCGGGACTGTATTTTATCGGCGAGGTCGTTGACGTTACGGGCTGGCTGGGCGGCTACAACTTTCAATGGGCTTGGGCATCGGGTTTTGCCGCCGGCAACGCGATATAAAAAGCGGGGGAAACGTCTCCCACACCGTTTCCCCCTTATCCCGCGGTTCACGCCGGGAGGCGTGAGGTCCGCGGAACCTTGTCCCGTCAAAAAATGCCCGCCTTTCCCAAATGCCGCCTATGTTTTCACAGTTTAGGCATCCGAGTCAATACTTTTTTATTCGAACACCTTTTCAAACGCCTGCATTTGCTCGCTCGTGCCCAGCAGATCAAGTTTTGCACCGGCGGGCAGAACGGTGTCGGGCGTCGGGTTCGCGTTAGTGTCGCCGTTATTCTCGACCGCAAGTACGATAAGGCCGGTCTTTGATCCGATCCCGCTTTTCGCAAGCGTTTTGCCGACGAGTTTCTCCGGGACCTTATTTACGAAAAGCTCCACGCCCTCGCCCATGATCATCGGCGGACGGCCCTGCAGTATCGACATTACCGATTCCGCACCGAGCGGTGCATAGCTCAGAACAAAATCAGCACCGGCACGGTGGATCGCCTCGACGTTGCGGACGTATTCGACGCGGCTGATGATGCGGACATCGGGATTCAGACGGCGGCAATAGATCGAAAGATAGATGTTAACGGCGTCGTCATTGGTCGTCAGCAGGACCAGAGACGATTCCATCAGGCCGCCAGTCATCAGTGTGTCGCGGTCGGCCGCATCGCCGATGGTCAGGCGGTCGAGATAGGGCCGTATTGAATCGCAGCGGTTCTTTTCGCGTTCGACCATGTAGACCGTAAGGCCCTTCTCTTTCAACGCTATAGCAGCGGCACGGCCGACCTTTCCGCCACCGAGTATCAGCACGGAATGCGATGTCGGCATTTCGTGCTTGAGCAGCTTTTCAAGCTCTGCGATCTGCTCGCTCGTCCCGACCGCGAGTGGGACGTCAAATTCGGCCAGGCGGTCGTCAGGATCCGCGGCGACCAGCATTCCACGCCGCCAGATGCCGATGATGCTCACGCCGGCCTTTTCGCGAAGTCCGGTTTCGCGTATCAGCTTGTTCTCAAGGCTGGTATTGTGGACGGTGAACTCGACGACGACCCATTTGCCGAACGTGCCGATCTCGTGCGTACGGACGTCGCCGACGCTGATGCGGTTGGCAAGATATTCGCCTAGCCGCTGTTTGAGGGGCAGCACGTGCGTGGCACCTGTCAGCTCCAAAATGTCGATCGAATCAGGGTCGGTCGCGGTCGCTGCAACAACAACATCAGGGGCCGCCTCGCGAACGGTCAGCGTGATGTTGGTATTCGTGGCGTCGTCGCGATTGGCGAAAACAAGAGCGGCCTTTTGGACGTTCATCCGCTCGTAGGCGTTTCGGCTGTCCACCTCGCCCTGGATCACCTTGATGCCGTCCTGCAGCATCTGCGCCGCCCGAGCAGGATCTGATTCGATGACAAAGTACTTGATCCCTTCTTGCTTCAGCCTTTTTATCAGATTGGGAGCGATGGATTCGTATCCGCAGATGATCACATGGCCCTGTGTTCCCTCAGGAACCTCTCGCGGAGTCCTAGTGTGCAGTTGAGCCTCGAGCCACGGTGCGTAAAAGAACCGTATGAACGTGAACGGCAGCATTATCAGCAGCAGCACTACGCCCGAAAGCAGCACTAGCACACTAAACGCACGCCCTAGGTCCGACGAGAACGTAATGTCGCCGAAACCGAGCGTGGACATCACCACCAGAACCCAATACAGCCCTGAAAGCCAGCTGTGTTCCTGGCCCTCATAGATCATCAAAAAATGAAAAAGGATCGTAAAAAGAACGATGACGCCGATCAGGAATGCGAGATATTTGGCCAGAGCGGCGATATTCTGCCGATTTTCGGCACGGCTCAAAAGATAGCTGACCTGACTGGATAGAAACTTCATTCGCTTCTTACTGCTTCTTTTGCCGGAAATCTTCGACGTCCATACCGAAGCGTTCCCGCACGTATTCCTCTTGAGCTTCGTTCACCTGTCTAAGGTTTGCGAGCCGCCGCTCGGATTTTTTGATGTGGACCTGAGTACGATTTGCCATCTGCGACAGGATGTCGCGGCCTTCGGCCATTTCGCGATCGACGTTCTGTTTCAGCCCGTAAAGCTCCGACGCCATGACCTCTGCCTCTTCCGCGGCGAGTTCGCGCAGCCGCTGATTCACCTGATAGATCGTTCTTATTACACGTATCAGCTCATCGCCGACCGAATCGCCGCGCACCATTTCAGGGCTTTGACGCATATCCGCGACGAGCTTGTTCAGCTTTTGCTGGTCGCCGCGTGAATAGGCGTCGTTCAGCTCCGCCATCATTACGTGCCGCCGCTCTTTCTCTTCATTGTCGAGAGCGAGGTCAGGGTGAATTGCGCGTGCGAGCTCGTGATAAGCCTTCTTGGCCTCGGGCGTCGGGTCGTGGCGAAAATTCGCCTTTTCGGCGTCCTCGGCTGCACGGGCGGCCGATTCTTCGGCACGACGGCGAAGCTCTTCCGCACGCTTCTTTATTTCTTCGTCGTCAGGAACGAGTTTGAATTCCTCTTCGGCGATCTGTGCTTCGATCTCGTCAAACTCGGCATATAGCCGTGCGACCTCCATCGTGTATTTCGCCTCGAACTGCTCCATCTCACCGCGCAGATCCGTCATCGCCTCCTCGCGGTCGGCAAGGCGGTCCTTCAGCCGCTCAAGCACACGCTGTTTTTTCTGCAGTTCGATCTCTTCGGGAGCGACGGTCGCCATTACCTAAAATATATCTCACATCGTATGCAGACCGCACTCACCGCAGCCACGGTTCGTCATAATATTTAACAGCCATTTCAGGATGTCGTTACACCTATTTGCGCAACATCGGTCAGATTTAACAAAAATGATTTTCTCCTGCCGTGAATATAATGATCTCTGAAACAAGACAAAACACCAGCGTAATGGATGCGGTCTCGATCGACACGGTGGTGTCGAGGGCGGGAATACTGCAGCGGCTATTCGCGTTGTGGTTCGACGCGTTCGTTTACAATCAGATCTGGGAAGATCCGCGTGTCGATATCGAAGCGATGCAGCTAGACAATGATTCCCGCATCTTGTGTATATCGTCGGGCGGCTGCAACGCCCTGAACTATTCGATCGCTCAGCCGGCCGCGGTCACGGTGGTCGATGTGAACCGACATCACATAAATCTGCTCAAGCTAAAGGTCGCCGCCGCACGCCATTTGCCGACATACGAACATTTTTTCCGGTTCTTCGGGCTCGGAAGCCACCGGCAAAATACGGCCGCGTATTACAAATACATCGCACCGGAACTCGACGACGAGACCCGCGACTTTTGGGAAGAGAACGGCCTGATCGGCGGTATTCTATACGGCGACCGTATCAATATCTTCGAAAAAGGCGGACTGTACGAACATTCGCGCAACGGTTATTTTCTGCGGTTCTTTCATCGACTCGCGAAAGTGATCGGCTGTCGCCCGGATGCCGTGCTCGATGCACGATCGCCGGAGGAACAGGAAGAGCTTTTCGAAAAGAACATCGCGCCCTTCTTTGATTCGACGGTGATCAAATTTGTCGGAAAACTGCCGGTGACCATGTTTGGCCTTGGAATTCCACCTCAGCAATACGAGGAGCTGAAAAAAGACCTCGCAGATGGTGGCTCAATAATTGATATTTATCGCGAACGGGCAAAACGCCTTGCATGCGGTTTTCCTATCGACGACAACTATTTCGCATGGCAAGCACTGGGACGGCGCTACGACACGGAAAAAAGGGTCTGCTTGCCGGATTATCTACGAGAAGAAAATTTCGCTTCACTCAAGGCAAATGCGGCAAAGATACGAGCTTCGGTTTGCTCTGTGACCAACGCCATTCGATCACAGCCCGCCGATACTTTTAACCGTTTCGTCTTATTGGACGCGCAGGATTGGATGGACGATCGTGCCCAGTCGGAACTGTGGTCGGCGATCGCGAAGTTTGGCGAGAGAGGTTCCCGCATAATTTTCCGCACTGCGGGCAGCGGTTCGCCGATCGAAGATCGTCTGCCTGTCGAACTTCGTTCACAATTTGAATATCACCGTGACGAATCACTATCTTTCGCAAAGAGCGACCGTGCCTCCATTTACGGCGGATTTCACCTCTACACGCTGAAATGAACAACGCAATGACCGACGCCGCATTCGAGAGAATGGATTCGATGTACCGCTATCAGCGGTATTTCTACGACGCGACCCGAAGATTTTACCTGCTCGGCCGAGACACCCTGCTCGATCGAATGTTCGTGCGGCCCGGCGACAATGTTCTGGAGATCGGATGCGGAACCGGACGAAATTTGAGAATACTCGCAAGCAGGCACCCGCAGGCGACGCTCTACGGCATCGACGCCTCATCGGAAATGCTGCTTACGGCCTCTGCCAAAATTGAGAAGGATGGCGTCACGAACATTCGCCTCGAAACCGCACTTGCCGAATCATTCGACCGTAGCGAACTTTTCGCGCTCGATGAGCGTTTTGACTCGGCATTTTTTAGCTATTCAATCTCAATGATCCCGCCGTGGCGGCATGCTCTGGAGCACGCAGCCGAACAGATAAAGCCCGGCGGTTCGCTTTATATTGTCGATTTCTATGATCAGGAAAGACTGCCTCGGTGGTTTCAAACGATGATAAAAGGCTGGCTGCGACATTTTCATGTCCAGTTCTGGTCGGACCTGCTACCGTTTCTCGATGAATTTGCAAAGTCGAAAGGTGCCGCGTTGACGATCGAGCCGCTCTACCGCCGATATTCCTTTTTCGCCGAACTGCGTTTTCCACAGAGCGAACAATCTTAACGAAATTGTAAGTCCACTTTAACTTTTACTTCAGAACGCATTGGTAAAACTTGATTTACGGCAACGGATCAAGAGCATGCCGCAGATCAAGAACGCACTTTTAACATCAACGTCACTTAAAATGCGAATGCCGCAGTCCAGCGGCAAGAGACCTCTACCCTTCGGATCAGAACAATACAAAAACAACAGACTCGCCGAGAATCATCGGCGAGTCTTTTTTCTTTGCCCAAACGGAGAAGTGAAATGAAATCGTCACGTTCACAGCTAAAGATTCTGGACAGATATGCGAATGCCGCCGGACATTCCACCGGCGTTTCGCTGCATTGCCATACGCAATATTCCAAAGAAATGCTCGATTTTCTGCCTTTCTATGCTGAAAAGATACCGCTGGTGCGGCATATCTGGAAACGCGAGGTCGAAAAATACCGCGCTGCGGCCGGCCAGTATCCAAATTTCAATACTGGCTATTGGGAACCGCCGCTCACCGGTCCCGAGGTGTATCAAATGGAGAGCGGGAACGTTGCCAAACTTGATGTCGAGCCGATCATTTCGATCACCGACCACGACTGCATCGACGCCGCAGTGCAGGTGAACGAAACCGTCGATAATTCTAAGGCGCCGATATCGATGGAATGGACGGTGCCGTTTGGCTGTGCCTATTTTCACCTCGGTGTTCACAATCTGCCGCCTGAGAGGGCCGTGGAACTAAGAGATCAGCTGCTCGCATATACATTTGGCGAAGCGGGACATGACCGCAATGAGCTGCGACGAATATTCGATCTGCTGAATTCGATAGACGAGGTTCTGATAGTTTTCAACCATCCCGTGTGGGATATAGAAATGATCGGCCAAGAGGCACACAACGAGCTGCTTCGCGATTTCATCGACGAGCACGCCCGCGATGTCCACACGATCGAGGTGAACGGTTTTCGGCCTTGGTCAGAGAACAAACTCGCCATCGAGATAGCGGAAACACTCGGCCTGCCGATCATCTCAGGCGGCGATAGGCACTGTATGCACGCGAACACGGTAGTGAACACCACGTCGGCAGGGTGTTTTTCCGAATTCGTCGATGAGATACGCAAGGACAAACGCAGTACGGTTCTCGTCCTGCCCGAATACAAGCGGCCGTTGTCATTTCGCCAGGTCGCCTCAATGGCACAGATCCTCGGCAACTATCCGCATTTTCCCGAAGGCAGACGCAGGTGGCACGAACGCGTCTATTTCGACGCCGAAGACGGCTGCGGCGCTCGTCCGCTGGCGGAGCATTGGAAAGGACGCGCCTCTGCATTTCACAACGCGGCGATCGGGCTGCTGACGTTCCTAAGCCATCGACGTTTCTCGTATCTTTTCAGGCTGAATGAAGCTCGGTCAGATTTTGAACCCACGCCGGATGTCGCTACGCAGTCCGGTATTCTGTTGGGAACACGCCGCCTGGCTGCGGATTAGGAATATAAATTCATCGAACGGGTAAGCAACGCAAATGGGTCTTCGATATTCAGGGCTTCGCGTACAAAGAATGGCTCACCGGCCGCGGTACCGATCAGCGATCCATAGTATCGCGAACGATATTCGATCTCGTCAATATAGGTCTCCCCGGTCAGCATCGTCTCAGGCTCGTTGGAATTGGGGTCAAAGAACTGCGACGCATGAGCGCGGATGGCGGCGATCTTGCCGTCAAGGTGCTCCGAGATGTCAACGATGAACGACGGATGCACGCTGCGCGAAAAAATATTGTGTGCGACGATCGGCGGTTTTATGCGCTCGCCGCCGGTTTCGGCGTCGAAATTGCTCATCGCACACAGCCGCGAACATTCACGCACAAGCTGAGCGATGTTGTTGTGGTCAGGGTGCGAATCGCCGATCTGATGCGTTATGACGACCCGCGGTTTGTGGCGGCGGAATGCTCGCGTCATCGCGATACGGCTTGCTTCATCGATGAAAACGTGGCCGTCGCGAAGCCCAAGATTTTCTCGAATATCCAGTTTTAATATTTCGGCGGCCTTTTTCGCTTCCTCTGCACGGCCTTCGACGGTGCCGCGTGTGCCCATTTCTCCGCGGGTCACGTCGAGAGCACCTGTGCGATACCCGAGGGCTTTCAGCTTGAGCATCGTGCCGCCGACGGACAATTCGAGGTCGTCAGGATGTGCGAAAACGGCGAGGACATCAACCTCTGTCATTCGAATAATTTACCACACACTAGTGCTATCATTGCCGTATGAAGCTGACGGTTCTAGGCTCGGGCACGTCCATTCCGCATCCCAAACGTGCGAGTTCAGGCTATTTTGTCGAAGCGAACGGCGGGACAATTCTGCTTGATTGTTCAGGGTCGATCGCGACGCGAATGGCCGCCGCCGGACTGAAATGGCCCGAGCTTGACGCGATCTGGATCTCGCATTTTCACCTGGACCACGTCGGCGGTTTGCCTTCTTTGCTTGCCGGAACGAAACACGCCGCCGAGATGCGCGGCCGTACAAAACCGCTGCAGATCGTCGGGCCTGTCGGGCTGAAAGGGCTGATCGAACGCTTTGATGCCGTGCGTGATTACAAGCTGCTCGAACAGCCGTTTCCTGTGGAGATCGCCGAGTTCGAGCCGCAGGAGCCTATTGAGATCGCGGGAATGAATGCCGTTACGCTGAAGACGCCGCACACGCCCGAAAGCCTCGCAATTCACCTGCGCGACTCCGACGAAAACACGCTCGTTTATTCCGCCGATACGGGATTCACGCTCGAACTAGCCGTCTTTGCACGGCTATGCGATCTGTTCATTTTGGAATGCTCGTTTCCCGCCGACAAACCCGCCGAAAAGCATCTCGACCTCGCCGAGGCCATGTACATCATCCGAAAAGCCAAGCCCAAAAGGGCGATGCTGACGCATTTTTATCCCGAATGGGACAGGGTCAACTTTCTGGAGGAGGTCGCGAAATACGACCCGCCGTGCGAGGTCATCGAGGCAATGGACGGCCTGGTTGTCTAAGATCTCGAACTGCGTTTGGCTAATGCCATCAGCTCTTCGGGCAACCATTTTTCGAGGTTCTTTTCTTCAGCACCGGCGATGCCGCGGTCGCGATTTCGCCATTCTTTCGCGGGATCGTCCTCGCGGCCGGACTGTTTAGGATAGTTTTCGACCTGTTCGAGGCTGATGATCACGCCGTGGACGACGTCGTTCCAGTCCTCATTCTGAATACCGCGAAGCGTTACGGGCAATCCGGCCGTCCAGTCTTCTTCGGGTGCGATATTGTCGTATTCGGGAATGGTCAGAAACGCAGTTTCAGGGAACTGACTGCCTGAAAACTCGCTCAAAAGCTGCGACTTTACGGCGGCATAATCCGCATTGGGATTTGATTCTCGGATCGCAACGGCACGCTTGAAGATGTCTGTAACAGTCGGTCGGCTCATATTTCGAACAACAGATTACCACAGATGGCCGCAGATGATAATCTTATCCTAAATTGCCATGAGAAATTTTATTTACAAACTTCATTTGATATTAGGTGCTTTGGCGGCAGTGCCCGTACTGGCGTGGGCGGCGAGCGGATTCCTATATGCACTGCCGAATACCATCGAAGGCGGCGTCATCGAAAATATCGACGCATCGCGGGTTGCCGTTTCGCCGGCGGCGGCGATGGCAAGTGCGAACGAGCTTGCCGGACGTCAGCTGCCGACGACGGCACTGACTCTGCTCATGAAGGACGGCAGGCCGCAATATCAGGCGGTCGGCGGGCTCGGTGCGGAGTCGATCTTTATCGATGCCGAAACAGGTGCCGCCGCATTTTCGAAACCGCCGTCGCTAAAGACACGTTTTTTCCGCGAGGCGCATTTCTACTTTTTTGCGGGAAAATGGCAGGTGACGCTGCTGCTGATCTTTTCGGCGATCGCGGCTTTATCGGCTCTTTCGGGCATTTATTTGAACATCGCCTACTGGACACGGCGGCTACGCCGCAGAGGCAGCGAAATTCAGGCATAAATTGCTTGTAAAAACGCATCTAAGCGGATAATCTTTGGCATAAGAAGCCGTCTAGTTATGAGAACCTTTTTACTTACAGCCGCCGTTCTTTTCCTGCTTGTTCCCGCATTCGGCCAGAACGAATCTGCACCGATGCAGGAAAAAGAGATCAATTACAAGAACTGGACCTACAAGAATTTAAGGACAGGAGAAAACGCAGAACTGCGTTCGATGATCGCGGGCAAAAAGGCGGTGATGCTTGTTTACTATGCTCCTTTTTGCCTGAACTGGCGGCACGACGCTCCTATCTTGCAGAGCCTCTATGACAAGTATGCCCCGCAGGGCCTTGAGATAATCGCGATAGGACTTTACGATCCGGCCGCGGCGATGCGTAGAAATCTGGATCAACTGAAGATCACGTTCCCTGCCGTCATCGAATCAGAATCGCGTGCCGACCGCACGTCATCGCAGCATTATGTTTACCGCCGCTCCGTGGGCGACAACCGCGGCTGGGGCACGCCGTGGTATGTTCTTTTCTCGCCGAACGAGGCCGAGAAAACTGGCGATGTTCTGCTGAAAAAGGCGAACGTCATCAACGGCGAGATCGTCCTCGAAGAGATAGAAACCTTTATCCGCGGTAAGCTCGGGATCAAAGCGGCGGGACAGGCCGTTTCAGCGACGGAAAAAGAAATTGAACCCTGTGATGAAGGTAAAAAAGTGCCTGAACTGAGGAAGCCGTGCTAGTCATTTATCATTTAGCATTTAGCATTTAGCAGTTTGCATTTATCGGTCAGCAGCTAGACTCTTTCCTTTTTCCTTTTTCCTTTTTCCTTCGTCTTGCGACTTCTGTCTTCTGTTTTGTGTCTTCCCACTCACGGCATCGCCACCAGCGTATCCGACAGCTTTTCAACAAGTTCGAGCAGCGGCCGGCCAGCGTCTGAAAAACGCCCGGCGGCGGCGAGCTGTTCGCATTCCGACGCCAACAGTGAAATTCCCTGTAAATTAAGCGCGTATTTCTGCAATGCGGGCTTTGTGCGAAATTCCGTCTCGAGAACCTCGATGCCCGCACGCAGGTTTCTTATCGCGGTGATGACGCTCCGCTTGTTGCTGTCGTTCGCATCGAGGGCAGCACGCGAGAGGCTGCGCGTTTTAGATTCGCGGTCGAGGTCCTCGATGCGGTTCGCGATGCCGCCGAGCGTGTAGAGGAACTTCGTCACATTTTTGATCTGTGTCGATGCTTTTTCGGCACCCAGCTTCACCTCTGCTGCTGCGGCCGCTGATGCAGCAGGTGCGGGCGGTGCAGGCGTGCGCCGCGGTGCGGGACGCCGCTGTGCGGATGCATCCAGCGAAATTATGCAAATTACTGTAAAAGCGGCAAATAAAAAGAGTGATCGGGTCATATCGGTGCGATGCGGCGTTCTTTAAGATCGGCCGCAAAAATCTTATCATAGTAGCAGATGCGTGAAAGGCCGCTCGAAGTTCGCCGTCTCGGCCGTGTTGCCTATGGCGACGGCCTCGAACTGCAAATGGAGTTGGAAACGCGTGTGATCGCTGAACGCATGCGCGACTATCTGCTCCTGCTCGAGCATCCGCATACATTTACGCTCGGCCGCCGTGCCAAAACGGACGGTGTGCTCGCGACGGCGGATCTGCTGCGTGCGATGGGCGTTGAGGTTTTTGAAACGAACCGCGGCGGACGCGTTACATATCACGGCATCGGCCAGGTCGTCGGCTATCCGATCGTGAACCTATCGCCGGACCGAGAGGACGTCCATCGATACGTCCGCGATCTGGAAGAAGTGCTGATCCACACGATGGGCGACTACGGCATCGAGGCGTTTCGCATCGAAGGCCTGACGGGCGTTCATACATCGGAAGGAAAGGTGGCGGCGATCGGCGTCCATATAAAACGCTGGGTCACGACGCACGGTTTTGCGCTGAACGTGAATACCGACCTGAGCTATTACAACTGGATCATCGCGTGTGAGGGCGAACCCGTAACGTCGATGGATCGCATTCTGGGCCGCAGTTTGGAAATGAGCGAGGTGGAAGACCGCTTGATTGAGAATTTTTGCAGTGTTTTCGGAAGCGTTCCCGTCGGTACAGAGATGCCGTCGGCCGTTTCGATCTAGGATATTGGAGATATTTATGAGAAGTACATCTTTTGTTTTTGTCCTTGGGGTTGCAATTTTGGGAACGTCACTTTTGATCGCGGGCTGCGGCGGGACTGCGTCGAACAACGCCGCGTCGAATACGGCCCCGGCGCCCGCAAATGCGAATGCCGGACCGCAAAATCTGAGCGTCGTCGAAGCCCCGCAAAGAATAAAGGAAATGATGACCGCCCGCGGTGAGCAGGATCAGGCACAGCCGGTGTTGAAGATCGTAGAACCGAAGGAAGGAGCGGTCGTGAACAGTTCGACAGTAAAGGTCAAGCTGGACATTTCGGGCGACCTGAAAGGCTACAAGCCGCATATGGACCACGAGACGAAAATGGGCAACCATATCCACGTCATCCTCGATAATCAGCCCTACGAGGCGTATTACAACCTCGATCAGGAGTTTGAGCTGAGGAACGTCGTGGACGGCGAGCACGTGCTGCGCGTTTTTGCTTCGCGGCCGTGGCACGAGAGCTACAAGAACGAAGGCTCATTCCAAATGGTGAAATTTACCGTCAAGAACGGCGGAGGCGACGCGAAACGGCCGACAACGACAGCCGAAAAGGAACAGGTGATGGCAAACAACAATTCGCAGCCGGCCGAAACGAAGCCCTCGCCGGAAGGCAAAGAAATGCGTCCGAGCAATGCCGGCCCTGTCGATGCTAAGAAGCCGCTGCTGACATTCAGCCGCCCGAAAGGCGAATATAAGGGCAACGATGCCGATCCGATAATGATCGATTTCTGGCTGACCAACGCGAAGTTGGCTGGCGACGGCGGCGAATACAAGATCAGATATACGGTGAATGGCGGCGAACCGCGTTTCATCGACCGCTGGCAGCCGATCTGGCTCGGCGGGTGGACGGCCGGACGCCACACCATTTCACTGGAGCTGCTCGACAAGGACGGAAATCCCGTTGACAACGGTGGCTACAATTCGACCGTGCGTGATTTTACGGTAGTAAAATAGTCTGGAGAAACGACACTAAATGCGACGAGACACAACATCGTGGTTCAGCCACAATTTGGGTATGGAAATGCCGCTGGTGGCATACGGCGACGCGGGCTATCCGCTGCTGATGTTCCCTACTGCAGCGGCAGATTATTTGGAATACGAGCGTTTTTATTTGGTTGACGCGATAAAGGAATTTATCGAAGCGGGAAAGATACGCGCCTATTCCATCAATTCAGTGAACCGCTACAGTTTACTAAACAAGGAATCGCACCCCGGCTGGAAGGTCGAGATGCTGACGCGCTATGACCGATACATCATGGAAGAGGTACTGCCGCTCATACGCAATGAGTGCGGTGCCGACGCAAAGCCTTTGACAACGGGCGCGAGCCTGGGCGCACTGCTTGCGGCAAACACCTACTTCAAACACTCGGATAATTTCCGCGGTACGATCGCGATGAGCGGCAGCTACGACATCTACAATTATCTTGAGAGCTACTACGACGACAACGTCTATTTCAACAATCCGTCGATGTACCTGAAAAACCTAAATGATGATTATCACCTGCCGCGTTTGAGGCGTGCCGATTCGATAGTGATAGTAACAGGGCAAGGCGCGTACGAGGCACCGGACCGCAGCCGCGAATTCTCCGGGCTGCTTCATTCAAAAGGCATCCCGCACCGGCTAGAGATCTGGGGACACGACGTGAACCATGATTGGGTTTGGTGGCGCAGAATGCTGCCGTATTACCTTGGAGAATTTACGAAGTAAGCAACTGCCCCGACAATGTAAAAGGGAGACAAGCCGTCTTGTCTCCCTTTCTTTTTCTGTTTTATTCTCCTAACTAACCCTCACCTTTCTTTCCCTGCCGACGCGGGCCTTCGGGCGTTTTTTCAGGCTGCGGATCGGGCCTAGGCGTTGATTGCACGCTTGGAGTCCTGACCACGATCGGCCTGTCGGGCGGCGGATCGTCCGAAGGACGCGGTGTCGTATCGGGACGCGGATCGTTCGGTTTCGGCTCGCCCGGCAATGGAGCGTCGGGATCGATCAGTGTTCCCGGCGTAAAGACTATACCCGAACGGCGGCCGCTCAGGTCAGCTTCTTCGAGCTTCTCAAGCTCCTCGCGTTTTCTCAGTTCTGCAGCACGTTTTATCTCAGGCGGCATTGGCGGCGGATCGGGGAATTTCACCATCGGCTTGCCTTTCATGAAAACGCTCATGAAGGCATTGAAATACGGAAGTGCGCCGCCGCCGCCCGTCATTCCGCGTCCTAAAGGTTCTTTCCGTTTCGGATTACCCATCCAAACGCCGGTCACATACTCAGGTGTATAGCCGATGAACCAAACATCGGTGTGGGCGTTTACCGTTCCGGTCTTTCCTGCAAGCGGATGCCCGGCCGCATTTGCACCGGACGCCGTTCCTCCTCCGCTCGTTACCCCTCGCATCATCTGCGCCATCGTCGATGCTACGTATTCGCTCATGACCTTCGTACTCTGGCCCTCGTTATCCTCGAGCAGGCTGCCGTCGCGGTTATAAACCTTGCGGATCAGATGCGGCATCATTCGTATACCCTTATTCGGAAAAGCCGAATAGGCGGCGACCATTTCCAGCAGCGACGCCTCAGAGGCTCCGAGAGCACTCGGCAGGCTCGGCGCCATCGGATTGGAGATGCCGAAACGGCGGACCATCTGAGCTCCCGCCTGAATACCGACCTGATCGAGCAGGTGAACCGCGGCGATGTTGTACGATTTCGCCAAGGCGATCTTCATCGGCACATTGCCGTGGCCGGGGCTGCCGTCATAATTCGTCGGCTGCCAGCCGCCGCGTTTTATCGGCGCGCCGCTGACGACCGTATCGGGCGTCATGCCCTCTTCGACCGCGGCCGCATAAATGAAAGGTTTGTACGCCGATCCGGTCTGACGAAGTCCCTGGGTGGCGTTATTGAATTTATTCGTGTGAAAATCGTAGCCGCCGACCATCGCCACGACCTCGCCGGTCTTGGCGTTCATCGTTACCATTGCGGCCTGGATCTCGGGCGTCTGTTCGAGCCGCACTTCGAGCGTCTGGTTCTCGTTATCGACCTTTTCGATGTAGAATTCAGCAAGAAAACCGGGCTTGAGTTCCTGACGCGGTGAACGGCCGGCACGGCCCATGTCGCCGGACCGCACGATCGCTTTGTAACGTCCGAAACGCACACCTACCTCATCGCTGTTCGGACTGGCACGCATTACGAGGCCTTTGATATATTCGCCCTCTTTGTATTCGTCGCCGTACCAATCAGGGTGCTTGTAGTTCTCAAGCATCTTCGACACGGTCGCTTCGTCGGTTACGGGGTTTCCCTCATCGTCGATCAGGATATCTTGATAGTCGGAGCGCCACTTTCGGCCCTTGTCGAATTGACGCAACCGCTCGCGGACGACACGCGTCGCCAGTTTTTGGGCGTCGACGTTGATGGTCGAATAGACCTTCAGCCCGCCCTGAGCGACGCGGGTCGTGTATTTCATCTCAAGGTAACGGCGTATCTCTTCAACCGGATAATCCCACGCAGTCGATTTAGGCTGTGCCTGATAATAGGCCGTACTGGCGAGCTGGATAGGCTTTGCTTTAGCAGCGTTTACGTCAGATTGCGAATATTTTTCAGGGTAATATTTCGCCATCTGGTCGAGCACGATGTCGCGCCGCATCCTCGCCTTTTCCATATTTCTCGTCGGCGAATACTCGGGCGATTTCGGAATGGCTGCCAGCAGTGCGGCTTCTTCCAGATTCAGGTCCTTTACGGATTTTCCGAAATACGTCCTCGAACCCGCCTCAAAGCCATAGGCTCCGGCGCCGAGGAAAACGTAGTTCATATACATCTCAAGGATCTGGTCCTTTGTGTAGAACCTCTCGATCTGCAGTGCAACGGCCCATTCGTTGACCTTTCGCGTATAGGTCTTGTCCTTATACAGGAAAAGGTTCTTGGCGAGCTGCTGCGTGATGGTAGAGGCACCTTCGACACGGTCGGACGTCAGGTTCCTGACGACAGCACCGACGATACGGTACGGGTCAATACCGATGTGGTCGCGATAGCGGTAATCCTCGATAGCGAGCAGTGCGTCGATGACGCGGTCCGGCACGTCCTGTATCTTTATCGGAATGCGTTTTTCAATTGCGAATTCGGCAAGTACGGTCTCGCCGTCGTCGGCATAGATGGTCGTCACCTGCGGCGGACGATACGTCGCAAGAGCAGAGACCTCGACGGAATATTGCGAATTGTTCAGGTAATACGATGCGAGCACGCCGGTCAGGCCGCCCGCTGAGACCGTCAGAACAATGGCCGAGAACCAAAATGTCAGCCACGAGGCGATGCCCTGTGCCGAGCCGGCCTCAACCGCCGGAAAACGTTCTGCTTCTACTGCCATATCGTGCTACTTCTCCTAATTAACAAATCGCCGCAACCGAATGCTGACTACAAATCCTATCGCTACGAAGGTCGTGAGCAATGCCGACAGCCCCGCGCTCATCAGCGGCAGCGGAACACCGATAACAGGCAGAAAACCCAGCGTCATCCCGATATTGATGAATATCTGGAAGACCATTCCGCTGACGATGGCCATTATAACAAGCATTCCCGCACGGTCGGAAGCCTCACGGGCACCCGCGATCATCCTCGAGAACAACAATGCGTAGGCCAAAAGCAGCGCCACGCAGCCGATGAAACCCGTATTTTCTGCCGTTACGGCAAAGATGAAATCCGTCTGCGGCTCGGGGAGAAATTTCAGAACACTTTGCGACGTTTCCGCATCGCCCTTGATGCCCGTCAGGCCGCCTTTGCCGACCGTGATCATGGACTGAACCGTATGATAACCGAAACCCCGCGGATCGACGCTCTCGGGATCAAGGATCGCCATGATCCGCTGCTGCTGATAGAGCTTGATCACGCCTGTATTCACGCCGACGATATATGCCGTCGGCAGGAAAACTGCGGCCGCCGCGATGGTCAATACGACATAGCGGATCTTTATCGCGGACAAAAAAAGAACGGCGCCGAGAAGCGGAAAATACGTTATTGCCTGGCCGGCGTCCGGCTCGAGCATGATCAGGCCGACCGGCCCTGAAAGTATCGCAGCGCCGACGAGCGTTTCCTTCAGCGTAAGCGGTTTCGGCTTTCGGGCTCCGAAATATTTCGCGAGCATAAGAACGGTCGGGATCTTCATGAACTCCGACGGCTGAAACTGCCCGATCAACGGCAGCCGCAGCCAGGCCTTTTGCCCGTTCACCTCAACGCCCAACGGCGTAAGTACTAGGAAAAGCAAAAACAGCCCGATGGCATAGAAAACCGGTGCCGCCTCTATGATGCGTCGAAAATCCGTGAACGCGACCACCACAAAGGCGACCATGGCGATCACGATGCCCGCTATCTGTTTTGACCAATAGCCTTCGCTCGGAACGGCGTTGTAGATCTGCCAAACGCCGAATGCCGAGATCGCGACGGCGAGCAGAGCCGTCTGCCAGTCGAGGTCGCGAAAGGAATGTTTTTCGAGAATGGCTGCCATCTACCTGCGTGCCACCTCTTTTTCAACATCGCCGCCGGGCCGTTTGGCCACATATGCGTCATAGATGCCACGAACGGCGGGAGCGGCGTGGCTGCCGCCGAAACCGGAATTCTCGATCAGAGCGAGAACTGCGATCTCCGGCTCATACGCCGGTGCGTAGCTGACGAACCAGGCGTGGTCCTTGTTCTTGCCTACGTCCTTTCCGAGCTCTGCGACCTGAGCGGTACCTGTTTTGCCGGCGATATCAAATCCCGGTATGGCGATCCGCGATGCGGTTCCGCCGCCGTTCACCACGGCCCACATTCCCTTTAGGATAACGTCCCATTTCTCGTCCGACATCGGGATCACTTTCGGGTCGGGATATTGAAACTTGAGACCGGGCCGTTCCTGCATGAACGTAGAAGTGCCGGGCTCGCCGACGGCTCCGATGGGCCGGACCTCTTTCATGAAATGCGGAATGTACTCTTTGCCGCGCATCCCGATCGCCGCGACAGCACGCAGCATCGAGATCGGCGTGACGACGACAGTGTCCTGGCCGATCGAGGCGTAAACAGTGCGGATGTCGCTCCATTTGCCTTCGTTCTTTACGACGTAAGACATCCACGATTTCGGCGTCTGCGGCACCTTTTCATTAGGAAGGTCGATGCCCGAACGCTTGTCAAAACCGTAATCCTCGATCATCTGGATCAGGCCGTCGATGCCCATCTTGAGAGCCAGGCGGTAGTAATAGCCGTCGCAGGATTTCGTGATCGCATAGGAAAGCGGCGGCGAGCCGTGACTGCCCATACAGCGTGTGAATTTATTTCCGATCGTGATGCCGCCGCCGCACGCCATGTTCGAATTGTTTACCGTGATGACGCCCTGCTGCAGTGCCGCAGCGGATTCGGGTATCTTCCATGTCGAGCCCGGCGGATAGCGCCCCTGTATGGCCCTGTTGAAAAGCGGCCGCTCCTCTTCCTGCCAATACTCTGCGATACGCTTTCGCCCTTCGGGCGTCGATGCACCGCGAACAAAGACATTCGGATCGAACGACGGAGCCGATGCCATCGCCAGCATTTCGCCGTTGCGTGGGTCCATCGCGATTATGGTGCCTCGTTTGGTGACCGATTTGGCGAGCTGCTCTTCGGCGGCCATCTGCAGATCGAGGTCGATGGACGTCACCAGATCCTGCCCCGATTGCGGCTGGACGACCTCAAGTTCGCTTTGAACGCGGCCGCGGCTGTCGACCAGCACCTTGCGGTAGCCCGGCCGCCCTCGCAGGTACTCGTCGTAATACTGTTCAAGCCCGCCTTTTCCGATGATGTCTCCGGGGCGGAAGCCGCGTTCCTGATATTTAGGATCCTCAAGCTGTTTCGGGCTTATCTCGCCGACGTAGCCGAGCACATGAGCAAGCGTCTCGCCCAGCGGATAAAAGCGCTGCGGCCGCAGTTCGACCCGAAGCTCGGGAAACTCAAGCGAGTGCGATTCGACCCAGGCGATGTCGCGCATATCGACGTTCTCTTTGAGCACCATCGACTCGAATTCGTTCTGCCGTCGGATCAGATTGAGACGTTCGACGACGTATTGACGGTCGAGCTTGAGCCCTTCGGCATACTCGTCTATCCGGTCGTTCAGGTCGATCCGCTTTAGAGGCACATTGGAAAGCACCACGTTGTATGTCGGCCGTGAATCGACCAATATGCGGCCTTCGCGGTCGAAGATCGCCCCGCGAGGCGCAGGAATCGGTATCAGGCGGACGCGCTGGCTTTCGGCACGTTCGGAGAAATGGTCGCCGCGGACGATCTGCAGGTGATAAAGACGCGCACCGAGTATAGCAAGCAGGACGAACGCCAATACCTGTATCACGGCGACACGGACGGCCAGGTTCTGTGCTTGATCTCCTATCTTCATTACTTCGCTATCTCCTGCCCAGGCGTATCGGGTTTCGTCTACGGGTATGCCTGCGTGCGGGAAAGTAATCGCTTTTCCGCGTTCGCGGCGTGGTACCCGAAAAGCTCTGGAGCATCAGAAAGATCATCGTGCCGACCACTGTCGTCCCGATCAGCGAATATGCCGCTGTGACCAACAGGTCGCCAACGGGAGGCTGTCCGAACATATTATGAAGGACGTAAACGGTCAGGTCATCAAAAATGCACGCACCTGCTAGGACGGGAATACGCAAAAGAACGTTGTCCAAATAGACCCTGCGTGCGATCTCGCTGACAATGTAGGCGACCAGTGTCTTGGCAAAAGCACCTGCACCGAGCAGCCCCCCGCTAAGCGCGTCCACCGCGAGTCCGGCAGCCGTCCCGAAAATGAGCGCCCGCATCGTGTTGCGGCCAACCGCCGCGTAAACGATCACGATCAGCGGCAGATCGATGTACATCAACGGTTCGAACACGTTGCGCAGCGTCCACTGCAGCGCAACCGCGACGATCAATGCAATTGTTAGGCGTACTCCTTCCACGTTAAGGTTCCGAATTACCTACGCTTCACGGCGTTGGGCAACTTTTGTTCAAATTCGGTTTTCTCCGGCGGCTCGTAAAGCAGGATCCCGACCTCCTGCATCGAATCCAGCCGTGCCGCCGGCCTGATCTGTATCTGATGCGGCGTCGTTGCGGAGCCCGGAACGATATTGACTATCTCGCCGATCTTCAGCCCCGCAGGGAAAATACCGTCCTGCCCGGTCGTGTAGACGATCTGTCCGACGCTGACCTCGATGCTGCCGCTGACGTATCTCATTTCCAGCAGGTCCTTTTTGCTGGTTCCCGATACGACGCCGAGAGCGTTTGACCCGCCGATCTCGCCAACTACGGCACCGACGCCGGATTTATCGCGCGTTATCAGATCGACCTGTGCGGTAAGAGGGCTGACCGCCGTTACGCGGCCCACCAGCCCGCCGCCCGTTACGATAGGCATGTTCAGCTTAACGCCGTCCAGGCTGCCGCGGTTTATGATCGACGAATCGAACCAAGCGGACGGGTCGCGGCCGATTATGCGTGCGGTCAACACGCGGTATTGCGTCTGTTCTTTTAGGTCAAGGAGCGAAAGCAGCCGGCGGTTTTCCGCGGCAAGGTCCTCTTTTTGACGTATTTCGACTTCCAGTTCCTGAATGCGCTCTTTTAAGATGGTGTTCTCATCCTGAGCAGAACGCAGGTTGGAGATCGACGTAAAGTAGTTTGAGATCGATGATGTAATGGTCGTCACCGGCGACTGCACAAAATCCGCTGCGGTCTGCGCCCATGCACGCACGACCCATTGGCCGGTCGTCCGGTCGCGAGCATCCAGAGCCATCAATGCGAAATTTATGAAAAGCAAGGCGAGCATCAGCCAGGGAGCCATTCGCCATACTTCGGTTTGACTGCGCTCAACCATCTAGTGAGTTGAGAGTTGAGAGTTGAGAGTTGAGAGTCTTCAATGCTCGCCCCTCTCGTCTCTCAACTCGATACTAAGTGCCTGTCATCAATGAATTGTCCCACCTGACACGCTTAAGAAGTTCGAAATCAGAGAGCATCTTGCCGGTGCCGAGCACGACCGAGGAGAGCGGATCGTCAGCGAGAGTAACGGGCAGCCCCGTCTCGATCATCAGACGCTTGTCGAGATTTTTCAGCAACGCTCCGCCGCCTGTAAGAACGATGCCGCGTTCGACGATGTCGGCAGAGAGTTCGGGCGGCGTACGTTCGAGGGCGACGCGGACGGCGTTGATGATGGTCGAAACCGAATCCGTGAGAGCCTCGCGGATCTCTTCGTCGGTCATCGTGACCGTCTTGGGAATTCCCTCGATCAGGTTTCGCCCGCGTACGTCCATCGTCAGCTTTTCTTCGAGCGGATATGCACTGCCGAGAGCGATCTTGATCGCCTCAGCCGTTCGTTCGCCGATCAGCAGATTGTATTTGCGTTTGATGTATTGCGTGATCGCCTCGTCCATCTCGTTTCCGGCGACGCGGACAGCACGCGAATAAACGATACCTGACAGCGAAATGACCGCGATATCCGTCGTGCCGCCGCCGATATCGACGACCATATTGCCGTGCGGCTCTGTGATAGGCAGCCCGGCACCGATAGCCGAAGCCATCGCTTCCTCAACCAGATAGACCTCCGATGCTTTCGCTCGATAGGCGGAATCCTCAACAGCACGGCGTTCTACCTGTGTGATCTCGGACGGAATGCCGATGACCACACGCGGGCGCACCCACGATTTGCCATTATGGGCCTTGCGGATGAAATGCTGGAGCATTTTTTCCGTTACCTCGAAATTAGCGATCACACCGTCCTTCATCGGGCGGATCGCGACGATGTTGCCGGGCGTGCGGCCAAGCATCTCCTTCGCGTCGCGGCCGACGGCCTCGACCTGATTCGTGACCTTATTGATGGCCACTATGGAGGGTTCTGAAACTACGATACCGCGGCCTTTCGCATAAACGAGCGTGTTCGCGGTGCCCAGATCGATCGCGAGATCGCTGGAAAACAGACTGAAAAGGGACTTGAATGCCATTATGTAAAACCAAAGATCCTATAACTCTACTACTTAGAACAATGTTAAACGGTGTGTTCGCCGCCCCGGCCGGGTGCATGATCAGTGCGTTTGGAGGGGGCGTCCGTCGCTCAAAATGTCTAACTTATTAGATTACACCTATTAACGCTTTGATTTCTAGTGAAAAGCCGATTTTTGCATAAAAAGATGCTTTTAGTGACAGATGGGCAAAAAAAGGCGGCCCCTTTTCGGGGCCGCCGGAGTTTGCTAAGGATCTCAGTGGTTCCTCTTTGTAGATGAGAAACTACTCAAGTCCGATGAAGTCGATATCGGTTAGGGTATCGAACACCTGAACGACACGCGGCGTGAAGCGGTAGCTGCGTGAGCTGACGCCCATCACATAGCTCTCGCCCACCGTGACGCCCTCGAACCGGTAGAAGCCGAACGACGAGGTCGTCGCCGTGCGTACCACTCCGTTCGCGTCCGTCATCGTGACCGTCGCGTTGCGAAGTCCGCGGCCGTCTGACGTCAGGACACGTCCCGATACGTCAACACCCGCTGACGTTGCGGTACACGAGATACCGGAAATGGTATCGACCCATGCTCCCGGTGTACCCGCCGCGACCACACTAGAATCGGTAGCCACGCGCCACTTCATCCTCACGATCTGGCCATTTGCCGTAGCCGGCAGATTGACCGTCGTAGTGATGTAGGCCGGTGCCGCCGTGGTGCCGCCCGAGAGGCCGCTCCATGCTTCGCGTCCCGCGATCGGGCTGCCGAATCCTGCGGATATCGTGCGGTTGTAGCCGCCCGTCACCCAACTGCCGCCTGCGGTGATGATATCCGCGAACGGACCGCCGTTGATCGAGATCTCGAGCACCATACCGTCAAAGCCGGTCGGGGCCGTTCCCGCCTCGAGGTTAAACGCGTTGCGGAACGTCAACTGTGAACCGCCTGCTGCGACGATGAACGCCGGCGAGACAAGCTCAGTGTTACTGACCGACGGGACAGATCCCGCGAACGCTGCGTTGAGCGGCGTGTCAGGATTGTTCGTCGTCGTCACCCACGGTGCCAAAACTCCGGTCGTCGTCGCCGCTGTCCAGCCTGCAGGCAGTGCCGGTGCGGTGAGAGTGTCGAAGTTCTGATCGCACGGTCCCGGTCCCGGTGACGGGCTCGGCGACGGGCTCGGTGAAGGTGACGGCGTCGGCGACGGTCCGCCGCCTATGTCGATACCGACCACATCGAACGGGAAGTCCTGAGGAACGTCAGGTGCCGATGCCGGATTACCCGTGTCGATAGCGGCCGTCCAGGTGTTCGTAGTACTCGAGAACTGCAGTGCGTTGTCGCCCGGTGCTCCTCTCGATCCTTCGATGGTCTTCGAAGGTGCGAAGTGTGCTCCGAGTGCAGTGATGCTCGTGCTCCAATCCAGCCAATACGTGCCCGGAGGCAGTGTCGTATTGATGCTGAGTGTGTTCCTCCAGATGCGGCGGGTCGTTCCCGGTGCCGATCCCGGAGGCGGTGCCACCGTATTGAAGATACGGAAGAACCCTGTATCCACTGAGCCGATCAAACGGTTCGTCGTCGTATCTCCGAAGATCACCGTTCCGCCTGCATTCGGCGGGCCGTTCCAGATCCTCAGCGTAGCTGCCGTGAACGGCGACGTTGTCGGGCCGCCCGTCTGATACGCATACGTATCTACGGTCTGCAGCTGACATGTCGTGCTGATCGTAAAGTCGTCAGCAAGACGGAACGTCGTCGTCGTTGTCACGCCGCCCGAGAATCCGGCCGATGTGTTCGCTTCGGCCGTGTTGCCCGTGTCGTTCTGCACCTCGCTCCAGAACGAGCCTGTAGGTGCCGCAACTCCGCTCTTCGTCAGCGGCTGCGGATTCAATCCGCCGTTGCTGAACGTACACGTTCCCGGTGTCGGGCTCGGTGACGGCGACGGGGTCGGCGTCGGCGAAGGCGTCGGTGTAGGCGTCGGCGTTACGCCCGGCGTCGGTGTTACCGACGGTGTCGGGGTCGGGCAATTGCCCTGGAACACCAGCGAGAAGCGGTGTATGCGGCCCGTGTCTGCTCCGGCGTTGTCACTGAACGTAATGGTCCAGTTGCCGTTCGGATCCTGTCCGTCGAACGCACTCAGAGGATTGTTCGGCGAATAGTTGCCTGCAGGGAAGCCTGCTGCCGTTCCGCCCGCGATGTCGCAGCCGTTCTCGACCGGCGGGAAGCCGCCGTCGTCATCAAGCAGTATCGCCGCAAGGTTGTTGTTGTTGCAGCCCACCGTTGACGGCGTAGGCACGCCCGGACGGTCAAAGACCGCTACCGTCGTTCCGCTCGGTGATTGTACGTTCACGATCAGGTCGCCGACCCATGAGTGGGCGACACCCACGTTGGGATCATTGACCGTTCCTGAGAATGTTCCGTCAAAGCGGAAGTTCATATCCGCGATGTTCGGTGCACCGGCAACCGGTACTGTAACCGAAACACCTGCAGGGTTGTTGTCAGGTATCGCAACACCCGCTGCGTTCTCATAGCTGAACACCAGATCGCATCCCGGTCCCGGTGTCGGGCTCGGTGAAGGCGACGGTGAAGGCGTTGGCGTCGGTGTCGGCGTCGGCGTCGGCGTCGGTGTCGGTGTCGGCGTTACGCCCGGGCTTGGCGTCGGTGTCGGGCCTGTCGGACAGCCTATTTCCACCGTGTCGATGCCGACGTAGTCAGAATTGGCTCCTGACGGACCGCCGTTCTCGACGAAGTATCGGAATGCAAAGCGTCCCGTTGCCGGGCCGCCAAGGCCGGATACCGTCACAGTGTACTGCGTCCATACGTTCGGATAGCTTCCCGGTCCTGTCAAAAGATAGGTGGGGTTGATATCCAGCAACAGTTCAGTGAAGTCAGCAGCATTCGTACTGGCTCCCGCCGTGCTCAATCGAACCTGCAGACGATCCGCAAAGGCAGGTGTCGTCACTGTCCTTGTCCAGAACGACATCGTCTGTCCGTTCGACAGCGTCACGACTGGCGTCATCATCCAGTTGCTGATAGTGCCCGACGGCGATGCTACGTTGTTGAAGTTAGCCCCAACGTAGCCGTTCGGTGCACCTGTCTGCGACGGGAATACGGCAGAGTTGCCCTGGAACCAGTTCGTCGTGCCAACGGCAGGCGTACTAAGGTTCTGCAGCGACCAACCCGCTCCGGGCAACGTTGTGATGTCGTCAAACTGCTCGGTAAGCGGTGTGCATCCGGGCGACGGTGACGGCGATGCTGTCGGGCTCGGTGACGGTGTCGGGCTCACTGACGGACTCGGTGAAGGAGTCGGTGTCGGTGAGGGGCTCGGGCTCGGTGAAGGCGTCGGTGACGGGCCTGCTCCGCAGCCGCCCGGTCCCGGCGTACACTGGCCGGCAGGAAGTGTCGCATTCAACTGCACCCCCGGCAAAATGACCGCCTGATTAAAGGAGTGCTGCGTGAACTGGGTTCCGCTGTTCGTCGCTTGTACGCCGACCGTTGCAGAAGCACCATTGGCCGTCGCGGCCGAAGCGGTCACCAACGTATATACATAGGAGAATGCTGACGAGCCTTCATTAAGGATCGCTGCGAAATTCAGCGTGATGCCGTCCGCCGCGACATTAGCGAAGTGCTGCGTTCTCCACTCGATAACGAGCTGGCGATTGGGTGCCGAGCCGATGGTATTTACAAAAATACCGCCGTTCGGGATACGAGTAGTGGCCGAATTCAAGTCATCCCAGAAGGGGAAGAGACGCGGCCCGGTAGGTGCTGAGGTGTGGGGCAATGCCGTATTCGTAAATGCCGTGGGTGCAGTTCCATTGACCTGAATTATGCCGTTGGTCGAAGCACTCAACGAAGTTACGGTCGTGCCGTACACCGACGAGGTCCAGCCTGTCGGCAGCGGAATGGTAACAGCGGCATCGTCTGCCTGGCTGCCCGCGACGAGCGTTCCGCCTGCCGGGATCGGGCTTGCCGTCGTGCCGCTAAAGGTATACGCATCGCCGGCTACGCCGACAGGGATCGAATAGTTGAAAGCTGCCGGCGAACCGCCGCCGCCGCCCGTATAGGTCACGGTCAGCGTCAATGCGATGTTCGTAAAGCAGGCAACCGTGTTATCCGTCGATACCTGGAACGGTGTCGTGTTATTTATAGGACCGCCGCCCGCAGGAATGTTCGGATATGCTGAATTCGGCTGCGAGATGGTAACGCCAGGCGTCGTCGTCGAAAGGACGGCCGTGATACCCGATGCTAACTCGCCCGAATTGTTCGAGAGCGGAATGTTGATGGTATTGCACTCGTTCGGCTCGATGATGGCGTTGCCGGACGTAACGACCGGCGGGCCGCCAGCCGAGACCTGGGGCGAGTCAAAAGCTTCCGTGACCGCCGTCGATGACTGAACGCTTGCAGAATATCCAAATCCGCGGATGCGGAAACCTTCGCGGACGTCGAGCGCGTCGGCAGGGGAATCAGGACCCGCCGATAGATTCGAAGCCGCTAAGATTATCGCATCGCGTTCCTGCAGCATGTTCGGGTTAGTCGGCGCGAGTTTCATACCGTCCGTGACGACCTGAAGTACGTCGCGTGTACCAACGGCAAATCCTTTGCGTTGGATGAACAGATGACGGACTTCCCAGAGGGCTGATTTCCAGATCTCACCGGCATTGTGCACCTGTGAGCAGTTGCCCGAGGTCGCAATGACCGGGCTACGCGGATACGCACTGGAAACTGCCGTGGTGGTTGTGCCGAGTGTGGTGTCACAACCCGTGTTGATATGGCCGAATGTCAGCGGGTTATGCGGACGATTGTTCGGGCCGCCGGTCGATGCCATGATGGCCGTCGGGAAGCGGCGGATACCGTAATAGTGGTTGGCAGTAAAGCCGGCACCGAGGTTCAAAAGAGAATAGCCGCCAAGGCCGTAAACGCCCATCGGGTCGTCGGTCGGCTCGGCAAGCATAGTGTGTGCATACCAGTCGCCCCAGCCTTCGCCCATCATGCCGCCCTGGTTGCCCAGGCCGCTGCCGTTGTTGTGCAGACGGTTCGAAAGGCCGTGCGAAACTTCGTGGATAACGATATCTGCGTCTGCCGTACCGTCGCGGTCGGGATTCGGACCGGTCCAGAGGAACATCTGCATACGTCCGCGGCTGCCGTCAGCCGGAGTTGAGAAGTTAGCGTTGTTGGTACCGCTGGAATCCTGGCCCTCTGATGAAACGCGATCGTTTGCGAGGCCGCCACGACCAAAGTTGTCGTTCTGGAAGTTGCGTGCAGCTTCGGTAAATCCGCGAGCATAAAGCTCTGACTGGTACCAGTTCATGATGTAGAACATCTGAATGACGGCACCGCGTTGAGCCTGCGCGGTCAGCGGATCATCACCCGGTGCCGGATTTCCCGGCGGAGGGTTCCATGTGGATGTGAAGACGCGGCATCCTGCGCCGGGACAGCCTGTGTCACCGGCCTGAGGAGCATCTACGCCGTTCGGTGCAACACGGTCAATACCGGCTTCGTTAAAGTTACCGTCGGTGACGTTCTGGCCGTCCGTGATCCAGCCAAGATTATTGGCAGAGAACGGGCCTTCGTTACCGATGAGGGTTACGCTGTTACGCGTAAGCAAAGCGCCCTGCGTACCGAGGCCCGGATCCATCGGTCCGGGTGACAGCGGTGCTGCGTGGTCAGCCACATTGATGTATGCGTTAGGATTCCTGTAAACCTGATAAGTTGCTGCCTGCGTCTGGTCGTCGGTGATATTCTTATGCCACAGGACCGTCTGCTTTTCAGCATCTACGATCACATAATAAGCATTGACCGGCTGCCAGATCAGGACACGCCATGCCGGGACGATAACGCCGGGCTCGGTCGGGAAATAGATCCTCTCAGCGGTCGTCGCCCAGTCGCCGGTTCCGTAAACGACAGTATTGTCGGTCGATTCAGCGGAATTACGTACAAATCGTCCGCCTTCCGGATTATGGCGAATGTGCTGAGCGGCCTTTCTGACGGCTAGGTCAGGGTTCCCGAAATCGCCGGAGATCGCACTGTAGTCAACGCCGGGGGCGAGGTTGTTGATGACGCGGATAATGCGTCCGTCGCGGGTAAAGCCCGCCTTTACCTCACCGCGGAAAACGGGCACGCCGTAAATTTCCTGTTCGAGGTGAGCGTAAGAGAGGTTTCCATCGGGATTGGTGTAGTCCGCAGCGACCTTCAGTTCGTCGATGCGTGCGGCCTCAAGGCCGACAAGGTTTTGGTTCTGTCTGACAAAATCACGGAGAGCTTCTGCTCGATTCTTGGAGGTCGGCTGAGAAAGCCATTCGATCCTCTGAGCCCAAACGTCGGGCGTGATGACCTCGGGAATCTGGATGTCGAGGTTGTATTCGACCTTGGCATTGGGAACGCGCTGTTTCAGCTCTTCCTCGCCGCGGACGAAATCCGCTCGAATATCCGCCACCGCTGCGGCGTCCTTGCCGGTGCGTTGACGGAAATAGCGGAGAGCCTCAGCGGCCTGATCGCCTTTTTCTTCGCGGATATCCCACATTTTGGGGATGCCCTCATCCTCGCTGACGGTCCTCCTGATGAGGCCGCCCACGTCATTGCCATTGCGCGGCGTATCAGAGCCCGCAGCGGCACTTGACCTGTACTGATACGGAACGGCGATGATCGCCGTGATCAGTGCTAATACAAAAAGACAGACAAGCGCGCCGACACGCGATCCTGAGTCTGTACGTCGAAACATAATAATACCCTCCAAAAGTTGTCAGTTGACCGAAAATGCAGAGCTGCGGACACAGAGCCCGTAACTCAAAGAAATCCTTTGATCCGAGAGAGCGGAATAATAGCGTTCCTCATTGATAGTTCGCACGCATGCGAATTGCTTTGCAGATGAAGACTGAAGCACTTCGTCGATCCCTATGGCGTCCGCGTCAAATCGCGTCCGACCGAAAAAAACTCTCAAACAATGATCGCTGTATTTGGAAATACGGTCGAAGTATATGCCGATAAATTTTCGATGTCAATCCAAACTTAAGGCAATAATGGATTTGCGGGAATAAAAGTTTCTTCGTCCAATTCAGGTGCGAGGCGACGATCGAGCGCCATATTTGACGAAAAAAGGCGGCCTGCCGGATAGCGGGCCGCCGAAAAACGGATGCCGTATCGGGGTCATTCGAGCCCGACGAAATCGACATCATTCAATGTATCGAGCACCGTTACGGCACGGGGCACGAATCTGTATTGCCTTGACCGAACTCCCATTACATAGGAATTCCCCACCATCACGCCTTCAAATCTGTAGTATCCAAAGGACGACGTAACGACAGAACGGTTTATTCCGTGCGGATCGGTCATCTCGACAACGGCATTTCTTATGCCGCGGCCGTCGGCCGTGACCACTCGACCAGCGACATCGACCCCGACCGAAGTAATCGGCAGCAGTTCGATGCCCCAGCCGCAGATCGCTCCGCTCTGGACCTCAGGCCTCGGGAAATTGCCGTCGTCGCGGACGTACAGGCTCCAAATGCCGTTGGCATTGATTCCGGCAAAATTGCCGAACATCGTCTGGCCAACAGGTCTCGCAACGGTCGAACCCGGCTCGACATACGGCGCCGGAGGTGCGGGCACCGGAAATGTCGAAACCGGCGTCTCCCAGTTCGTCGGCTGATATGCCCCCGTTGCCGGTGCAGCATTGTCAGCTATGACCTGGGGAGCTGAATCTGTGAATGTCAGCGTTCTGGTGTTGGATGCCGGGATCGGTACGAGTCCGCCGGCGTCGGCCATTAATATGTATTTGGCACCATTCGGCCCGACCAACAGAACGTCCACATTGTCAGGCGAATTCGACCAATAGTCATACAGCGTCACACGCACCCTGAATAGGTTCGAGGTCGCACCGGAAACCAGGATCTGCGACGGATAAAGCGTACCGAATGTATTCTCGAACAGATCGATGCACTGCATGTTCCGGAACTGGTTCGCAGTATCGATGATCGAAAGAACGGCATTTCCGGGTTTGCCGATGCTTGCATTCACGGGCGACGCCAGTGAAAGCAGAACGGTCTCGGTGTTCTCGGCAATTATGTCGCCGCAGATGCTCATTGTTACCGCCGCGGTCGTTTGATTAGCAACAAAGTTGACGACCGTTCCGGAGATGTTCTGCGCATCGACCCCGAGCGGCCCGCATGCGGCTCCGACATTTGCAGTGCCGTTAGCCGAATTGATCACGACACTCGCTGAACTGGAAACATCGCCCGTTCGCGACAGCTCTATAACAGCAGTCATTGTCTCGACGCCGGTATAGGCGTTCGTTACGAACTGTATCGTTGCTGATGCAGGTGTCGGAGTCGGGCTCGGCGTGGGTGTTGGCGACGGCGTCGGCGTGGGCGACGGCGTCGGCGTGGGCGACGGCGTCGGCGTCGGCGTGGGCGTCGGTGTCGGTTGGGTAACGTTCACGGTTGCTTCTGCCTGGAATGAGACATCCGCACCGCCTGCATTATAGGCACGCCAAGTGGCTGTGTTGACAGTTGTCACATTCGCGACGTACGGTATTGAAAGCCCCGCCTGAACGGTGTTGACACTGCTTCCCGGCGTCAGGTTGTAATTCAATCCTGAAAAGATGGTGCCGAGAACGTTGTCGTTAAGATCATGTTGCCCGAGAGCTACATTTCCGGTATTCGTGACCGCGTAGCAATAGTAAACGGTCGTTCCCGCCGGAACCGTGATCGACGTAGTTGCCGAACAAACTCCGGGCGTCGTTCCAACCGTCTTCACCATCGTTATCGACGGCGAAGGCGTCGGCGTGGGTGTTGGCGCCGGACCGGTCAGGCATTTGCCTAAACTGCCCGCTTTGTAGATCGACCGGATCTCGCTTTGTGACAATTCGCGGCCGAATATCTCCACCTCGTCGATCGAACCCGGGAAACGATAACCCGGATCGCCGTAGTGCTCTGTGACGCGGCCGCCAAAGTACACGTTCTTCGATGTCTCGGGAACGAATGTGCCTAATACCTCCGATGCCACGATCTGGCCGTTCTTGTACAGTCTCGCGATCCCGGTCGTCTTGCTATAAGTGAGTGCGATATGCTGCCACGCGCCATTTGTGATGACTCCGCCGCCGGTCGTGATCACATGATAGCCGCCGGTCGTATCCACAATGTTCGCAAACACGTTACCGTTAGAGATCGAAGATGCGTAGAAATGAACACCGTAACCATTGGTCACTCCGGCATCAGCGCTCCATTCGACGATCGGATTGTGGATAGAAACGTCGGTCGGATATATCCACGCATCGACCGAGAAGCCGTCGGCCAAACCCACGTCAAGTGAAGCAGAAGCAGGAACGCGTACATAATCGTCGACCCCGTCCAATCGGAATGCATTGCCCACCATTCCGGGGCCGTACGTCGCTCCCGATATGAGTGTGCCGTTATTGCCGTTTATGATATCGACGGTGTTGTTATTTCCCGTCCACCAAGCCGCCATGGTTTCGGGCGGCACAGCACAGGTCTTGCATTTTCCGGCACTGCCGGCGTTGTAGATAGCAGCGATCTCGGCCTCGTCAAGCACTCGGTCAAAGACCTCGACCTCGTCCACCTTGCCGCCGAACGCTTCGCCACTGGCCACACAGCAGAATCCACCGCCAATGCGAAAGTCCTGATTAGGAATATAATTCGCCGTGGTCGTGCCGGTCGCCTGCAATGCGCCGTTGACGTAGAGTTTGACGTTGGTGCCGTCTATGGTCGCCGCCACGTGATACCAAGTATCAGGCTGTACCGTGATCGGTGACTGAAGAACATCGATACATCCCGCAGGCAGTACATTCGACTTGAACAGCACTCCAAGCTGGCCGCCATAAAGCCCGATGCTCAGGTCGTTGCAGGCATCGTTGGAGCCGACCGCTGTCCTGCGGGTCAATCCCGGAATGCTGCTGTCAGAATATCCGCCGCTGAGAACACTTGGGCTGAGCCACGCATCTATGGTCACCTTTGTACCAAGGGTAATAGGTGCCAGCGTGACGATCTGATTTCCCGTGCCGTCAAAGCTGAACGCTTCGCCGACCTTACCGGGAGCGAACGTCGCCCCGCCCTGCATCACGCCGTTGTTCCCGCCGACTATGTCAATAGCGTCACCGTCACCTGTCCACCAATTGCGCATTTGCGGCGGCGGAGGTATGCATTCTTCCTTGCACTTACCGGAACCTCCCGCGTTGAAGATCGCCTGTATCTCAGCCTGGCTCAGAGCCCGATTGAAGAACTCGACCTCATCGATCAGGCCATGGAATCCCATGGTCTGTGTGACATAATTCCTGCCGATAACGATCGGTTCCGTAACAAAATTGATATTGCCGGTCTGCGGCAAATTCGCGGCGAGCTGACCGTCAATGTAAACCTTGACAGCCTCTCCATCGTAGGTTGCCGCGATGTGCTGCCAGACGCCGATCTGAACTGTATTCGTCGGCGTTCTCGCGAATCGATACTCGCCGTCTATATATACGGTCAGGTAAAAAGCGGTTGGGTCATCGCCGGCCGTTTCTAAGACGTAGCCACCCACATTTGATGTGGTACGTTTCTGAAAGATAGTGGCCCCGGGCTGATATGACTCCTGCTTGATCCAGGCATCTATGGTCAGGCCCGATGCGATGTTCTGACTCTCATCGTGCGGGATAACTACCTGATCATCTATGCCGTCGAAGCTGAACGCCTGTCCGACCATTCCGGGAGCGAACGTTGCACCGTTCTCCATAGTTCCGTTCTGGCCGTTCACGATGTCAAACGCATTACCGTCGCCCGGCCACCAATTTGCCATATTCTCGGGCGGTGGTGCACATGACGTTGCCGGCGGGCAAATGCCGCTGTAATCCGCCAAATAGATCGCCGATACCTCGGCCGGTGACAAAGCGCTCCCAAAGATCATTGGTTCGTCGATCATACCGTTGAACCAAACATGAAGATTGTCGTCGCCGCTGATGCGAAGATCTGACGTTGAGTTTGCGACCGACTTCGGCCCTACATTAGTCACACCCAGTTGATCGCCGTTAACGAACACCCTGAGGTTCGAATTGTCATATGTACACACGATGTGCGTCCATTGTCCCGGCGGAACAGAATAGCTTACAAGTACCTGATTGGTCGCCCAAGGTTCGCCTGAAGCGTTGAATTGGCAATAGATCAGGCTGGACGTGATGCCCATCTGATAGCCATTGTTTCCACCTGCACCGCCGACCTTTGAGAGCACGGCGCCCTGCTGACTGCCTTGCGATGCTGCAGGATTGATCCAAGCTCCCAGCGAAAAGCTGTTGGTAACGTCGAGGCTGGAAGAATCCGGGATCACTATCGAGCCGCCTGCTCCGTCAAAGTTGAACGCTTTGCCAACCTTGCCGTTGGCAAAGGTAACGCCGCCCTCTTGAGTTCCGTTGTTCCGGCCGAAAACGTCGGCCGTATTCAATTGTCCCCGCCACCAACTGATGGCGTCACCGGGGAGCGGCGTGCAAGCGGTCTTGCACTTGCCGTCGCCACCTGCAAAATAGATGTTTTGAATATCGGTCTCAGATAATGCACCGTTGAAGATCGTGACCTCATCAACCTGGCCGTTCCAAGACCCTGCCAGGCCCACACCGCGGCCTATGTAATTCGTGGTTCCCACAAGATTCAGCGGGTCAGAATAGGTCGTGGTCCCGACGTTGACCCCATTCACATACAGCGTAAAGACGCTGCTGTTTCGGACCAACGCGAAATGGTGCCAATTGCCGTCAGTATATTGATTCGGCGTGCCGGCTAAAATTCGGTTCTCGCCCGAGCCGTTCCAGTAGACCCATAAGCCCTGGCCGGGAATGTCCGGATCGTTGAAATCAAATACGAGGTTATTTATCGGATAATTCGGCAGGAACGAAAGTGCGTCCATTCGCCGTCCGGATTCGGGGCTACGCGCCCAAAAATCGATCGTGAAATCAGCGGTGCCGAAATTCAGTTCAGGCATCAGCGGCATCTGTGCGTGATCATCGACCCCGTCGAAACTGAACGCCTGTGCCACCTTGCCGGTGCCATAACCTGCCCCGTTTACCATCGTGACATCATAGCCGCCGATAATGTCGCGGGTGCTGCCGTCGCCGGGGAACCAGTTGATGATCCCTACAGGCGGAGCGATGCAGCCGCCCAGAGGCTGTGACGTGTATGACACATCAGAAACCTCGACTACCGCAGCAGCGGCTCTGTCGGTGCCGATACCGAAATAGCCCTTTACATCGTCCAAAAAAGAAAAAGCCGCGGCGTTGTAGCCGGCGGCTGCGATAACAGCAATGATCGCTGTAAAAACTGTCAGAAATCGTTTCCGTCCTACGCGGGAAACTCGTGGATCACTCTCTCCTAGCATCTCCTTCACCTCCGTTAGCCATAGCCGTCAAGACCATCCCTGACCGCAGGGTTCCAGATGAAAGAGGCGCCGACAGATCCATACAGCAACCGCGCAGAGACTCTGTCACGTTCTTTTGAAGCATTTTGCGTGCCATCAAGTGCATTGTTAGGCATCAACCGAAAGCCTTCTATTATGAGTTAGTTAGCGGGACGTCAGGGGCATAACGAAACGAAGACAAAGCCAGAAGTGCGGAATTTTACGCAATGTATGCTGAACTTACACGCGCCAATATCGAAAAAAAGGCGGCCCGTTGCGGGGCCGCCGGAGTTTGCTAAGGATCTCAGTGGTTCCTCTTTGTAGATGAGAAACTACTCAAGTCCGATGAAGTCGATATCGGTTAGGGTATCGAACACCTGAACGACACGCGGCGTGAAGCGGTAGCTGCGTGAGCTGACGCCCATCACATAGCTCTCGCCCACCGTGACGCCCTCGAACCGGTAGAAGCCGAACGACGAGGTCGTCGCCGTGCGTACCACTCCGTTCGCGTCCGTCATCGTGACCGTCGCGTTGCGAAGTCCGCGGCCGTCTGACGTCAGGACACGTCCCGATACGTCAACACCCGCTGACGTTGCGGTACACGAGATACCGGAAATGGTATCGACCCATGCTCCCGGTGTACCCGCCGCGACCACACTAGAATCGGTAGCCACGCGCCACTTCATCCTCACGATCTGGCCATTTGCCGTAGCCGGCAGATTGACCGTCGTAGTGATGTAGGCCGGTGCCGCCGTGGTGCCGCCCGAGAGGCCGCTCCATGCTTCGCGTCCCGCGATCGGGCTGCCGAATCCTGCGGATATCGTGCGGTTGTAGCCGCCCGTCACCCAACTGCCGCCTGCGGTGATGATGTCGAAGAACGGACCGCCGTTGATCGAGATCTCGAGCACCATACCGTCAAAGCCGGTCGGTGCCGTTCCCGCCTCGAGGTTGAACGCGTTTCGGAACGTCATCTGCGAACCGCCCGCCGCGACGATGAATGGCGGCGAGATGAGTTCCGTGTTGCTGACCGACGGAACAGAACCCGCGAACGCTGCGTTGAGCGGCGTGTCAGGATTGTTCGTCGTCGTCGCCCACGGCGGAAGTGCTCCGACCGTTGTAACACCGGTCCATGCCGTCGGCAGGGCAGGTGCTACGACCGTGTCAAAGTTCTGATCACAGGTAACCGGTGTCGGGCTCGGTGACGGGCTCGGCGTCGGCGTCGGTGTTACCGACGGTGTCGGGGTCGGGCAATTGCCCTGGAACACCAGCGAGAAGCGGTGTATGCGGCCCGTGTCTGCTCCGGCGTTGTCGCTGAACGTGATGGTCCAGTTGCCGTTCGGATCCTGTCCGTCGAACGCACTCAGAGGATTGTTCGGCGAATAGTTGCCTGCAGGGAAGCCTGCTGCCGTTCCGCCCGCGATGTCGCAGCCGTTCTCGACCGGCGGGAAGCCGCCGTCGTCATCGAGCAGTATCGCCGCAAGGTTGTTGTTGTTGCAGCCCACCGTTGACGGCGTAGGCACGCCCGGACGGTCAAAGACCGCTACCGTCGTTCCGCTCGGTGATTGTACGTTCACGATCAGGTCGCCGACCCATGAGTGGGCGACACCCACGTTGGGATCATTGACCGTTCCTGAGAATGTTCCGTCAAAGCGGAAGTTCATATCCGCGATGTTCGGTGCACCGGCAACCGGTACTGTAACCGAAACACCTGCAGGGTTGTTGTCAGGTATCGCAACACCCGCTGCGTTCTCATAGCTGAACACCAGATCGCATCCCGGTCCCGGTGTCGGGCTCGGTGAAGGCGACGGTGAAGGCGTTGGCGTCGGTGTCGGCGTTACGCCCGGGCTGGGCGTCGGCGACGGACCGCCTATGTCGATACCGACCACATCGAACGGGAAGTCCTGAGGAACGTCAGGTGCCGATGCCGGGTTACCCGTGTCGATAGCGGCCGTCCAGGTGTTCGTAGTACTCGAGAACTGCAGTGCGTTGTCGCCCGGTGCTCCTCTCGATCCTTCGATGGTCTTCGAAGGTGCGAAGTGTGCTCCGAGTGCAGTGATGCTCGTGCTCCAATCCAGCCAATACGTGCCCGGAGGCAGTGTCGTATTGATGCTGAGTGTGTTCCTCCAGATGCGGCGGGTCGTTCCCGGTGCCGATCCCGGAGGCGGTGCCACCGTATTGAAGATACGGAAGAACCCTGTATCCACTGAGCCGATCAAACGGTTCGTCGTCGTATCTCCGAAGATCACCGTTCCGCCTGCATTCGGCGGGCCGTTCCAGATCCTCAGCGTAGCTGCCGTGAACGGCGACGTTGTCGGGCCGCCCGTCTGATACGCATACGTATCTACGGTCTGCAGCTGACATGTCGTGCTGATCGTAAAGTCGTCAGCAAGACGGAACGTCGTCGTCGTTGTCACGCCGCCCGAGAATCCGGCCGACGTGTTCGCTTCGGCCGTGTTGCCCGTGTCGTTCTGCACCTCGCTCCAGAACGAGCCTGTAGGTGCCGCAACTCCGCTCTTCGTCAGCGGCTGCGGATTCAATCCGCCGTTGCTGAACGTACACGTTCCCGGTGTCGGGCTCGGTGACGGCGACGGGGTCGGCGTCGGCGAAGGCGTCGGGGTCGGCGTCGGCGAAGGCGTCGGCGTCGGCGAAACCGATGGCGACGGGCTGGGTGTCGGTGACGGTCCGGGGCCTGTCGGGCAATCGATCGATACCGTGTCAATACCGATGTAGTTAGAGTTAGCACCGGTCGGGCCGCCGTTCTCGACGAAGTAACGGAACGCGAAGCGACCCGTTGCCGGTCCGCCGAGCCCGGCCACTGTTACGGTGAACTGGGTCCACACTTCAGGATAAGTACCGGCCGTATAGGTCGGATTGATATCGAGCAGCAGAGTTGTAAAGTCACCGACAGATGTTGCCGATCCTCCGACGTTTGTACTTGCCCCTGCCGTACTCATACGGACCTGCAGCCGATCGGGGAATGTGTTGCCTGTTGTGCCACGGGTCCAGAAGGACATCGTTTGGCCGTTCGACAGAGCCACAACAGGCGTTATGAGCCAGTTGCTGATAGTGCCGGTTCCGGCCGTATTGTTGAAATTGGCACCAATGTAGGAGGTAGGTGCACCCGTATGGGACGGGAAAACGGCCGAGTTGCCCTGGAACCAGTTCGTAGTTCCAACCGGTGCCGACAGGTTTTGCAGAGACCAACCCGGAAGAGCCGTGATGTCGTCAAACCCTTGCGATGAAGGTGTGCATGACGGCGTCGGCGACGGGGTCGGCGTGCCCGTAGGTGTTGGGGTCGGCGTCGGCGTTGGGGTCGGCGTTGGGGTCGGCGTAGGCGTAGGCGTCACACCCGGTGTCGGCGTCGGGCCGCCGGCGCCGCAGCAAACCGGTACTGTCGAGGTGAATGAGTCGATCCTCCACCCCTGTCCGGCAACTGACGTGTCGGACGCCATTCTAAACCTGAGAACGGTCGACTGGCCGACTGATGCCGGAGGCATCGCAACGGTGGTCGTGATGAACCCGGCGGAATTGCCGGTCCATGCCTGACGGCCGCCGATCGGGCTTGAGAACCCGGTAGATATTGCTCCGGTGTAGCCGCCGGTAACGAAACTGCCGCCTGCGGCGATGATATCCTGGAAAGCTCCACTGTTTATAGAGATCTCGAGGACGCCGCCATCGAAAGTGTTCTCCAAATTGAAATTGTTCCTGAAGCTCAACTGCATTGCAGGCGTCGGTATAAATGACGGAGTGTCGAGCCGCTTGTCAGAGACTGTTGCCGGATCGTCGATAAAGGCCGCGTTTGGCGGGCTGTCCGCCGCGGGAGCCGGAACACCCGATGTGGACGTGACCCAAAGAGGGGCAGCACCCGCAGCATTTGCGGCGACCCAGCCTGCCGGCAAAGCCGGTGCGGTCACGCTGTCAAAATTCTCGTTGAAGGCTCCCGGTCCGGAGATACCGGTCGGCAATGTGTAATTGACCAAGCCCAAATTCGTCGCACCGTCCTGATGCTGTACAGATGCCGTTAATGTAGCTCCGCAAGCAAGATTAGGATCGGCAGTAAATGTGAATGTGCGATTGACGGCCGCTCCGCCCGCGGTAATAACACCGTAATTCTGCGGGCCGCTGGGAGCGGTCACACCGCCAGTCGCCTGAAGCGTTCCTACGTCATTGACGGTGTTGACGTTTCCGACATTCTGCACGCCCAGCGAGATCTGAACCGTTTCACCCGGATCGATCACACCGTTCGCCGGCAGACAGCTTTCGCTGACGAGTGTCGCACCCGAGGGCGACAACACCGCAGCATTGCCTTCATTGAAGTTGTATATAACAAGTGCAAAATGCTGGTCCGTGGGATCAGCATTGCCGAGAATGCCGTCACCGTTGAGCGCGACTGCATTCACCTGGATCGAAAATGTTGTGCCCGCGGCGACGCCGGGGGCAAGGCGGACCATTTCGACGTTGTCAATGGTGCTGTTGGATCCGCCTGTGGTCGAGAGCCCGCCCGAGAACACGTTGCCCCGGTAGAGCGTTCCGCCTACAGTTACGTTCAGGTCGAGGTTATTGACCAACGCGGGGTTACCGGCTCCCGGAGGATCGGTCCAAACCAGAGCTACGCGAACTTCTTTCGTAGCGTCAGCAACGGTGCCGACATACGTGATGGTTTCGCCGGGATTAAAGAACTCAACGGTCTGATTGACATATTTTGTCGGCACGCCGGTGTTCAGCAAATTCTTCATGAACACGCGGCCCCAGCCTTCAGCTCCATTCGGAACACCGGCTGTCGCACCGGTCCCTGTCATATCGCGGCCGGTATTGAGAAGGGCCGCCTTGAGCAATGCAGGGCTCGGGTTGTTGCCCGAATTCACGCTCTTCCACCATTGGGTGAACAGCACTGCTGCACCGGTGACGTTCGGTACAGCATGCGAAGTACCGCTGCTCCAGCGATGATCTGTGCCGATATTTCCGAATAGCGCGTCCGGTCCCGAACGTCCGCCAGTGATCGCTTGTCCCGGAGCTGTAATATCCGGCTTGATGCGGCCATCGGAAGCAGGCCCGCGGCTGGAGAACGAACTGATGTCCTCCATATTGTTTGCCGTGCCGTCGATCTCGGTTCGGAGGTTCTCAGAACTTGCGGTCGAGATCACGTTCTTGGCCACTTTGGGACGGGTCAGGCCAGAAGCTCCGGAGTTACCCGCCGAGAAGAGTATCGAGAGCGGCTGAAGGCCGGCCGCAGTTCCGGCATCTCGGACAAAGCCGTCATATTGAGCCGCCAAAGAATCGTAAGAATTGCCGTTGGTGCCGGCACCCCACGAATTGTTCGACATACTGCCGAGAACTCCATTTGGGCCCGCGGTAATTACAGTGTCATTTGACGGAGAAGCGTCCGTTCCGGTGTAACCGGTACGCAGCAGAGGAATATTGATGATATGCGAGTTAGGCGCAATGCCTCGGCCATAATTGTAGCCAAGCGGATCGAGGATAGGAGACGACGGGCCGCCTCCGGAAATGATCGACGCCTGCAGATGTCCGTGGCCCTGTGCTCCGGCACTCGCGCCGCGAAGCGGACCATTCACAGTGTTGGCCGCTGTGACGTAGAATCCTCCGTCTCCGGGGATGCCGACGCCGTCGTCAACGACAGATACCGTGACGTTCGTACCGTCAACGCCGAATTGCGTCAGCGGATCGTAACCGGGAGCGTTGATCGTCGTAGGCCCCGTATAGTTACCTGCGATGATCTGAGCGGCCCTCTCGTCTTCGCGGCTGGGCCGGATCCATGGATCGATACTGATCACACCTGGGATATCGCTCGTCGCGATCGCGACATCCAAGCCGAGCTCGACGCGGATAATGTCGAAGTAATTGGCAGTGAGCTTTGAGGTATGGATAACCTGTCCGCCGTATTGAGCCTCAATGACGGACGCGATGTAATCGACATCCGCACGCTTGAACACCGCCAGATCAAAGATCGCGGCATTGCGGCCGGTAACCTCTATCTGGACGGGGGCGGCTTTTGATCTGACATCGCCGCGTGCCCCCTGAACCTGCTCAAACGTGAACTTGGGCACCTTGTGGTCGGGCATATGGCGGCCGATCCATCGAATACGGGAATGTTCGGCGGCACGTGTTATCGCGTCGCCCTCAGCGTAAACGAAATATGCCTGATGCGGGACGTATTGGAGGATCTCGACGCCCGCGGCGATCAGGCTGTTGTACAGGCCGTCATCGACGGTCGTGCCGAATTGGATAATGTAATAGCCGCCGTCCTTATTATTCGGCGAGCCCGATTCGACCGTGCCGGGCTGCGGCTGTCGGATCGGATCGAAGGTCATGCCCGGCAGATGGATCGTCGTCGGGATCTCTTCGGCCGAGAGGCCTTCGCGTGTAATGCTCTTTGCGTTTTCGGCCGCGACCGTTATGAAGGAACCAAAATCACTTAACACAACACCGCCGCGTGACGCCCGGTCGCGGTCAGCGCGGTCGGCAACGGGCACACGAAAGATCTTCGTATCTGCGCTGCGGATCACTCGCGTGACATCGTCAGCCGAAGCAAACTCGGCAGGAAGTGCGCCGACGGACTTTGCCGCTGACACCTCTTGCGGAGCGTGCGTGTAACTAAGGATAGCTGCGACCAGTGCTATAGCCGCCATGGTCAGCACTGTATAGCGCATATTTCGTACATTCTTGTTCATGGTTTCCTCCAATTGGCCAACTTTTTCGATACTTTAAGTTCATGGACACGGCCGAAACAGTTCCGGCACGCTCCCGCCGAGGCCTAAAACGGGTCAGCGATCTGTCGATTTTCAATGAACCTAGATCGTTCATCGCTTCGAGCGGATCCAAAAACTGCGTGATAACCGCTCGTCCTCGACTTTTTTAATGAAAACCCTTTGACCTTACATCATTTTGACCTGAAAAGTCAATAAATACGAAAAATTACGGTATTAGACACGGGCGGAAAACATTGATCGACAAAAAGGCGGCCCCTCAATTGAGGGGCCGAATTTCTACAGTTCGTCAGTATTGGCGGCCGGCGATCTCGGAAAGATCTGCCGGCCATACCTTGGATCGCTATTCGATACCGACGAAGTCAACATCCGTCAAGGTGTCGAACACTGTGACGACACGCGGCGTGAAGCGGTAGAGGCGTGAGTTCACACCCATGACGTAACTCTCGCTCACTCGGACATTTTCGAACTTGTAGTATCCGAACGAGGAGGTAACGACCGTTCTGGTCACTCCAAACGCATCCGTCATAGAGACGGTCGCATTGCGGAGGCCGCGGCCATCCGGCGTAGTTACACGGCCCGCGACGTCAACACCCGCTGCAGTCGCCGGCAGCAGTTCGAGTCCCCAGCCGCCGGATACGGCGCCTTTCTGCGTGAAGTTGAGCGGGAATCCGCCGTCGTCACGTATGTAGAGGCTCCATACACCGTTGCCCGGATTGCCGCCGAAATTGCCGAACAGTGTCTGTGACGGAGGCCGTACGACCGTGCTGCCAGGTTCGACGTAAGGCAGGCCCGGAGCAGGTACCGGGAATGACGTGACCGGCGTCTCCCAGTTTACCGGCAGGTACTTGCCTGTTGCCGGAGCGGTGTTGTCCGGTACGAGCACCAGAGCCGCATCCTCAAATGTCAGCGTGCGGTGTTCGTTCGGGCCGATCGGCGACAGTCCGCCCGCATCCGCCATCAGTACGTACTTGGCACCGTTCGGGCCGACAAGCAGTACATCGACGTTGTCCGGGAACAGCGTGTAGTAGTCGTACAGCGTTACCCTGATGCGGAATGCCGGAGGCACGAGGCCGGAAACGGTGATCTGCGACGGATACGGCAGAGCGACCACTCCGCTGAATATGTCTATCGACGCATCGTTGCGGAACTGGTTGGCAGTGTCGTTGATCCTCAGCAGTGCGTTGTTCGGAGCACCCATTGTCGCACCGGTGGCGTTCGACAGAACGAGGAAGGCCGTTTCGATATTCTCAGCGATCGTGTCGCCGCAGAGAGGTATCGCAAAGGTCTTCTGCGTCTCATTCGGAGCGAAGTTCAGCACCAGATTGACGACCTCGATGTAGTCCGCGTTCGGCGAACAGCTCGGGGCCCCGTTGCCGGTACCGGACGACGAATTGACCGTCACGCTCGACGATCCCAACGTGTTGCCTAGCCTCGTTACCGTAATGACGGCAGACTGCGATTCATCGTCCTGATAGACGTTGTCGCTGAACTGAACCGTCGTGAACGGCGGCGGAGGCGTCGGTGTCGGCGTCGGCGTCGGCGTCGGTGTCGGTGTCGGTGTCGGCGTCGGCGTCGGCGTCGGCGTCGGCGTCGGGGTCGGTGTCGGCGTCGGAGTCGGAGTCGGTGTCGGCGTCGGTGACGGGCACGATCCGAGCACCTGATAGTTCACGTTGCCGGAGAATGCACGCGGTGTGAACTGCGTGCCGCCATAGGCCACGTTTCCTGTGCGTGCCACGTCGCTGAACAGCGTAAGATCGCTATTATTGAACGTCGTGGTCGCCGTCGTGCCTGTACCCTGATACCTGATGCCGTTACCAACGGTTATCGACTGCAGATAGATAGACGTTGTCCCGACAGGGATATTCAACGGCGTCGTCAGTACCACCGGAGCATTTGTAGTAGTTCCAGCGGAGACGAAGTTGACCGTATCGACCAGCGTCCAGCCCACACTGCTGGCCGTAAAGCCGGCGTACGGTCCCGGACGGGTCCACACTTCTACCTGTCCCGGCGTTCCCGCCGCCCCGGCAAATACCGTGTCGAACGAGTTCACCTGGAGTGCCGTGGTCGTAGGCGTGATCTGCATGAACACGCCTCCGGAGCCATTGTTGGCAGGTAACGTGCTGATGCTTGACGGCGGACACGGCGTCGGCGACGGGCTCGGCGACGGCGACGGCGTTGGCGTCGGCGACGGCGTTGGTGTCGGCGTCGGTGTCGGCGTCGGGACGCCAACATTCAACTGGACAGGAACGACCACGAGGTCGGTGCCGTTGCCCGGTCCTGCATCCGGATCGTTGCTGGTAATGCAAAGGTTTGCATTGTAGGTACCAGGTGCGAGTCCGGTCGAGTCGAAGGTAACCGTAACCGGCGTGGTGCCTGCGGCCGCGGTCGTGCCGTTGATAGGCGCGACGCTCAGCCAAGGAACATCTGCCGGTGACGAGCAGCCCGGACCGGCCAGCTTGACGTATTCAATGAAACGTCCGCTGACGCCCGTTATCTCGCTCTCGACCAGGTTTCCAAGGCGGTCTATCTCGTGAACACCTGTTCCGGTGGTCGTGAGGATATTGCCGTTGCCGAGTTCATAGACGCCGCGGTAGCCGGTCAAAGCACCCGGATCGTAACGGCCGACAAAGGTGCCGGTCGAGGTGAACTCGTGGACGCCCTCGTTAGCGGTTGGGCTGAAGTTTGCGACCAAGACGTTACCGCTCGGAGCTCTGTAGATCTGCTCAGGGAAGGTCGTGACAGATGCGAAGAAGTCGAGGAATGCCCCCGTATTATCGTATCTGTAGAGTCCCTGTGGAGCATTTATGCCCGAAACGAGCCAATCCGTACCGCGACTGTAGATATCGAACGGCGAAGACATACCGCCGGCTCCCGGAGCAATGAAATTGCCCGTGAAGTTGCCGCTCGTATCAAACCGCGGAACCGCATTAGCATTCGCTCCCGCGGCTGAGGTAACCAGCAGGTTGCCGCTCGGATCAAGCGAGATGCCGCGGATGTTGTCCATGATGGTCGTGTTGGCTCCGCCTGCAGGTGCGAATACACCTACATACGTGCCGTTCAGAGCGAACTCATGAACAACGTCGCCGGTCTGATCCGAGATGAGTATGCCGTTGCCGCCGGACTTGAGTATCGCGTGGATACCGGTTCCAACGACGGCATTGCTCGGAACGAAATTGGCATCAAGCAGAGCTCCCGTGACCGGATCGAACGACATGATGCGGTCATTGGTCGAATCCGGAACAAGCAGTACGCCGCTGGTCAGCATGGCTCCGCGTGCGACCAGATTTGCCGCCACGTCACGCTGTTCCACAGGTAGAGGCGTACCGCGTTCGACACCCTCAAGCTCGTCATTCACATTCGGGGCCGATTCGGCCGTATTACCCGCATTTCCGGACTTGACCGGTTCGAGCAGTAGTACGCCGCCGTTCTCGAGGAAGCCGGGTGCCTCTGCTATCGCCCAAGTCAGGACCGAGCCGCCTGTGTTGCCTATCAACATTCCCTGGATCGTCACTTGATCCGGCAATTGATTTGCCGCCAGGTTGAGCGGGCTGACGTCGATATTCGGCGGAGCCGGGCTCGGCGTCGGCGTCGGCGTCTCAACCGGCGATGGCGTCGGCGTCGGTGACGGGCACGAGCCTTCGAGTATCAGCGAGTAGCGATGGACGCGACCGGTATCTCCGGAGGCGTTGTCAGTGAAGGTGATGGTCCAGTTTCCGTCGGCGCTTTCACCGTCGAACACACTCATTGGATTGTTCGGCGAGTAGTTGCCCGCAGGGAAGCCTGCTGCCGATCCGCCGCCACCGTCACAGCCGCCCTCGATCGGCGGGAATGCCCCGTCGTCGTCGAGCAGGATAGCGGCAAAGTTATTGTTGTTGCAGCCAAATGCTGTTGCCGGAACGCCCGGACGATCAACGACCGTCACGTTGGTTCCGAGCGGTGAGGTGATGATCACTGAAACGTCGCCGACCCATGAGTGAGCGAGGCCCACATTCGGATCGTTGACCGTTCCTGAGAATGTTCCGTCAAATCGGAAGTTGACGTCAGAGATGGTTCCAACACCCGCTACCGGCATCACGACGCTTACGCCGGTGGTGGTGTTGTCCGGAATCGCGAGACCCGGCACGTCCTCATAACTGAACGTGGTCACACAACCCGGCGTCGGGCTGGGTGACGGCGTCGGTGTCGGCGTCGGCGTCGGCGTCGGTGTCGGCGTCGGCGTTGGCGTTACTGCAGGAATGAATACCGAGATATCCGGTATGAAGGTTCCCGCAGGATAGCTGCCACCGAATGTCTGGGCGCCGGTCACTTTGTCACGCAGATAGATACCCATCGACGCGCCGGTGTTCGGATCGTCATGCGTTACGTACAGATTGTCGGTAACACCGCTGACGTCCATGCCGATGCCGGCGTTGAAGGTCAGGAAGCCCGGCGGCAGATTGATAGTGAAAATCAATCCGGTGTTTGGGCTCGGCGTGCCGCCAGGGCCGCCGATCGTTATAAGGCCGTCATCGGAGTAATCCCACCCGAATAGCGTTGTGCTCGGAGCACCCGGCGTATTGTTCGAGTAAGCGATACCGGCTATGGCATAGTCGCTGCCGCTTTGCGGATCACCCGCGTCGAACGCAAGATTCGTATCAACAGCAACCAGAGCTCCCGTGTCCGGATGCACACGGAAGTTGTTGTTACCTGACGTATTACCGCCTATGGCTACAAGCCTGATCCTATCGACCGACGGATTGAAGTCCATGTCAACGATCCGGCTGGTCGCAGTGCCCAGTGCGAACGGCGATCCAACCGGCGTACAGGCAGCGGTTGCAATGTCAATAACGTAAACCTGCGCTTCTATGGCACCCGCGGTTGTCGTACTGACGCCGTAAAGTTGTCCGGTTGCGGGACGGAAGTCAATAGTTCTCATCGCATGACCCGTCAATACGCTTGTCAGCGGACCAACCGTGTTAATAGTACCCGGCGTGTCACTCATGAAGTTGACTAGATTAATGCCAGGGGCCGAGCTTGCGCTGCTAGATGCCGTTATACCGTAGATCAACTCGTTCGGGAACGGACTCGGAGTCGGTGTCGGCGACGGCGAAGGTGTCGGAGTCGGTGTCGGCGTTGGCGTCGGTGTCGGCGTCGGTGAAACGCTCGGGCTTGGCGTCGGTGTCGGGCCTGTCGGGCAATCGATCGATACCGTGTCAATACCGATGTAGTTAGAGTTAGCACCGGTCGGGCCGCCGTTCTCGACGAAGTAACGGAACGCGAAGCGACCCGTTGCCGGTCCGCCGAGCCCGGCCACTGTTACGGTGAACTGGGTCCACACTTCAGGATAAGTACCGGCCGTATAGGTCGGATTGATATCGAGCAGCAGAGTTGTAAAGTCACCGACAGATGTTGCCGATCCTCCGACGTTTGTACTTGCCCCTGCCGTACTCATACGGACCTGCAGCCGATCGGGGAATGTGTTGCCTGTTGTGCCACGGGTCCAGAAGGACATCGTTTGGCCGTTCGACAGAGCCACAACAGGCGTTATGAGCCAGTTGCTGATAGTGCCGGTTCCGGCCGTATTGTTGAAATTGGCACCAATGTAGGAGGTAGGTGCACCCGTATGGGACGGGAAAACGGCCGAGTTGCCCTGGAACCAGTTCGTAGTTCCAACCGGTGCCGACAGGTTTTGCAGAGACCAACCCGGAAGAGCCGTGATGTCGTCAAACCCTTGCGATGAAGGTGTGCATGACGGCGTCGGCGACGGGGTCGGCGTCGGCGTCGGCGTCGGCGTCGGTGTCGGCGTCGGTGTCGGCGAACCCACAATTACGCTGTACGTACCGAGCAAGGATGCACCACCAAGATCACCTACATCGTCGGCCGGGAAGAAGATATTTCCGGTCGTCGGTGAGGTCAAAAGGGCCGCGTACACTGCCGGGGTCGTTGTCCAGGTACCGGTCCCGGTAAATGCTAACTGTCCCGCGGTGAACGTTGTCGGCGTCGTGGCTGAATAGCTCCAAACGTTGAGGCCCGGATCATTCGAAGCTCGGAACAGAGCCGGCGAGTTGTCGGTCGGTACCGATGCCGCCGTCAGATTGCCGCTGACCAGCGTCGGGATTGTCCACGTGAACACACCCGCGTTGGAGAACACGTTCTGCAAATAGAACCCGATCGAAGTGCTGCCGCTGACGGTTGCTGCGGACACTCCGCTCGTTGCGGTGATCGTGATCTGGTTCGGCGTCGACAGATCGACCACTAACAGCTCTTCGAGAGCCGGCTTCGGGCTGGGTGACGGCGTCGGCGTTGGCGTCGGCGTCGGCGTTGGCGTCGGCGTCGGCGTCGGTGACGGGCACGAGCCTTCCAGTATCAGCGAGTAGCGATGGACGCGACCGGTATCTCCGGAGGCGTTGTCAGTGAAGGTGATGGTCCAGTTTCCGTCGGCGCTTTCACCGTCGAACACACTCATTGGATTGTTCGGCGAGTAGTTGCCCGCAGGGAAGCCTGCTGCCGATCCGCCGCCACCGTCACAGCCGCCCTCGATCGGCGGGAATGCCCCGTCGTCGTCGAGCAGGATAGCGGCAAAGTTATTGTTGTTGCAGCCAAATGCTGTTGCCGGAACGCCCGGACGGTCAACGACCGTCACGTTGGTTCCGAGCGGTGAGGTGATGATCACTGAAACGTCGCCGACCCATGAGTGAGCGAGGCCCACATTCGGATCGTTGACCGTTCCAGAGAACGTTCCGTCAAAGCGGAAGTTGACGTCAGAGATGGTTCCAACACCCGCAACCGGCATCATTACGCTCACGCCGGTGGCGTTGTTATCCGGAATCGCGAGCCCCGGAACGTCCTCGTAACTGAACGTCGTCACACAACCCGGAGTCGGGCTCGGAGTCGGCGTCGGCGTCGGCGTCGGCGTCGGTGTCGGCGTCGGCGTCGGTGTCGGCGTCGGCGGTACGCCGGCTGCCGGCTCGCCCAATGTCCAATCTGAGAATGAGGTCACACCGGTGATGGTCGCGGTATTGGCAGTTGTATCCACGGTTCCGCCGGGCTGCGTGAGCATACCATCGTACTTGAAGATAACGAAATCGTTCTCATTCGCCGTGACCGGAATATCCGTCGGGTCAAGATAATTGAATGTGAGGTCTGCTGTCAGGCCCGTACCCGTCAGCGACCAATAGCGCTGAAGCGCCAGCGACGGGACCGGAATATTCGGCTGCGGCCCCTGGACGGCTGCCGCGGTCAGGTTCTGCGGGAATGACCCGCCGGTCACGTTAACTGCCAGCGGCGAATAGCCGTTAGCGGTGCCGAGGAAATACGTGAATGCACCCGTAGCCGTAAACTCGCGCCGGAGATTTCCGTCAATGTAACCGTTGGTCCTTACCGGAGTACCAACTGGCGTAATGGTGTTGACACCGGTAACGACGCGGCCATTGGTAAGCGTCATCACGCCTGTGACAAGTATGTCACCACCGACGACATTATATGTTGCTCCCGCTACGTCATTATCGACCGTCCAGGTCGCCAAAATGCGGCTCGGGTTGATCTCAAATCCCGTGGGACGATTCAGCGTGGTCGTTCTCAGATGCAGGGCGATGTGGCCGCCGGAGCCCGCATTGTGAACGGGAGAAACATCGAACACTCCGGCGTTCGTCGGCGTGGTGGAGTTTCCGACCTGAATTACTGTTGTCGAGGTCCCGCCGTTGCCCATTGTGATATTGCCGCTACCGGTGAAACCGCCGTTAAAGATATTGATGCGGTTGATGAAGATCGGGGAATTGATAGCCGTGTTGCTCGAATTGCCGCTGTTGGCGCTCATGCCCACGCCGGCAAATGGCGTCGTCGCCGTACCGAAGTTGCCGGAACCGCCATAGGCCATTGGGCCGTTCGCCGCCCAGTCGAATCTCGAACTCGTACCGGTGCCCTGGATCAAGATGTCGCCATTGTTAATAAGCGTAGATCCGCGGAAGAATATCGCCCCACCGGCAGCACCGCTGCCGACGTGCATGGTCTTACCCGAAGGGATACTTATATTCGGCGTCGCTCCCAGTACCCTAAAAGCCTGAACCCCCGCACCTGTCCCGACGCTGAGGAACGTACCTGCCGGGTTCGTAACGAACGTCGAGGAGGTGCTGACGCTGTAATCAAGCGGTGTCGCAGCACCGCTCGGATTCACAAGAGTGATGTTGCCGCCCGCGAAGTCGAAGACGTTGGCTGTATTCGTCAATCCAAAACATGCCGTCGTCGCTGTATTGCCGACCGTGCAGACGTTCACCGCACCTCCGGTCTGTGTGTAGGAAACCGCACTCGTTGTCTGAAGCCTGCCGGCAAAGTTCGAAAAGCCGCCCTCGAAGATGAACTGAGCACCGGCATTGCCGCCCATCGAGTTGCCGCTCGATGTGCCGACGTTGAAATCGCCTTGGCTAACTCGCAGCAAGCCGGTTGTGGTCGGCGATCCATTCTGCCCCGCTACAACAAAGTTCGGATTGTTCAGCCAAAAGCCTCCTGCAGCCGGTATGGAGTATGCAGCGGCGGTGAAAACCCGATTTATCATCAAGAAGTTTCCTGAGATCTTGAACGTTCCGCTTGGTAAGGTCAAAAATCCGGCCACATCCGAAGTAACGCCCTGTACAGTGAAGTTCAAGGGGGCTAGTTCGACTATTCTCGACTGTGCTCCTTTTGCCACCACAATGCTTCTGACGTCTGTCGTCGCGCCGGATCCCGTCAGGCCAACATCAAATGCGCCAGGCCCAAAAGTTAGAATTGCACCGGAAGTGTTGCCGTTCGTGCTGAAGTCAAGGGTGCCGTTATTAACAACGCTTCCGACGACGGTAAGGTTGTTACTTGTAACCGCTCCGGTCAATGGCGATTGAAGTGTTCCGCCGGCATCAATTGTTACGCTCAAGGCTGTTGCAGTCGTAACATTTACCGTTACCGTGCAGCCTGAACCGATGGTTACGTTGTCATCGGATGTCGGCACAGATCCGTCAGACCAGGTTGCCGGGTTATCCCAGTCACCGCCCGCTCCGGCGCAAGTATCCGTCCCGCCAGCTGTTGTCATCTGGCTGCCGGAAATAGCAGAGCTGACGACGCCCTCTGCAGCCGCGAGCACTCGATAGAAATAATTTGTCGAGGGCAAAAGCAATGTATCAGTGAATGTCTCGGCGTTTGCAGCCGTTTGTGTCACGAACGAATAGTTAACGCCGTCGGTTGAGCGAAAGATCGCGTAACCTACCTCATTAGTAGCATTGTCTGTCCAGTTGAGTGTATTGCTCGTGGCTGTACTTGTACCAAATGTCAGCCCTGTCGGTGCTGCCGGTATATTGGTAGGCGTAAACAAGTAGGATTTACCTGCCGGGATCGCGTCCATCTGCGCGTTGTTGGCGGTGGTGTAATCAACCGAGTCGGTCGCTGTTGTCACACTGGCAATATTTGTCGCCGCGCCTGCCTGCAGGCCGACCGAATACCCGCCATCGGCCACTGTCGCCGGAATTGCCCCGTAAACGAACTGGATCAAGCCGGGTGTCGTTCCCGCCGATTCAAACAGCCACATCTGGAACGTGCCGTTTCCCGCACCACCACAGCCACTCGGAAGTGGATTTCCGCGAGTGATCTTCATGTTCTGAAATTCCACGATCAGTTTACGATTTGGAGCGGTGCCGATCGTTTTATAGTGAACCTGACCGTCAGACCCCACGCACAGATCGTCCCAAAACGGAGCGATCTTCGGCTCAGCCGTGACCGACGCAAGCGAATTTGTAAAGGTGGTGGTCACCTGAATGCTTCCCAACCGGCACAACCCGTTAGCATTGCACGAAAACTGCGAGGCATACCCACCGTCAAACCAAAAATCAAACCCGATGGGTGTTACTGCCGATGCCGTATCGTCTAGGCCCGGGCCCACAAGTTGCGTGGTACCGGACGACATATCCTCAAGCGCAACCGAGTTCATGAACGAGAACGCATACGTCGATGCGTTGATCAGCTCGGGACCGAGCACGATGGCTGTCATTCCGCCTGAAGCGATCAGGTCTTCTTCAACCTCGCTTTTTGGAAGAGCCGGATTTGCCTCTGCGGGCTCTATCCGAACTTGTTGCGCAAAAATCGATGCCGAAAAGAGCATCGAGATGGCAAAAAAAGTAACGACCAACGACACGAAACGGAATTTACGGCTTAACATTATCGGTTATCTCCCTCGTAGTTCTGGCTTCTTAACCCGATGCAAAAAAAACAGACACGATGATGCCCGGAGGCCTCGAGTTAAATTGAAAAAGCTGAAATTAGACAAGGCGAGTATAACCCAAAACAGATGTTTGTCAAGCGGCAAGAGAGCCTAAGTCCAAAAATATCTTCGTTTGCGCAAGAAAAGAAAAAGGGCGGAGGCCAAGCCTCCGCCCATAAAAATAAACAGCCCGTGTTCGGGAACCGCCGCTACTCGATGCCGATAAAATCGACATCGCTCAGCGTATCGGTCACCTGAACGACACGCGGTGTGAAGCGGTAGATTCTCGACGTCACGCCCATCACATACGACGGACCGGCCTCGACATTTTCAAAGCGGTAGTAGCCGAACGAGCTGGTCGTTGCGGTGCGAACGGTGCCGTTCGGATCGGTCATCGTCACCACGGCATTGCGGAGCCCGCGGCCGTCCGGCGTCAGAACGCGTCCCGAGACCTCAACACCTGCAGCGGTCGCAGGACAGCCTGCAAATATCAGCGAAAATCGGCGTGCCGTACCCGTATCAGCTGAAGCCCTATCGCTGAAATTGATGGTCCAAACACCGTCGGCATTCTCGCCGTCAAAGGCGCTGAGCGGATTATTCGGACTGAACGTGCCGGCGGGGAAAGGATCGGTGGTCAGAGCGTTGCATTGGTTCTCGACCGGAGCGAGCTTGCCGTCATCGTCCAGCAGCAACGCGGAAATGTTGTTGTTGTTGCAGCCGCTAGTCGTTGCCGGCACGCCCGGGCGGTCAAAAACAGTGACCGAGGTGCCCTGCGGCGAGGTGACACGCATTACGAGATCGCCGACCCACGTATGGCTGACTCCCGTTTCAGGGTCATTTGGCGCACCGCTCACAATGCCGTCGATGCGGAAATTGACGTCAGCGATCGAACCAACGCCGTTGACAGGTATTTGAAGGTCAACGCCGGCAACATTGTTGTCGGGGATGTTCACCGGATCGCCCTGATAGCTGAATGTAAAACCGGAGCAAATTGAATTTACGTCGGTTGACGAATTATTTCCCGGAACATTGTCAACGACACCGGCCGGAACCGTAACGGTCGCCGTATTGGCGTACGCAAATGTCGTATTCATCGTGACGGTCGCCGTTGCAAGGAACGTGACCGATCCGCCGACCGGAACATTGACAAGGGCGTTGATATTGCCAACGCCGTTCGCCGGGCAGGTCCCGCCATTAGCTCCCGTGCAGGTCCAGCTGATATTCATCAACGCAGGCGGGAAATTATCAACGACCGTAGCTCCGATAACAGGCTCAGGCCCGTTGTTGATCACGGTGATGTTGTACTCCGTGGTGTCGCCGGGGTTGATCGTAGTCCGGCCGTCGGTTTTGGTGATCGAGAGGTCGGCACATGCCGTTTGGCTCCAGCCGACAGCGACGCCGTCTATGACCTCGTCACCGACGCCGACGGTGCCGACCAATGTCGCGGCTCCTGTGGTCAGATCAATTCGATACAATCGCGATACGCTCGCCTGACGCAGGACCGCATATGCGGAATTCGTACCGCGTTGGATATCGAATCCGCCAAAATTCGTAACGTTCGTTCCCAGACCACCGACAGTGAACACCTGTCCGGTGTTGGGTGAAGGAGTTCCATCCGGGCCGCCGATGGTGACAAGTGTGTCCGTGTTGGCGTCGATGCCAAAGAGCGTGGTCAACGGCGTCCCGGCGAAATTGCGGTCATACGCTACGTGAACGACATTCGGATTCTGCCCTGCGTTCGGGTCGCCCGCTGCATAAGCAAGTGCCGTATCAGTGCCGGCAAGTGTGCCGTCGTTCGGATTGATCCGAATGTTAATATCGGCATCACTCACCTCACGCAGACGATCCGGGATCGGGTTAAAGTCATCGCCGAAGAAGAGGCCTTGCGGCGTGTTAAGGAAATTCGCGGCATTGACCTGCGTGACCACACCCGTCACAGGGTCGATCGTGACCAGGCGGTCGCCGTTCTGCTGTCCGCCGTTGCCTTTTGTCGCAATGCCGTACAGCAATCCGTCGGCCGGTCTGAAGTCTATATTTCTGATGAACTCGTCCTCCTGTGTATTGAGTCCGATCAGCGGAACGTCAGACAGCAGAACGCCCGGCGCATCGGGACGGAAGCTGACGATCCTGTCATTGAAGAAGTTGTACGCGTAGATGACGGTATTACTGCATGACGGCGTCGGCGTCGGGCTGGGCGTCGGCGTCGGTGTCGGCGTCGGGATAGAGCCGCAAACACCATTGACGTTCATGACGACGCGGACGTTGGGAAAGTCGAGGGTTGCAAACGGCGTCGGGTTCGTAATGCCGCAGGCTGCGGCCGAAATATAACTCGGAGCCGTTTCAGCGGCCGTATTCGAGCCTATGAAGAACGAATTATTTGCACCTGCACCGCTGGGCGTAAACACCTCGACGACCAGTTCCAACGTGCCTGCGGGAACCGTAGCAGCGATAGGAAGATTAAATACCGTGCCTGTTTGGTTGGTAATGTTGACTGTTGTCGTGCCGATCTGGGTCAGCGTGCCACCCGGGAAAACTGCTGCGTTATTCGCATAAAGCCTAAGCGTGACCGGCTGGCTGCCTCCCGGAGCATTTGCAGTCTCGATACCGAAATCGATCGACGTGACCTGATAATCATCATCAGGGTTCGCACCGAAATCTTCCAAGCTGAAAGCCCTCCAGTAGCTGTTATCCGCGTGGATGCCGGCAGCTCCGCAATGAACGGAATTCTGCGGGGTGATCGCCTGGCTCGTCGAATGAGTGATGAACGTCGGGCAATCTCCGTCGCCGAGTATCACTCGCTGACCGTCAGCGTTCCATTCCGCATCGTCGGCCATAATTCGGTCCAAACGGCGCTGAGAAAGTCCCGAACCCTCAGTCGAGCGCGTTAAAGTGTTGACGGTATCAGCATTTCGGCTGCTCTGAGCTCCCGTGCCGAAAGCCGCGATCCCGAAAACGGACGCTGAAATACCAAAAACCAACAAAACAGCCAACCCGCGATGAGCAGCCAAAAAAGTCTTTGCCCTGGAATACATCTTCGTTCCTAAACTCCTTAGTGGAATAACAATTGACCGAACGGCGAACCTTTCCCGAATAGAAAAGTGCGCCGCTCTTGCGAAAGTAACTTCTTAATTATGAACCTTTAAGGCAGCAATGTCTATAACCTTAATAATCCTGCCTGTTTATCGCAATTGTGCGGGATCACGCACAGTCGTTCCGTCGTCGGGAGGCGGCGGAACGACCGGTTTCGGCGCGGCCGCATCATCTGAAAGCGTCGCTTTCAGCACCTCGCTGATCCACGCGACGGGCAGTATCTCAAGGTCGCTGCGGACATCTTCGGGGATCTCGTCAATATCGGCCTCATTCCTGTTCGGCAGAACGATGCGGCGAATACCTGCACGATGTGCCGCAAGCACCTTTTCCTTTATTCCGCCCACAGGGAAAACGAGCCCTGAAAGCGTGATCTCGCCGGTCATTGCCGTATCCGAACGCACAGGCCGTCCCGTATAGAGCGATGCTAACGCCGATGCCATGGTAACGCCGGCGGAAGGTCCGTCCTTCGGTATTGCACCGGCCGGAACATGCAGGTGAACGCCGTTATTCTTTATCATTTCGGGGTCGATGCCGAATTCGGCCGCATGCGCCCACAAATAGCTGCGTGCGGCCTGTGCCGATTCTTTCATAACCTCGCCGAGCTGACCCGTAAGATTAAGTCCGCTGCCGCCCGGCAGCAATGTCGCTTCGATGAAAAGCACCTCGCCGCCCATTTCGGTCCATGCCATACCGGTCGCGACGCCCGCAGGGAGTTCCGCTCGAGCCTCTTCGGGGAAAACCTTCGGCGGGCCGAGGTATCCGCGTATCTCTTCCGCCGAAATATTAACGCTTTCGGTCGAACCTTCGGCGACCTTCAGCGCGACCTTTCGAGCCAAATTCCCTATCGAACGCTCAAGCTGGCGGACGCCCGCCTCGCGCGTGTAGCGCGCGGTGAGCAGGTTTATCGCGTCGTCGGTGATCGAAAGCTGTTCGGCGGTCAGGCCGTTCTCTTCTATCTGACGCGGAACAAGATACTGCTTGGCGATCTCGAGCTTTTCACGATCCGAATAACCTGCGAGCTGAATGATCTCCATACGGTCGCGGAGCGGCATCGGGATCGGCCCGAGTTGATTAGCGGTGGCGATAAAAAACACCCTGGAAAGATCGAACGGCAGGTCAAGATAATTGTCGCGAAACGTGTTGTTCTGAGCCGGATCGAGTATCTCCAGCAGTGCGGATGCCGGATCGCCGCGGAAATCGTTGCCGAGTTTGTCCACTTCGTCGAGCATCAGAACGGGATTGTTCACGCCGACGCGCCGCAGCGACTGCAAAATGCGGCCGGGCATCGCCCCAATGTACGTTCGCCGATGGCCGCGCAGTTCTGCCTCGTCCCGCATCCCGCCTAATGACAGACGGTCGAATTCCCTGCCTAACGCACGCGCGATCGAACGGCCGAGCGACGTTTTGCCGACGCCCGGCGGCCCGACGAAAAGTAATATCGGGCTTTTGCTGTCAGGGCGGAGCTTAACGACGGCGAGCGATTCGAGGATTCGCTCCTTGATGTCGGTCAGGCCGTAATGATCTTCGTCAAGTATCTTGCGAGCCTCGTTGAGGTCGAGCTTTTCCTCGCTCGATTTGCGCCAGGGCAGTTCCAGGATGTATTCGAGATATGTTCGAATTACATGATAATCAGGCGCCGCCTGCGGCAGCTGCTCCATGCGGCGGAGTTCGCGTTCGGCCTCTTTTCGAACGTCGTCAGGCAGATCGGCCTGTTCCAATCGGGTCCTCAGCTGCTCTGCTTCCGCTTTTTCGCCGGTCTCGTCCTCGCCAAGTTCTTTCTGGATGGCCTTCATCTGCTGGCGCAAAACGTAGTCGCGCTGAGATTTGTCCATCTCCTGCTGAGCCTCCGACGCGATCTTTGAACGGATCTGCATGATCTCAAGCTCGCGTGCCAGAGCGGCATGCGTCAGGGCCAGAAGTTCGTCAACCGTGGCAGATTCGAGCATCTTTTGCTCTGTATCGGTCCCCAGATCGAGCACAGAGGCGAGAAAATACGCCAATTGAACAGGGTCGTCCTGCGACGTCACAGCCACGCGTATCTCGGGCGGAACCTGCGGCAGCAGTGCGAGAGCCTCTTGGATCATCCCGTGAATATTACGTTTCAGAGCCTCGATCTCTTCTTCGTCCATACGCCGCAGCGGCGTCAGCATTTTGATCTTGGCCTTTAGATAGGGCTGCTCGGTCAGCCATTCAACGACCTCAAAACGACTCATTCCCTGCACGATCAGCTGCATCACATCGTCGGCACGCATCATGCGTTTTATGTTGACGAGCGTACCTACGGCATAGATATCGGAGGATTTGGCGTCGTCGCCGGTCACGTTCTCAGAACGTGTTGTGATACAGGCCAGAAGCTTTTCCTCCGTGGCGAGCGCCGCTTCGACCGCACGCGTCGAGCGTTCACGGCCTACTGCGAGCGGGACGACCGTATCCGGAAACAACGTCGTGTTCTGCAGCGGCAGAACGGCAATTTCCATCTCCTGCTTTAGGTCAATTTCCTGAGTTTTGAAGTTAAGTTCTTCCACAATATGTTTTTTCTCTGCGGCCTCCGCGGTCTCTGCGTTGGATCACGCTCCCGCTTTGCGTAAAGTGATGATCAGCAGACCGTTCTCGAATTCGTGTTCGATCTTTGCATTGTCAATGGATGCGGGAAAGCTCAGCGTCTTTTCGAAATTGCTGTATGTGATCTCCATCTGCTGATATGTAGCACCCGCGGCGCATGATCGGTCCTTGCGGCAGCCGGCGATGTAAAGCACGTTTCCCTGAATGTCTATGACGATGTCCTCAGCCGAAACGCCTGCAAGTTCGACCTTGACGACCCATCCTTCCGGCGTCTGGTAAACATCAGCCGCGGGATACCAAAGCTGGCCGGAACGAAAATTCTTAGACGTTCCTACGAACTGAAACAACCGGTTTGTTGCCTTTGCCATAACGGGCCAATTATCTCGTAAATCTCAGACTGTTCAGGCTGAAATCTATCATATTCAACTGCCTGTCGTCGTTGATGGTGATCACAAAAAAGACGACATACGGTGACCGCAGGGTCGCAAGATAACGCTGGCGAAAAGTGCCGTTTTCCTGCGGAATCTCCACCTCGAACTCCCTAAATCTGGATCGTCCGATATCAACGGAATGTATGTCTCGCAGCACTCTGGAACCGGGCGTCTGCAGAACCAGATCGCGGTTTGCGGAAAGATATTCGTCGAGCGTTGTCTTTCTCACTAGCCGCTGCACGCCGGCAGAGAATAATGCCGAGGTCTGCTGCCCGGCGAATTCCGGAGGCGTCGCCTGAAAGAGAATCTGCGTATTTTGGGCGTATTCCTTCAGCATCGCATCACCTGAACGCAAAGCACGCTCACGATTCAGGCGGACGAGCTCAGTATTTCGATCTTTCGGGACAACGTTCCACCCGCCCGGAGCGAGCATCTCCATCGCAAGCGAAGTGTTCGAATAAAGCAGTCCGTTGAAAACACCGGTTTCCGCGATCTGATCGACAGTCGCCGTCCCCCGCTGTGCAGTCGTATAACTTGCAAGCGCGAGAAACAGCAAAATAACAAGAAAAACGCGTTCTCTCATTCTGCTATCTATCGTTTTCCCCAAAATGCCGCACCGGACGAGATCTCTTCCAATGTTTCGGCGATCTCACGTTCGTCTTCCATTTGAAGTGCGACGTCGGCCATTGCGATGATGCCGGCGAGTGAACCGTCGGCCTCGACGACCGGAATGCGGCGAACCTGTTTGTCGCCCATTAGACGCGCGGCCTCAAAAACGAAATCATCAGGGCCGACCGTGAAAAGTTCCCGTGAGATGACATCGCCGACTGGCGTATCGCCGCTTTTGCCGTCGGCGACCGCACGCATGACAATGTCGCGGTCGGTAACGATCCCGACAATCCGCCCCGATTCAACTATCGGCAAAGCACCGACATCGCTGTCGCGCATCATCACGGCGACCTCGCGGAGCGACATCTCGGGCGACGCGGTCACGACATCGCTGGTCATGATCTCACGACAGCGTTTTCGCGTGTAGGAACCCGTCGCATCCTGCGGCATAGTTTATCTCCCCAATTTCCTTATTTTGTTTTACGGCAACAAATAAAGCAAGCGGTTTAGGTTTTGAACAGCCTGCGTAGCCGAAATGCAAAAAGAGGCTGCCTTTCGGGGCAGCCTCAGATAACTCAACTGATGCGATCTTTAGAAGCTGATCGTCGTTGCCTGGCCGTCGAGCATCAGGTCTTTTGACGAGATCGCGGTTATACGCGTTCCCTGAAACCTGATCTCGATCTCGCCGGACGCGTCGGCATTGCCTGAGCTGTCGACCATGATGCGGATTGTGTTGTCGTCAATATAGACGAGCTTGCCGCGAAACGGCGTGGTCGATGAAATGGTCGAGACGCCGACATTCGCGGTGCCGTCCGATGCAACGGTCGAGGTTACGCGAATGACGAAGCCGGGATTGCGGTCGCCGATCTTGATCGAACCGGTGCCGATGGCCGAAAGGTTGAGTGTGCGGCCGGTGATCACCTGCGGCTCTTCGCGTGCCATTTGAACGATCAGCGAAACACCCTGCGTCAGATTGTTGCGAAGCTGAACGCGTTCGCCGGTCTCCGAACGGAAACGCAGCACGCCGTTCGTGTAGATCTCTCCTATGAGCTCATAGTTCCGCTGCCGGTTGATATCGCGCGGTTCATAACGAAGCTCGAAAGGGATCGGCACCTGACGGCCGTTGGTGGCCACTGAGACCTCGGACACAGGGCGTCCGTTGGGATCGGCCGAATCGACCAATTTCACACGGACTTCCGAATCCGGGCCGATGGCGATCCGCTGAAGATAGCTGACCGTACCGCGGATGATGCCGCTGCCCTGAGATGGCTGAACCGGCCCAGCACCGCCGCCGACCGGAACGACCTCGATATCAACTACACGCGGATTTCCCAGCGTGATCACAGGATAATTCGTGTCCGTGATGAACAGCAGTCGGCTGCCGTCACGTATCTCTGCCTGTATCGAATAGCGGTTTCGCTCATTGATCTTTGAGCGGTCATACGCCATGTCCCAATTGAATGGAACCTGCTTACCCGCGGTGTCGATACGCTGCTCGGCTATCGTTATCGACGGAGCGTCCGCACGAGAGATATCGACAAGGCGGACCGTCAAAACCGCATTCGGCGGCAACGCCATGCGCGATCTGTATGTGACCGTGCCCGAAACGACGTTGTCCATTGTGGTCATCTGACCATCGTTACAGACCTGCGAAGTGCTGACGTCGTCTGCTTTCAAGACCGGTGCCGATCCCGCCGAGATCGAATATGTGACCAGGCTCGTCTGCGACGGGCAACAAAGCGCGTCGTTGGACGTGTAACGGGCGAATTCGGCCATCAGCGAATTTCTGCTGTTTAGGAAAATGCTGCCGAACGAACCGTCCGTACGCGCATCGACCGGCTGAGGTGCGAGTGTTCCGACAAATCGCGTCCCGACAAAAACGAAGCCGTTGTATTGTGTCGGGCGGCACATGCCGTCAGTTCCGGCCATTCCGGTAACGACGGTCGTCGAGCCGTAAACATACGCCGGACCGTATAGCGACCAGCCGGCACGAGTAACGGCTCGATCCGCCAGACTTTCCGGTGTCCGGATCTGTTCGCGGCAAGGGCCTTCGATCAGGCCGCCTCGCGGAGCCGTCGGAACGGTGCCGTTCGCACGGTTCCAATTATTGAGCGGGCGGTCGAGCCACGACGTCTGCGCATTTGCGGCGCCCACGAAAATGAAGATCGCTGCAAAAAAACTTGAAAATAGCTTTGTCATAATTACCACCTTTTTTATGTCTTCGATGCAAATAATTCCGGCAGGGCGCGTCAAAAAATGACATCGTGCCCTTCATTTAAAAGAACGCAAAACAGCCGCAAAACTTGCGGCGGTCAACCGGGCCGCTCGGTCATGCTGATCATGCGGTCAAGCGCGATGCCGGCGTAATGCTTGGTCTCGTCGTCAACTATTATCTCGTTCACGACGACGCCGTCGGCCAGATTTTCCATCGCCCAAGCCAGATTCTGAGGTGCGATACGATACATCGTCGCACACATACACAGATCGGGGGCGAGCAGATGAATTTCCTGATCGGGAAAACGCTTTGCGAGGCGATTTACGAGATTTACCTCGGTTCCTATCGCCCATTTCGAGCCGACCGGTGCGTTTTCGACGGTTTTGATAATAAAACTCGTCGAACCGTCTAGGTCGCTTTTCTCGACCACCTCGCGGGTGCATTCGGGGTGCACAAGGACCTTGACGCCCGGGACTTCCTCGCGGATCTTGTCCACATGCCACGCTTTGAAACGTCCGTGTACCGAGCAATGCCCGCGCCATAGGATCAGCTTGGCATCGTGAAGCTGCTCTACGGTATTGCCGCCAAGTTCTTCGTGCGGATTCCAGACGACCATCTTATCGAGCGGAATACCGAATTTGGCTCCCGTATTTCGCCCGAGGTGCTGGTCCGGGAAGAAGAACATCTTGTCGTACTCTTTCAGGTAAATATCGAAAAGCGGCACAGCGTTGGACGACGTACATACGACGCCCTCGTTTCGCCCGCAGAAAGCCTTGATCGCGGCGGTCGAATTCATGTAAGTGATCGGCGCGACCTTGCTGTCCAACACACCTATATCGCGGAGCTGCTCCCACGCGTCCTCTACCTGATCGATATTCGCCATGTCTGCCATCGAGCAGCCTGCGCCGAGATCGGGCAGTATCACGCGCTGCGACGGCTTGCCGACGACATTTGCGGATTCCGCCATAAAATGAACGCCGCAGAATACGATATAGTCGGCATCGGTCTGCGAAGCCATCACGGAAAGCTGATACGAATCACCGAAAAGATCGGCGTGACGAATGACGTCGTCACGCTGATAATGGTGGCCCAAAATGACAACACGCGGGCCGAGGGCCTCGCGTGCGGATTCGATGCGTTCGGCGATCTCCTCGTCCGAAAGAACAAGGTATTCTTCGAGTTCGCGTGTGGCTTCCAATACGGCTGACATCACGAAAATGATGGCACTTTGATGGCCTCAAGGCAAGCAAGTCGATCGCCGTAAAGACTAAGTTTTGGAGCCGTGTTTGATGAACACTGCCTCGCGGAGATAGACGTTGAGCTCGCAGATATCCTTGACGTAGTCGCCGATGCGTTCGAGGTGTTTCGCCACGAACAGCAGATGAGCGGCGCTGGTCGTAGTTGAAGGGTCGTCGATCATCATCTCGATAAGCTGATTGAAGACCTTTTTGTAGTTCTCATCGATCTCCTTGTCGCGCTTGATGACCTCGCGGGAAACCTGCGAATCTTCGGCGGTGAAAGCATCGAGAGCCGCCTGCAGCATTTCCGAAGCGGTGGTGGACATCAGGCGAAATTCGACGAACTGACGAACCTCGGGCTGCGTGTTGAGTACAAGCACCGATTCGGCGATGTTGCTGGCGTGGTCTGCGATGCGTTCGAGAACGGGCGTGATCTTGGCGACCGAAATAACGAAACGCAGATCGTGTGCCGCGGGCTGCTGAAGCGCGAGGATCTCGATGCTCATGCGGTCGATATCGAGCTCCATCTGGTTGATGATGGTGTCCTCATCGAGCACGCGTTTCGCGAGTTCGCTGTCGCGATTGATCAGCGAATCCATTGCGCGCGTCACCGCAGCCTCCGTCGCCCCGCCGAGCAGCAGGATCTTGTCCCTCAAAACGCCTAATTGCTGATCTATGATCCGAGTTTCCATTGCGAAAATTAACAATAATGTAACACAAGCCGCGGGCTTTGAATATCAAATTATCCGAATCTGCCCGTAATATAGTCTTCCGTCAGCTGTTCGTCAGGATTGGTGAACATTTTCTGCGTCGGGTTGTATTCGACGAGTTTGCCCAACATAAAGAACGCCGTTTTGTCCGAAACGCGTGCAGCCTGCTGCATGTTGTGCGTGACTATTACGATGGTGTATTGCTGTTTCAATTGAACGACGAGTTCTTCGATCTTCTGCGTGGCGGAAGGATCGAGGGCCGATGCCGGTTCATCCATCAAAACCACCTCAGGCTGTACCGCCAGAGCACGGGCGATACACAGCCGCTGCTGCTGGCCGCCTGACAGGCCGAATGCCGAACTCTGCAAACGGTCCTTCACCTCTTCCCAAAGCGCTGCGTCGCGAAGTGCCTTTTCGACACGGTTTGCCAGGTCCGCTTTGTCCGAATGAATTCGGTTTATGCGTATGCCGTAGGCGACATTCTCAAAGATCGATTTCGGGAAAGGATTCGATTTCTGAAAGACCATCCCGACGCGGCGGCGCAGCTTTACGACGTCGGTGGTCGGACGATATATGTCCTCGCCATCGATCAGAACCTTGCCCTCTGCACGCGTCAGCGGAATGGTGTCGTTCATACGGTTCAGCGTGCGAAGGAAAGTGGATTTGCCGCAGCCCGACGGGCCGATAAATGCGATCACCTCGCGCTCAGGTATCTCGATAGAGATATTGTGAAGCGCCTGCGCTTTGCCGTAAAAGAAATTCAGGTCTGTAACGCTGATCTTACTCATCGTTTTTCATCGTTGCCTGCTCTAATAACGCTTTCGCGTCACATACCGCATCGAGATATTGATCAGGAGTATCATCCCGACCAAGACCATCGTCGCGGCCCAGGCCTTGTCGTGCCATTCGTCAAACGGCGAAATGGCGTAATTGTATATCTGCACCGTCAGAGCCGCCATAGGCTCGTCGAGGTAGATGTTATAAAAACGGCTGCCGAACGCCGTGAAAAGCAGCGGTGCGGTTTCGCCGAGCACGCGTGCGACCGACAGCATAATTCCGGTAGCAATGCCCGACATCGCGGCCGGCAATACGATATCAAGCGTAACGCGCCACTGCGGAGCTCCGAGCGCGAGTGCTCCTTCGCGCATGGTCTTTGGGACGAGCTTGGTCATTTCCTCGGTCGTTCGCGTAATGATCGGGATCATTATCAAAGCCAGGGCGAGCGAGCCGGCCAACGTTGAGAAATATCCTTGCTGCAGAACGACCAAAGCGTAAATGAAAACACCGAAAACGATCGACGGCACGCCTATCAGCGTGTCGGCGACAAATCTAACCGTCGACCCGAACCAGCCGTCGCCCATTTCTGAGAGGTACGTGCCCACAGCGACGCCGATAGGCACGCCGAGCAGCGATGCCAGCCCGAGCATTATCAGCGAACCTACGATAGCGTTGCCGATGCCGCCGCCCTCGCCGACAGGTTTCGGGGTTTCAACGAGGAACTGCCAACTCAGCGACGAGATTCCCTGATACGAAATGTAGCCGAGGATGACTATCAGAACGCCGACCACCGCGAACGCTGCGACCGCGGTCGTGATAGTGGCTATCGCATTTGCTATTCTCCTGCTGTCCATATCCTAACCTGCTGCCGTGTTCTTGTTTCCTACGCTCAGGATCAAGAGTTTCGCCAGCGCGTTCACGATGAACGTGACCACAAAAAGTATGAGGCACATTTCGATAAGTGCGCTGATATAGAGTTCGCCCGTCGCCTCGGTAAATTCATTCGCGATGACCGACGCAATGGTATAGCCCGGCTCAAATAGTGACGCGGAGATCTGCGGCCGGTTGCCGATGACCATAGTGATCGCCATCGTTTCGCCGATCGCACGGCCAAGGCCCAAAATGACCGCTCCTGCGATCCCGGAAGAAGCATTTGCCAAGACGATGCGCGTAGTTTCCCAATGTGTCGCACCGAGAGCTAGCGCCGCTTCGCGTTGTGTCATCGGGACCGCCTCGAGGACATCGCGGACGACCGCAGTGATAATAGGCGTGATCATTATCGCGAGGATAATGCCGCCCGTAAGCATACCGAGGCCCGTCGCAGAGCCGCTGAAGAACGGAAGCCATCCAAGAGACGACTGCAGCGGCGGATAGATGTATTCCCGGAGGAATGGCGCCAATACAAAGATCGCCCAAAGGCCGTATACCACCGACGGGATGGCGGCCAGCAGTTCGACAAGGAACGCCATCGGCCTTGCGATGCTTTTCGGAGCCTGTTCAACAAAAAATATCGCCACCGCTATAGACATCGGCGTCGCGATGAGTACCGCCAGCAGTGCCGAAACTATGGTGCCGTAGATGAAAGGCAATGCACCGAACTGTCCTTTGATCGGGTCCCAGGTCGTGCCGTAGAGAAAGCCAATGCCGAATTCTTTGATGGAAAGCCAAGAATTATTCGTCATTACGACGACCATTCCGATAACGATCAGTAGGATCAGCGAAGCGCACGAGGCCAGGGACAGGCGGAAGAAGGTATCGCCGGAAAAGAGTTTCGACTGTGGTGCAGAATTCACTATTTTGCCGTTTCAGGCTTTGCAGCCGTCTCCCCTTTCAGCAATGCGATCTTTGCGGTCGCCCTCTGGACCATACCCGACGGAAGCGGAGCATAATAAAGCGGCTTGGCGAAACGCTGTCCGTCGTTGATGCTCCATGTGAGAAAATCGACCAGAGTATCGCGTATGCGAACGTCAGGCTGTTCGCGGTAAACCAAAATATAAACGTAGCTTGAAATAGGATACGCATCCGCACCGGCGGCGTTAGTGATCGTGACCCGCAGGTCTTCCGGTGTCTGATCAAGCGTCTCTGCGGCCGCGGCCGTCACCGCCTCGAAGGTCGGGACAACGAAATTGCCGGCTTTGTTCTTTATTTCGGCGACAGGCAGTTTATTCTTTACCGCGTAAGCGTATTCGACATAGCCGATGGTGTTCGGGGTCTGCTTGATCTGTCCCGTCACGCCTTCGTTGCCTTTTCCGCCGAGGCCGACCGGCCAGCTTGGGCTGGTTCCCTCACCGACCTTTTCTTTCCATTCGGGGCTGACCTTGCAAAGATAGTTCGTAAACACGGCGGACGTTCCGCTGCCGTCCGAACGGTGCACGACCGTCAGATCGACCGCCGGCAGTTCGACGCCGGGATTATCTGCCTTGATGCGGTCATCGTCCCAACGCTTTATCTTTCCGAGGAAAATATCCGCGATGGTTTCGGGTGAAAGTTTCAGAGGGACACTGACCTGCTCTAGATTGTAAGTAAGCACCACTGCGCCGAGAATGACCGGAACATGCAGCATCTGGCCGTCGGCGGTCGCCAGATCGTCATCTTTCATCGCGATGTCGGTCGCACCGAAATTTATCGTCCGTTCCTTTGATTGCTTTATGCCGCCGCCCGAACCGATCGACTGAAAGTCGATCTTGACGTTCGGATTGAGATAGCCGAATTCGTGGACCCATTTCTGCATCAGTGGGCTGATGAACGACGAACCCGCACCCTGCATTTTTATCGAATCACCGCGTCCCTGGCGGCCGCTGAAACATCCCGGCAGCGTCACGACAAGTGCCGCAAGGACCAACACCGAGACGATCCTTACCGTGGGGCTTTCACCATTGATCTTCATATGCAAGGCCATCAGATCCACAAGAAACAAAACGGTATTTTCGGACACAGAGACGCCGTTTTGCCGATTCATTTAAGAGTTTAAACCCAAATCAATTTAAGCGCGGTGTTGGTGAACAGAATTGTTAACATTTTGTTAACATCACAAGAGCTTTTCTCGGCTAGGCGGGTTGCAGGAGTTGTGCTAATCTTCGGCTCATAAGCTCAACGGAGGACCAATGGATCTGATCGACGATTTGGACAATGATCTCGTTTTTGCCTTTTTTGTGGAAAGAATGCACAGCCAAAAGATCGACGCAAGCGAGGTCGTCGCTTTGCTCGGAAAGGTCAGAACGGCGTTGAATTTTGATGCGGACCGAGTGACGCGAAGACTCGATTCTCTCAACCTCGAGCATTCCGTCCGCGCTACATATCACTGAATAGCCTTACCTTCTCTGCCGCCCCTCAGTGGGTCCGCGCCTAATTTTGCGGCGAACCGCGCACGCCCGTGCGTTCATCGTAAGATTGCCAACCGGCTCCCTTTATCGTAATTTCAATTTAAATATACGGAGGGCATTATGAAAACTACATTTATGATCAGAAAACATCTTTCGGCAGCACTGGCGGTCTTGATCGCGGCAACGCCGATACTCGTTCTCGGACAGCAGACACAGGTCAGCATGCCGAAGAACAAATACAAGGTGGAAGAGGACATCAAGCTCGGGCGTGACGCCGCAAATCAGGTCGAACAGCAGTTCCCGCTTCTCAATGACCGAGAGGCAGTTGAGTATGTCCAGCGGGTAGGACGCCGATTGGTGGATTCAATTCCGCGTCAGTTCAACCAGCCCGCATTTGACTATCGTTTTCAGATCGTAAATGCGAGCGACCTTAATGCCTTCGCTCTGCCCGGCGGACCGATGTACGTGAACCGCGGCATGATCGAAAAGGCACGCAACGAAGGCGAGATGGCCGGCGTGATGGCGCACGAGATCTCGCACGTCGCACTGCGGCACGCAACCGCACAGGCAACGAAGCAGTCTAGCGCCAAAAACACGCTCGGAATGTTGGGCATGATCATCGGCGGTGCGATACTCGGCGGCGAAGCCGGTGCTCAACTCGGCATGCTTGGTGCCGCAGCGTGGATGACGAAATACAGCCGCGAATACGAGACACAATCTGATGTATTGGGTGCACAGATAATGGCGAACGCGGGATATGACCCGCGCGACCTCGCGAATGTTTTCCGCACTATTGCCGAGGACGGAAAAGGACGCGGCGGCCCGGAATGGCTGTCGTCGCACCCGGATCCCGGCAATCGTTTCGAGAAGATAAACCGCGAAGCTCAGTACCTGACCATTCGCCCGTATCCGAATAACGACTGGCGTGCATTCGGCAGAATTCAGGAACGGCTGCGGTCGATGCCGCCGGCTAGAACGATGGCTGAGATCGAGCGCGACTACAAAGCCGGGCAAGGCCAAGGCGATCAAAATCCCACTGCCTCGGGACGCTATTCGAATAACGTCCAGTTTCCGTCAACGCGGCTCCGCACTTACTCCGGCCTGAACTGGCTCCGCGTGAACGTGCCGACGAACTGGCGCGATTTTCCGTCGGGTGACAGCGTGATGTTCTCGCCGGACGGTGCTTACGGAAATCAGGGCATCACTCACGGAGCGATGCTCGGAATTTACCGAGGCTCGACGCGAAGGCTCGAGAACGACACCGAGGAATACGTCCGCGGCATTCTGCAGGCGAACAACTTCCTGCGACAGCGTGACCAATTCTCGCGGACAACCCTCGCCGGCCGCCAAGGAGCGACGACAACGCTTGCGGGCCGTTCTCCGATCACTGGCCGCACAGAGGTCGTTTACATTCACACGACCATGCTGCGAAACGGTGAGCTGTTCTATGTGGCGTCGGTTGTTCCGGAGGATCAGATGTCGCGTTATCAGAACACGTTCCGCAATATGCTGAACTCGATCCGGCTTAACGACGGCGGTTTGGGCCTTCGTTAATTAGTGGCGGTGAGCGGGCCTCACGGTAGTGATCAGCCCGATGGCCGCGAACGATATGAGGGCGCTTGTCAGAAATGCTGACGGCGCCCCAAATTCATACCAGATCAATCCGAACAGCAGCGACGCCGGAAAGACCGTGATCCCGAATGCCAGGTTATACAAGCCGTATGCAGTGCCGCGCAGCCGTTCGCTTACCATGTCAGCAACGAACGCTTTTTCGACGCCTTCGGTCAGGCCGAAATATACTCCGTAAATGATGAACAGAGCCCACACCTGCCACGCAGAATCGACAAATGCGAAGCCGGCATAGACCGCCGCATAAACCACCCAACCTGCGATTATCACTTTCTTGCGCCCGAGACGGTCGGACAGGTCGCCGCCGACAAGTGAACTCGCGACCTTACTGAGATGCAGCGTCATCCACAGCAGCGGTATCTCGACCGGCGTAACGCCCGCGTCCGCGGCCCGCAGCAGCAAGAACGCGTCCGTCGAGTTCGACAGAGTGAAAAGTGCGATGACGAATAGAAAGCGTTTGAAGTTGCCGTCGAAACCTTTTAGAGAAAATTTCAGCGGTTCCGCCGTTTCGTGCGGCGAAACGACAGCGTCTTTTTCCCGCACGAAAACCGCGATAACGAAAAGCCCGATCACTACAGGAATGGCAGCGACCAAAAACACCTTTTGATATTCGCCGATAGCAGGATTTTCAGGGTCGGCTGCAAAGAGCCACAACAAAAAGAACGCCGCGATGGGGCCGAACACGGCACCGAGGTGATCCGCGGCACGGTTGAAGCCGAATGCAAATCCGCGCTCTTTTTGGGGTACGCTTTCGGCGATAAGGGCGTCTCGCGGCGCTCCGCGGATACCTTTGCCGGTTCGGTCTGCAATGCGGACGACGAGAACCTGCGGCCAGCTCGAGGCAAACGCAAGCAGCGGGCGTGTCATCGCCGAAAGCGAATATCCGAAAAACACCGGCAGCTTGCGCTTATTGAATTTGTCGCTTAAATAGCCGGAGACAAGCTTGAGCAGGCTTGAGACTGATTCGGCAAAGCCTTCGATAAGGCCAATGGCGAAGGGCGTTGCTCCGAGGCTCAGGAAAAGGAAAGCCGGAAGAAGCGGATAGATTATCTCGCTGGAGACGTCGTTGAGAAACGCGACCGCACTAAGCGCCACGACGTTTCGCGGCATCCGCAGATAGCGCCGCCATCCACTGTTATTCTCTGCGGTCGCGTCTATCGACATTTATCGCGGTGATGTACCCTTCGCAGGCTGACGGTTGGTTGGAGTGCGGGCGTCCGATCTTCCCCAATACCACAGAGCGGAGCCGCCGCCAGACGCGACCAGCAACATGATCGCTGCGATGATGATGCGCATCGTCATTCTAAGCGTCTTACGCAGCATCCTGAACGTAATGTAGGCCGCCGCTGCCATCACGAAAAAGAAAACAACGCCCGCGATGATCAGGTAACTGCCGGCATCGGCCAATAGGATCGAGTTCATTGCCGCTCTTTCTCCCTTTGTGCTCGCTCGACGGCTTCGATGTCCTCTTCTGACAGCGAAGTTGCTTCAGCGGGCAGGCTGTAACTTTCGTCCGCCCACGCACCGAAATCAAGCAGCTTGCAGCGCTCCGAACAGAACGGCCGGAATTCGCTCGCGTGAAAATCAACGTCTTTCCCGCATTCGGGGCATTTTATTATCAGCATCTTTCCAAGATCGAATACCGTAGGATAGCAAAAACACAAAACCTTTGCGGGGGCATTGCCGATTTTCGAAGAGTTCAATTAAGGAACTATCGCACGAAAAAAAGCGTAAAATACTTTTGCGGACGGAGGCAGAGATGACGGATTACAAAGAAAAGTTTGAAAGTTGGCAGAAACGGGCGACGGAGAAATTTGAGGAGATCGACGCACAGCTCGGGCTGAAGGATAAGATCGAGGAAGGAGCACGTGCCATCGTCGATACCGCCCAAAAGGGCGCCGACTACGTCAAGGCCGAGGCCGAGCGATCCGACATCGGCAAGCAGGCGGTCAAGGTCGCGGAAGACATTGCATCGACGGCGAGCGGAGCCGTAAAGTCTGCCTGGAACGTCAGCGAACCGGTTCGCGATGCGGCTTCGGACGCCGGGGCAAAAGCGGGCGGCGTTGTCGTGGACGCAGCGGAAAAAGCGGGCGACTTAGTAGGTGATGCCGCCGACACCGTCGGCACGAACGCAAAACGCGTGGCGAAAATGGTCGGTTTCGGCGCCAGCATGTCCTCGACCTTAGATTCCGCAATGAAAGCCGCAAGCAAAGGCGCCGACTGGGTCCGCGAGGACCCTTCGCGCGCCGCGACGACCGGCGCAGCGATGGCCGTCGGTGCAGGACTCGGCATTATTTTCACAGGCCTCTCGTCGCACTGGCTGCTGAATTCCGCGATCCCGACATACACCGTAAAAACCCTTGCAGACAATTTTGACGGCTATCTGAAACGCCGCGAAGAACTGATCGCAGCAGGTCGTCTGTCGGACGCGGACACGGCTCAGTACGAATTTGAACGCGATGTGGCAAAACGCGTGGGTGCCCCGCTGCTCGGCGCATTTTCGTTCGCGTCAGGCGCGGTGCTGATGTCGAACATCTTCAATCCGGGCTCGCTGACGGGATTTCCTATCGGCAAGATCTTCGACGGCAATCCGCTGCTCGAAGGTGTGTGGTTCTTCGGCAACGGCATCGTCTGCTTTAAGACGAGTTACGACTTTTTCATGATCGCGCTCGAAGGCCAGACCGACGTCGAAAAGATGGTGAAAGAGATCAAGGGAATGCTGCCGGCAGCAGGTTGATCGGTAAATGGTAGATCGTGAATTGTAAATAGCGGAATTATCAAGCTTTCTATTTACGATTTACCGTTCACGATTCACTAATTTATCTTGATCGGGAAAGGCACAAAGCACAGAGCAAAGATCACCAGCGTAAGGAATGCGATGAGTTTGCGTTTGCCGTCTAGCGGCGTTTGATCGACGGGACGCGGATGCCGCACGCGCATCATTATTCCCAATATCACCGCGATCAACAGTCCGCTCGGGCTGTTGAAGAAATAAATGCCCGCGATGGAAAGCAGCGACATTACTACGAACGCGATGCGTCCCGTCCAGAAATGCACTTTCTCACCGAAAACGGCGTAGATCGCGTGACCGCCGTCGAGCTGTCCTGACGGAATCAGGTTAAGTGCGGTTACCAGCAGTCCGACCCAAGCAGCGAAATAGAACGCGTTGCCGACACCGAAATTAAGGTCTATCCCAAACCCGAGTGCGAACAGCCGCATCAGCAGCGGATCGGTAAAAACGAGCGTGCCGCTCGCATCAGCAAGACGCGCGGGTGAGACCGTTTCCATTGTTGCCAATCCGATAAGAGCGACAGGTATCAGTGCAATGAATCCCGCGATCGGCCCTGCGATGCCGATATCAAAAACAGCGCGCCGCGACGGCATCGGCGACAGTATCTTTATGAACGCCCCAAAGGTGCCTGCGGGGCCGATCATCGGCGGGGTCGGTATGAAGAAAGGCAGCGTCGCGTCCACGCGGTAAATGCGGCAGGCGATGTAGTGCCCCATTTCATGGCTGATCAGAATGAAGAGAAGCGATACGGAAAAGCTGAGGCCGTAGATGAGATTTGCGGGATCCGCGAAAAGGTTCTGGATCGCCGCAAAGACCAACACCAGATAGTAGAACGGCAGCGATATAAAAAGGTTGATAAGCTCGCCAAAGGTCTGCGGATCGGCGATCGGAAACGCGTCGAATCTGCCGAAGGGAAAAAGCGTGCCGGCGACCGTCGCGGTACAGAAAGTGACCGCGAGCAGGAGCAAATGCTTGGCCCATGTGGAAGGCTTTGGCCGCAGGACGGGCCTTTCAAATTCAAACTGCGGTTCAAGCGATCCGGGTTCTGTCATCTGATGTTTTCAGGCCTCGAAAACAACTATCCCGGGCCGCGATTTGATGATATCACTGCCCGGGACATCTTGTAACTACTGCAAATGCTAACCGACCGCCTTGGGCGTCAACTCCTTGCCCGGCTTGAAGCGGATGGTCTTTCCGGCCGGTATGGGAACCTCCGTTCCGGTCCTCGGATTACGACCGACGCCGCGTTTTCTCGGCTTTACTACAAAGACACCGAACCCACGCAGCTCGATCCGTTTTCCGGCGGCGAGCGCATCCTTCATTGCCTCAAAAAGCGAATCGACTACCTGTTCGGCTTTTTGCTTTGGCACACCGGTGCGGTCAGCGACCAGATTTACGATGTCAAGCTTGATCACTAGTCCCTCCTACGGATCAGAAACCACTGAGAGAAAAACTAAACCAACTTCGTCGAGGGAATCATAGTCTGCTAAATCTCGCCGTGTCAAGAGTTTGCGACCGATTTGGCACGAAGCGGCACCATATCTGTTTCAAACCCTCGCAACGCGATGTTAGAATGCGTCTATCTGGATCATCACGGAGGGGCGAAAGATGCGTTGGCGGGATCAAAGACAAAGTTCAAATATTGAGGACAGACGTGGGATGCGCGGTCCCGCAATGATCGGCGGCGGCGGCATCGGAGTATTGATATTGGCGTTAGCGATCTATCTGTGCGGCGGCGATCCGTCGCAGCTGCTGCAACTCGCCACGGAACAGCAGCAGTCCCAACAAACGGCACCGGCCGCGAACAAGGTGAGTTCTGAGGACGAGAACCGCCAATTTGTCGGCGCGATCATGGGCAATCTCGAAGATGCTTGGCGGCAGATACTGCCGTCGCAATCGCGTGCCCGGTACCAAGACCCAAAACTTGTGCTTTTCACCGGACAGGTATCGTCCGCTTGCGGCTACGCATCCGCGGCATCGGGGCCGTTCTACTGCCCCGGCGACAGCAAACTTTATCTCGATTTTGCATTCTTTGACGAACTGCGGCGTGAATTCAAAGCCCCGGGCGATTTCGCACAAGCCTACGTCATCGCCCACGAATTCGGCCATCACATACAGAATCTGACGGGCGTGATGTCGCAGGTACAGCGTGCCGGGCAGAATAATCGTTTGTCGGTCGCTTTGGAATTGCAGGCAGATTGCTACGCGGGCGTGTGGGCAAATTTTGCTGCCAAACAGGGGCGTCTGGAAAAAGGCGATCCCGAAGAGGCCTTACGAGCGGCGGCCGCTGTCGGCGATGACGTCATCCAAAAGAGGACTCAGGGCTACGTCGTCCCGGAATCTTTCTCGCACGGTACCGCACAGCAGCGTATGCAGTGGTTCACCCGCGGAATACAGTCGGGCGATATGCGGCAGTGTGAAACCTTCAGGTAAGTTAAGGGGCGAAAACCTTTCCGTAAATTTCCTGATACAGCCAGCCGAGGACGCGTGCCTCAGCTGTGCACAATGCCTCAAGCCAGCAGCTTGAAAGGTAAAGCCGCCGTTCTGTACGCGTAGGTATCTTTTCAGCGCGTTCGACCGCTGAGCTTTCGAGATCGGCGTCGAGGCCGTATGCCGTCGTAAGCTCTGCCTTGGTTTCGCGTGCCTGATGCAGTGCGTTCAGCACATCGCTGATCCACAACTTTAACAGCGGCTCGGAATTATTCTCGTAAAGCGCCTGTATCGTGCCGACGGCAAAACGGGCCTCAGCGTTGGGGAAAGGATACGTTCCGATACCATTCTCCTCATCGTCGGCCTGCTTCCACTGAAAAAGTTCGTCAGTATGCGGATGCCGCATCCGCGAAGTTCGCTCGTCGAAATTCAGGAACCATTCGACAATGTCCGCCAGTGAGCCGTTGTCAGGGCTGCCGTCGGGTAGATAGCGTATCGAAGGCGGCGTAGGCGCTTGCTGCGCGGTCTCGGTCATAGACTCGATTTCAACATTTCGACGAAAGAAAAACAAAACATCAGAAACGATGCGGTCGTTTACATTTCAGGACAATGACGGCTATAATCGCTGTGTTTTCACGACTTCGCCGCGGTCAGCGATCGCAAAGAAGCCGACCATTCCAAAACCGGAGACCATTAAGATGCAGACTCAATACATTACCTGTTCAAACTGCGGTTCTCAGAATGCCGCGACCGGCGGACGCTGCACTAATTGCGGTATGTCGCTGCCGATGCCTCATATGCCGATGCAGCCCACGGGCGGAGGCGGAGGTGCGCAGATCCCGGGTGCTGAGAAAAAGCTCGCCGCCGGGTTGTGCGGCATCCTTGTCGGCGGTTTGGGAGTGCACAAATTCATCCTCGGGTATCAGCAGGAAGGCTTTATCTATCTCGGTATGCTCGGCGTCGGCCTGATCCTGACCTTCATTTCGTGCGGCATACTCGGTTTCGTGCTGATCATACCGGGCGTCATGGGCCTGATCGAAGGCATTATTTACCTTACGAAATCTGACGAGGATTTTGTAAACACCTACATCATCAACAAAAAGCCCTGGTTCTAAAAAGTGTTCACGGGCATCATTGAGGAACTCGGCACGGTTCGCAGCCTGACGGAAATTCCGGGCGGGCTGCGGATCGAGATCGCGGCGGATACGGTCACGCAGGACACGCAGGCCGGCGATTCGATAGCGGTGAACGGTGTCTGCCTGACAGCTCTGGATCCGAGCAATGCGGGATTTGCGGCAGACGTTTCGCCGGAAACGCTTGAAAGAACTACATTGGGAAGACTTTCTGCGGGCTCACGGGTCAATCTGGAACGAGCACTCCTGCCGACGACGCGGCTGAGCGGACACATCGTTCAGGGACACGTTGACGGACGCGGCGAGTTTGCCGGTGCGGTCGCGAAAGGTGGTTTTTACACCGTCACGATACGCTTTCCCGACGAACTGTCACGGTATTTTGTTGAGAAGGGTTCCGTGTCAGTCGAAGGGATCAGCCTTACGATAGCGTCGCTGCGGGACAGCAAATTCGACATTGCGATCATTCCGAAAACTTGGGAAATAACGAACCTGCACACGGTGCAGCCCGGCGACGCCGTTAATCTCGAAGTTGACGTTATCGCAAAATACGTCGAACGAATGATGCAGGGACGCTAGGATCTGCGTATCAAAAAGAATAGGCGGACGCTCGATGTGAGCCTTCGCCTATTCTCTTTTTGCCCGGGAAGGACTATTTTGCGCCGCCCGCGAGCTTCCCGATGAGCGAGAAGAGCGGAAGGTACATTGCAATAACGATAGACCCGATGGTCACACCGAGAAATGCGATGAGTGCCGGCTCGATCATAGCGAGCAGGTCAGCGATGGCCGTATCGACCTCTTCTTCGTAAAAGTCGGCGATCTTGCCCAACATCGCGTCCAGAGCACCGGTCTGTTCACCGACACCGATCATCTGGCCGACCATGTGCGGAAAGACGTTGGTCGCCTTCAGCGGATCAACGAAGTTCTCACCGCGTTCAACGCCGGCACGAACCTTGAGGATCGCGTCCTCGATGATTATATTTCCGGCAGTTTTGGCCGTGATATCAAGCGACTGCAGGATAGGCACACCCGATGACAGCAGCGTTGAAAGGATGCGGGCGAAACGAGCGACCGCAACTTTGCGCAGAATGCTGCCGATGATGGGCATCTTGAGCGTAAGCGCGTCGATGTTCCATCGGCCTTTCGGCGTTTTGTAGTAGAACTTCAGCCCGACGGCCGTTCCGATCAGAGTGATAAGCGTCGCGATACCGCCCCAGCCGGCGATAAAGCCGCTTATGGACATCACGATGCGCGTCGGCAGAGGCAGTGCCTCGCCCGGGCCCAAAAGGCCTAGGAAGATCTGCTCGAACTGCGGAATGACGACGACCATGATAACCGCGATGGCTCCGATGGCGACAGCAATGACCGCCGCCGGATAGATAGATGCGGAAATGATGCTGCGCTTCAGTTTGACGACCTTTTCGATCAGGGTCGCAAGACGCTGCAGGATCAGGTCGAGCACACCGCCCGTTTCACCGGCCTCGACCATGTGCGTGTAGAGTCCGTCGAAGACCTTCGGATGCTTATCGAGTGCAGCGTACAATGTCGAACCTTCTTCGACGCTCTGGCGAACCTCGCGAAGAACGTCCTTGAAAAAGTGGTTCTGCTGCTGCTCGGCGAGGATGTCGAGACACTGAACCAGCGGCAGACCGGCATCGATCATCACGGAAAATTGACGCGTGAAAACGGCCAGTTCCTTTGCCTTGACCTTCTTGCGGCGGCCCAGCTTCGGAATGGCGATCTCGCGGCCTTTTTCCGAGGCCTGTGTCAAAATGATCTGTTCGCGGCGAAGCAGAGCACGAAGTTCATCCTGCGATGAGGCCTCGCGTTCACCCGCGATCAGTTCGTTAAGCCGGTTTCTTCCTTTGAAAACGTATGTTGGCATTTTTGCGTTTCAACTCCTCGAAAATTTAGCTGACATTCGGCCGCTCGCCGATATTTCGTGCCTGTGCATAAGGGCTGCCGCCGGCGGGACGCGTTTTCGGCCGCGCACCGTAGGCGTCGTTGATGCCCGAACCGCGTTCGATCAACTCCTTCAGCTCATCGACGTTCGATGACCGCTGCAGGGCGACATCGAGGGTGATCTGACGTTTGTGATAGAGCGTGGCGAGAGCCTGATTGAAGGTCTGCATACCGAATTTGTCCTGTCCGGTCTGCATCATCGAATAGATCTGATGGATCTTGTCCTCACGGATGAGGTTGCGGATAGCGGCGTTCGGGACGAGAATTTCCAGTGCCATCACGCGGCCGTCGCCTGAGGCCTTCGGCAGCAGGGATTGGCAGAGAATTCCTTCGAGCACGAGCGAAAGCTGCGTTCGGACCTGCGACTGCTGTGCCGACGGGAAAACGTCGATGATACGGTTGATGGTCGAATAGGCTGAGTTCGTGTGGAGTGTGGCGAACGTGAGGTGGCCGGTCTCAGCGATGCGAAGAGCCATCTCGATCGTCTCGAGGTCCCGCATTTCGCCGACCAGCACGACGTCAGGGTCCTGGCGAAGTGCGGTCCTGAGAGCGTCCGCGAACGAATGCGTGTCAGCTGCGACCTCGCGTTGATTCACGACGCAGTTCTTGTGATTGTGGAGGAATTCGATGGGGTCTTCGATGGTGAGGATGTGGTCGTGGCGGTCAATGTTGATCTTGTCGATCATGGACGCCAGCGTAGTAGATTTACCGGAACCGGTCGGGCCCGTGACCAAGACGAGGCCGCGCGGCTTTTTACAGAGATCGGACACGACCGTCGGCAAACCCAACGCATCGAATGTCTTGATCTCGTAGGGAATGGCACGAAATACCGCGCCGACCGCTCCTTTCTGGTTGAACAGGTTGGCACGAAAACGCGACATTCCTTTAAGGCCGAATGAAAAATCGAGTTCGAGGTTCTCTTCGAAACGATGCTTTTGGGCGTCGGTCAGCACCGAATACGCGAGCCTCTTGGTGTCTGAGGGCGAAAGCGGTGCAAAGCCCGGCAGCGGCGAGAGATGGCCGTTCACACGGACCTGCGGCGCCGAATTGGTCGAAAGGTGCAGGTCGGACCCGCCCATGTCCGTCATCTTGCGGAGCAATTCCGGCAACGTGATCGAAGATTCAGGTGTTGTCGCTTGTTCGTAACTCATAAATTTAATTGTGGGAGGCCCGGTACTAGTCCTTACGCGTCGAGCTCTGTACGGGACGCACGCGGCTCTTGAGAGAATTGATCACCTTTTCCGATTCTTCGGCGAGACGCTCCCGCTCCTGGACCGGCGAGCTCGTCGCGACGCTGTAAACACGCCCGTCAACCTCTGTGAAATAGAATGTGCGTGCCTGTACGCCGCCGCTTCGCGTCTGCGATTGCGCCTCGACAACGAAAACCTGCTGGCCGCCGATCTCTTTTTGATAGTCGTTCACGACCCAGCCGTTCTCTTTGATCATGCGGTCGATCACCTCGCGGCGAAGCGCCGTCGTTGCAACACCGCCGATGGTCCTCTGCATACCGGTCGCACGTGTTTCTCCTACGGCCGGGCCAACGACGGAGATAGACGCCGAACCGACCTGTGCTCCTGACGAATTATCAACGCGAAACTGCAGTTCCGCGGGTGATGCCTGCGTCGCACGCCAGCCGCTCGGTGCCGGATCGCCTGACGGCAGAACGGCCTGCGAACCGCTGTTACCGCGTTGACGTGCCCCTGTGTTGCGGCCGTTGTCGCCCGCGACGGGAGCAGCACCGTTAACATTCCGCATCTTTGCCCGGCGAAGCTGCTTCAGGCGCAATGCCCGCTTGCGAGCCTGAAGAGCACGCTTTTGTTTTTGGCGGACGCGATACTGACGCCACCATTTCTTCGAATACTTTTTGTGTTTCGTTACTTGTTTCTTGCGCTTCGTTCGCGGCCCGGCCTCTGCCGAATCTGTCGCGAGCGGTATCAGCGTCCCGATACCGACAAGAAGTGCCATTGACAATGCGATCGCTCTGAACAACATATTTCCTCCAAACTCCTAAAGAACCGTTTCCTTCACAACCTCTTCGATCGTAGTAATTCCCTCACGCAGCTTGTATAGCCCTGATTCGCGCAGCGTGATCATCCCCAATTCGATAGCCTTTCGGCGTAGTTCCATCGCGCTGGCGCCGATAATGATCAGCTCGCGAAGCTCATCGGTGATCTCCATCACCTCATACAGACCGACGCGGCCTTTGTAGCCGGTGTTGTTGCATACTTGGCAACCGCGGCCTTTATAGACCTTCAGTGTCTTTGCCTCTTCAGCCGAAAAGCCGATCTCGACCAGGCCTTCAGGCGGAACGTGCGTCTCTTCTTTACAGCCGCTGCAGATACGGCGGATCAACCTCTGCGCCTGAATGATGTTCACCGACGTCGCCACGAGAAACGGCTCGATGCCCATATTGACCAGACGCGAAATGGTGGAAGGTGCGTCGTTCGTGTGCAGTGTCGAAAGCACGAGGTGACCTGTCAACGCCGCCTTGATAGCGATCTCGGCAGTTTCAAAGTCGCGGATCTCACCAACGAGGACGATGTTCGGGTCCTGACGGAGGAAAGAGCGAAGTGCGGCCGCAAAATTCAGCCCGATCTGCTCTTTCATCTGCACCTGATTGATGCCCTGCAGATTGAATTCGACCGGATCTTCGGCCGTCATGATGTTGGTCTCCGGCGTATTCAAAGCCTGAAGAGCCGAGTAAAGCGTATTCGTTTTACCGGAGCCTGTCGGGCCGGTGACGAGCACCATTCCGTACGGATTCGAAATGGCACGCTTGAATTTGTCCAAGCTCGCCTGCTCAAAACCGAGCTTGGTCATATCAAGCATCAGTTTTTCTTTATCGAGCAGACGAAGCACGACCTTTTCGCCGAACAGCGTCGGCAGGGTCGAAACGCGGAAATCGAGTTCCCGCGAGCGGTTGTCGATCTTTACCTTGATCTTGATACGTCCGTCCTGCGGCAGGCGCTTTTCGGAAATATCGAGTTTCGCCATGATCTTGAGACGCGAAATGAGCGGATCGCGTATCTTCATGGGCGGATGCATCACGTCGTAAAGGACACCGTCGATACGGAAACGGATGCGGAAATCTTTTTCGTACGGCTCAACGTGGATGTCAGACGCCCCGCGGCGGAGACTGTCCACGAGGAGCACGTTGACGAGACGAACGACCGGAGCGTCCTCACTCGCCCTGGCGAGTGCCGCCAGATCGATCTCGTCATTGTCTTCGACAACCTCAAAATCCTCGCCCTCTTGACCGCCGAATTCGAATTTATCGAGCGAGACGTCGAGGTCCGCATCGGTCACCTTTCCGGCTTCGGGCTTCTTGCCGTTCTTTGAACCATGGCCGTTCTTACCGTTCGTGCTGACATGTTCGGCCTCGACAGCAAGGGCCTGATCAAAAATGTCGATCTCTGTCGAGCCTGAGTAGTACTTGCCGACCGCATGAATGATGGACGATTCCGATGCGATCACCGGCTCGACGTTCAGCCCCGTCATGAACTTGATATCGTCCATGGCGAAAACGTTCGTCGGGTCGGCCATCGCGAGCGTCAGCGTGGCACCGGTCTTTGAAACGGGAAGTACGGAATATTTCGACGCGACCTCTTCAGAGATGAGCTTTATGACATCCTTTTCGATCTGGAAGAGCTCCAGATTGATGGACGGTACACCGTATTGGCGGGAGAGAACTGCGGTAACGACATCGTCGGAAACAAATCCCAATCTAACGAGATTTGAACCGAGACGTCCGCCGTTCTCGCGCTGATAGTCGAGAGTTTCGCGCAATTGCTGCGCGGTGATGAGGTTTTCGCGGACAAGAATTTCCCCAAGTTTTGTGGACATTGGTTTGCGAGGAGTTTCCTAGAGTTTATGGGCTAACGGCGGGAAACTTGTGTATAGAGGTTTTCAGGTCAAAATGACTGTGTGGCCCAAGGTGTAAACGATGCACAACATCGTTGACACTTAATAATACATTGTTGAACTCTCGAGTGTCAATACACTTTTCCGCAGAAAACCAAAGAAAGGATTTGCCGCTGCAGATCTGGTCAATCTGACCGAATTTATTGCTCGTCGTCGAGCTTTTTCAGTTGGGTGATAAATGACCGGACGGTCGTTGCGTCGCCGCTGTCAGGATAAAGGCGAAGGAATTCCTCGTAAACGGCGATGGCTTCCTTGTTGCGGTTCTGGCGTTCGTAAACCAGACCGAGGAGTTGATAGATGACCGAGGCTTCAGGTGCGCCCGAAAGCTGTTTGATAGCGATCCGCAGATTTTTGGAGGCTTCGGCGTAGGCAGCCGATTCTTCAACGAATTCACCGACCGAGCCGTGTGCCTCAGCTTTGTCCTTATATATGAGCCCGAGTCCCGTATGAGCTTCCGGCTGAAAACCGCGGCCTTCGGTGATCGACCGTTTGAATGCGGCGATGGCCTTTGCCTCTTCGCCCATCTCACGGTAAATGCGGCCTTCGACCGCTGCCGCTTCGGCAAAGCCCGGACGAAGCCGTCTTGCCGAAGCTACTGCCTCCAGAGCATCTTCCAGGTCGCCCATTTCAGATAGCTGCCTTGCGATGGCGAGAAAGGCGTCAGGAAAATTTGGACGGGCCTTTATCGCCCGGCGATACGCCTCGACGGCCTGTTCGCGGTCCAGCAACGAGAGACGTTCTGCTTCCTGAAAAGCGAGTTCAGCGGCATCGGTCGTCTTCGTTAGCGGAACGCGGATCTCGCCACGCTGCACAGCGGTGATGTTGGTGTTTGATTCACGAAAACCGTCGGCACGTATACGCAGTTTGTGCGCTCCCGTTGACACGGTCTTGATCTCAAGCTTGCCTGATTCGTTCGTGCGTCCGAATCGTACGCCGTCAAGCCAAATGACCGCTCGTGGTTCGGTGATGATGGTGATATTGCGGAAATTAGGTGCAGGTTCTGCGCGTTTTGCCTGTGCGGCAGCCGCCGACGCCGCGATCAAAAGTACCAAAAAAGCTAATAGAGAACGCACCTTCATCAATATTACTTGTAATATAAGACGCTAACCGCGGCGGTTGCGTTGCGTATCGCATCAGCCGATGCGTGCGAATTCCTCGGAAATATCGACATCTTCCGGCTCATCGGGCGTGCCGTCGCCGTCACGGTCATAAGTATAGAAAAACTTGATGAACGGCGGCGCGATCAGTGTGGTCGCAACTGCCATGAACAGCACCGCACCGAAGAAACGCGGTTCGATGACGCCGAGGCCCAATCCGATCTGAGCGACCACGATGCCGACCTCGCCTCGCGGGACCATGCCGACGCCGATCTGCGCCATCTTTTGAGCGCCCAGACCATAGCCGCCGAGGCCGCAGCCGATGAATTTCGTGATCACCGCAAAGAACGTGAGCACCAGCGCGAGCACGACCGTTGACGTTTCGCGAAAGATGCCCAGATCGAGCTGCATGCCGATATTCACCAGGAAGAACGGCACCAGAAACTCCGTAACGCCGGACGTGAGCTTGTGCATTCCGTGGTTCTCTTCGGTGGCTTCGGCTAGCGCCATACCGGCAAGGAACGCACCGATGATCGCCGCGACGCCGACGTATGCCGAAGCCACCGACAGGCCGAAACACAGTATCAGGCCGAGCGTAAAGAACGGTTTGTCGAGCTTAAGTTTTGCGATCCGCGGAGCGAGGCGGTTGATGACACGCGAACCGACGAGTGCCACGAAAACCGTGAACGCTATGGCCGCCGCCGCGGTCTTCGCAAGGGCCGCGGGACTGACGCTTCCCTTGCTGACCGAAGAGACGAGCGACAATATAATGAGGCCGAGAATATCGTCAATAACTGCGGCACCCAATATGATCTTTGCAGTGTCGGTATCGAGCAGGCCCATGCTGCCGAGCACGCGTGCCGTGATGCCGACCGACGTCGCGACGAGCGCCGCGCCGATGAACATCGCTTCGGCAAAATTCCCTTCCCAAAACAATGCGATGAAATAGCCCGCAACGAACGGCAGTATTACGCCAAGCACACCCACCACTGTTGCACGGCCGCCGACCTTGAAGATCGACTGCGGCTTTGTCTCGAGCCCGACGTTGAAAAGGAGAAAGATAACGCCGAATTCCGCAATGATGCTGATGATGTCGTCGGGCTTTACCAGTGCCAAAACGCTCGGGCCGATGATGACGCCCGCCAGGATCTCGCCGACGACCGCCGGCTGACGCAGGCGTTCGAATATTTCCGCCATCAGCTTTGCGGCCGCCAGCATCAGAAATAACGCGAGCAGGACCTGGAAATGTTCTACATTTGCCGCGAGAACAGTAGGAATGTGCATCTTAAGAAAGTAAAACTATCGCGTCCTAAAATGAGAAAACCGACGTTTTAGATTACTTTGCACCGTTCGCGATTTCAAACCAATAGCGATATTGCACAAGCCCGCGCGTAAGCAAGGGCGATATCCGGAACGCTGGATCGAGAGTGTCGAGCGGCTAAACAGTGTGAGACAAGGTTGCAAAAGCCCGCGCGTCAGCAAGGGCGATATCCGGAACGTAAGCCTGAAACAGAAAAACGTGTGGTAGAAGATACTTGCATTCAGGAGATCTGCTCTATGGTTCGCTATCGCCCTTGCTTACGCGCGGGCTTTTGCAACGTGGCGCATGCGTTGAAATGTTCCTGTTAGCGGTTCGCTATCGCCCTTGCTTACGCGCGGGCTTGTGCAACATCCGGCATCTGTTGAGGGTTGCTTTTTACCGAATTCTCAAGCGTCCGAAAGGTCAAACACGGTCTCGAACGGAATGTCTCCTTGTGAATAGAGAACGTATTCGATGGCTGCATCTACATAACGTGGCTTCCATAAATATCTGGTACTTGCCCCGCGTGACCAGACCTTTCGGTCCCTGAGAAAATCGCCGGCCTGCCGCAATCTTCGTGTCGAATAGGATTTTATATCGGAGGCGATCTTCTCAGGTTTCACCGCCGCCGTAACGACCATATGCACGTGATTCGAGCGAACATTGCATGCACGCAACACAAAGTTCCGATGCTCGCATGTTTCTCGAATGGATCTATCAACAAGGCCACGCTGTTTTTGGGATAAGATGACAGCCGAGTGCGTCATTTCGTCAGCCATTTTTTCTTTCAACGGTATATGCGGTGTTAGCCGAATTGTGCCAAACCTTTTATTTCGGCTTCGCTGCATTGAGGATCGTTCGTCGCCATGGAGCCAGGTTCCGTAGGTTCGAAACGTGATCAGGTAGGCAACTGGAAAAGCGTTTTCTTCATATCGCTCGAAACCGTACTCGTCAAGATTGCTTCCGAATCGTCTATTCACTTAATTCTGAAAGTTGCAGAAGCCCGCGCGTCAGCAAGGGCGATAGCGAACCAAGCAGGTATTCTCCCAAGTCCCTCCATTGTTCCGTATTTGTTTGAAGAATTAAAGTCGGAAACAGGCAAGTTGCAGAAGCCCGCGCGTAAGCAAGGGCGATAGCGAACCAAAAAAAGACCTTCCGAACGCGCCCATCTTCCGCCGGATGTTTTTCTGTTTCAGGCTTACGTTCCGGATATCGCCCTTGCTGACGCGCGGGCTTCTGCAATTTTGTCTCACACTGTTTAGCCGCTCGACACTCTTGATGCGGCGTTCCGGATATCGCCCTTGCTGACGCGCGGGCTTCTGCAACTTCGCGGCCTGAGCTAAACCACCCGATTCCGGCACAAAAGACATGCCAGTGTTGACGGGAACGTCAACCGCCGCAGGTGGTTCTGACAGATGCAGGCTGGCAGCCTGCGGTCCGGCGTTCGCCCTTGCTCACGCGCGGGCTTCTGCAACTTCGCGGCCTGAGCTAAACCCCCCGGTTCCGGCACAAAAGACGTGCCAGTGTTGACGGGAACGTCAACCGCCGCAGGTGGTTCTGACAGATGCAGGCTGGCAGCCTGCGGTCCGGCGATCGCCCTTGCTGACGCGCGGGCCTGTGCAACGTGAGAGCCGCGTAAGACTTGATTTTTTCGGGCTCAATTCTATAATCAAAGATTCGTGGCTGGGTAGCTCAGCTGGTTAGAGCGCGGGATTCATAACCCCGAGGTCGGGAGTTCAAGTCTCCCCCCCGCCACCACTTTTCCTCTTCGGGTCAACAGTTTAGGACCCAATAATTCCATATACATCCTGACCTATAGATCGCCGCGCGGGCGGAACGCGGGCGGCTGCTCACCCCGCGCATCTTTGGCGGAACTGTCCCGAGACCGCCTGACGACCCAAATTCGATCAAAACCGGCGTTTTGCAAACAAAAGGTGAGCGGCTGCGAACAAAGTTCATACGCCGCCGATCAAAATGGTACGGGCGCCGAACAGCATTTTTGCGCGAAAACACGGCCTCGCGGTGTGCGGCCCGCTTCGTTGTTCCCCGCGGTCTTCGTCTATTTCCCGTCCTCATTGTCGCCGTCATTCCGCGGCGTAGGCAAAACCGGCATTTTGAGAAATTTCTGCCGGTCGCTGCATTTTGCGTCAAAGCCGGAATTTTGGTGTGTCATTTTTCAGCGGTCTTCGACAGAATGCGGAGTATGGGAACGGTTTGGGAAGAATGTTTGCGGCCGAATCGTTTTTGGGGCCGGCAGCAGGAACTCTGCATATCGCTGAACCGACGCGGCGAGATCGCTCTGGGCGGAAAGACGTGGCTCGCTCTTGGCAGGCCGGGATATGCGGTGCTGCGGTTTGACCGCGAGGGACGCAGGATAGGGCTGAAGTTTGTGGCCGGCGGGACGCCGAACGCCTTTCCCATCAGACCGCTGGGCGAAGGCGACGCAAAGGTGATCCGTGCCCGGCGGCTGCTAAAACAGTTTGGCATCGAGGTTCCGACCACGCTGCGTTTCGACCCAAAAGAGGAAAAGGACGGTTCATGGATACTCGATCTAAAAACGGCGAGTGTGCCGAAAAAGGTGACACACCATTATCGGAACAGAAGACGAGCTACACCGCGAGGAGAAATATGATCAACAGAGATTGGACGACATTTGAAGGGCGGGCATACGGCAGGGCGCGTTCGGAGGAGGTGCGAGTAACGCTCAGCGAGCGGTCGGTTTTCTATCTGAACAGGGCCGCATTTACTGCACTCGGCGAACCGGCCGCCGTCGAACTGAGATACGACGGCATCAGACGCATCATCGGCATGAAACCGACAGACGCCCGCCTGCGGAACGCCTTTCCCGTGAAACAGCACTGCGGCGGAAACTATCGCAAGATAAACGCGAGTGCGTTCTGTCATCATTTTCGGCTGCGTGTTGACGGCACAAACCTTTTCGACCGTGCCGACCTAACCTCGGACGGCATTTTGGAACTGCCGATGGATTCGATGATCAACGTCGGCCGCGGCGCCCGCTAGGCCGTGTGTTTGCTTTCGACCTGCAACGGTTTATGATTGGCTCGTGCACGATCTGGAACATGAACACACTGCGGAGGCGATCGCCGAGCGGATCGCGTCGTCGAATCATAACTACATACGCGATTTCATTTACGGCGGTGTGGACGGTGCGGTGACGACGTTCGCGGTGGTGTCGGGCGTGGCGGGAGCGGAGCTGTCGGCAAAGATAGTGCTGATACTGGGCTTTGCGAATCTGGTCGCGGACGGTTTTTCGATGGCGGCGAGCAACTATCTGGGCACGCGTGCCGAGATCGACGATTACCGACGCATCGAGGCGATAGAATACCGCCACATCGAGCTCGCCCCCGAAGGCGAACGCGAAGAGATCCGCCACATTTACGAGGCGAAAGGATTCGAGGGCGAGGACCTGGAAAAGGCCGTCGAACTGATCACTTCGGACAAAGAACGCTGGGTGAAAACAATGCTCGCTGAGGAATACGGGCTGCCTTCGGAGATACGTTCGCCGTGTCTCGCGGCGGGAAGCACGTTCAGCGCGTTCGCGATCTGCGGGCTCGTGCCGCTGCTGCCCTACCTGTTCGGCGTAAACTCTTCCTTCCTGGTCGCCTGCATCATGACGGGCATCACGTTCTTTCTGATCGGCTCGTTCAAAAGCATCTGGTCAACGCATTCGTGGCTGCGGTCGGGGCTGGAAACTCTGTTTGTCGGCGCGCTCGCCGCCGGATTGGCATACGGCGTCGGCGTTCTGCTGAAAGGCATCGCGGGCTAACTCGTCAGCCGGCGATAGATATTGGGCAATCGTTCCGGTAATGAGAGGACGTCGTCGATGATGGTGTAGCCGACGTCGCCGTAGAGGTCGCGGAGCTCGGCCTCGGATTCGCGGTCGATGGTGATGCAGAATGGCGTGATGCCGTTCGTCTTGGCTTCGATCAGTGCCTCGCGGACGTCTTCGCGAGCGTAGCGTGCGTCGCCGTAGTCGTGATCGTACGGGCGGCCGTCGGTCAGGATGATGAGAAGTTTGGTGCGGTTCTCCTGCCGCAGGAGTTTGTGAGCGGCGTGGCGAATGGCGGCACCGAGCCGCGTGTTGTTTTGGAACGTGATGCCGCCGATGCGTTTTTCGGTCTCGTCGGAATATTTTTCGTCGAAATCCTTTACGACGTAAAACTTCACATTGCGGCGGCCTTCGCTGGTAAAACCGTTTATCGAATACACGTCACCGACGGCCTCGAGCGCCTCGCTCATCAGCACAAGGCCTTCTTTTTCGATCTCGATGATGCGGCGGCCGGGAAACGTGTACGGCTGCAGCGGATTTCGCGTGATGGTGCGGGCCGTCGATGACGACTGATCGAGCAGCAGCGAGACGGCGACGTCGCGTTGACGGCGCAGGCGTTTTGTGTAGATGTTCTCCGATTGGCGGCCATCCGCCTTGCGGTCGATGACCAGATCGACGAGTGCGTTCAGGTCGTAATCCTCACCGTCGATCTCGCGGTTGATCTTGGTCAGATTCTCGGGCTTCATCAGTTGGAACTGATGTCTGACGGACGAGATCACGCCGCGGTAACGCGAGCGTGCGAGCTCGACAAAAGTGCGGTCGCCTTCTTTTACGCGCTTTTCGATGACGCGGCTCCAGCCGACGCGGTAATCGTTAAGCTCGCGGTCCCATTCGTCATACGCGAAAGCCTCGTCGCCGGGCTCGAGCGGCAGTTCGGGCATCTCATTGTGCGACCACGCCTCGCTGCCCTGAATTTCGTCGGGCTCGCCCTCATCGTCGTCGCTGTTCCATGCGTTGAACAGGTCGCGCAGGTCCTGCATTGTCTGCGGGCGTTCGCGTTTCGACTTGTCCTCGGTCACCGCCTCGTCGGCGTGGTTGTCGTCATAGGCAAACTCGCTCTTGTCGTCAGGCTCGCCTGATTCGGCCTCCTGCACCTGTTCGGGCGTGATGTTTTGGAAGAGGTTGTAAACACGCGAGGTCGCGAACAGCGAATCGGCGACGGTGGGAAGCTGAGAGTAGAAATGTTTTTCGACGACGGTCTCGATCTCCGAAACGATCTGGCCGTAAAAGCTGCGTGCATCGTCGGTGGCTCCGCCGCAGAGTGTGATCTGGAACAGCAGTTCGAACGGCACCTGATGATAAGGCACGTCGAAAATATACGGGCGGCTGCCGCGCAGGAATTCCTGCATCAGGTCGAGGTCTTTGCGAAGCCCGCGATACGTTCGCCGCAGCAGAGCGTCGATGCGGGCATTCTCCATGGTGGTGAAGATCTTGCGCGCGAGCGCGGGCTCTGGAAAGATGCCGAGCACCGCACGATAGTCAGAATCGTTGGGCAAAGACTTGCGGCGGCGGCGGATTTCCTCGCGGATCTCATCGTCCGACAAAGCGCGCTCGCCTTTCTGCACATCCTCGATGTAGCCGGCCAGCGAAAATGCGTCGATCTCTTCGGCGGTCGCGGAATACAGCTCCGCTAGTTCGGTGAACGCGGCCTTGAGTTCCTCGGTGTCTTTGGCGAACGTCCCAAATTCGACCTGGCCGGCGCCGTAGGCGGCCAGCACCTTGTACAGGCGAAAGTCCATTTCGTCGGTGTCGTATTCGGCGATCGAGCCCGGTAAATAGACCGTTTTGCCGTCGCCGATACGCGAGCCCTGCGGCATCGCGGTCAGCGGTGCGATGTCGATCTCGCGGCCGGTGAGAGCCTCGATATAGAGCCGCAGCACGTGCTGCACCGCTTCGAGCTGCAGCCCGGAGCGCGTCTGCCGCAGGCTGTCGTTCGACTGGCGTGTTTCGAGTGCAAAGTAGCTGCGGCGCGACTTTGCCGAGCCTTCGTTCATCTCTCGAAGGCCGTCCAAGACCCATTTTTCGTATTGGCTGACCGAGACGCTTCGCAGCGCCGCCGATGACGATCGCAGCGCCGCGAGGGCGCTCTCGGCATCGGTCTCGGCTATGCGGTTCAGCAAATGAAAGACGCGGCGCAGTGCGTCGGTTTTGATGCTGCCGGCGGATTCGCCTTCGAGCTTGAGCGTCGCCGTCTGACGAAAGAACGGCGGCGTCGCCCGCAGAAACGCTATTAGAACGGCGTTTCCCTGCGGTGCGATACTTTCGAGAACGCTGCACCACTCATCAAAAACGCGTGGTTCCGTCCTCATGACATCGCCCGACGAAGCAACGAAATGCAGAGCGACGCTGCCGCCGTGATCGAGCATTTTCTCGGCCCGCGACAGCATCATCACGATGTTTTCGCTTTCCACGCCCGTTATGGCATCGGGCAGTGCCGCCCACAGGTCAGCGGTCATGCCGCCGGTGCGGTGAGCAAAATGCCCGGCCAGCGTCAGGCAGGCCGACGAGGCAACGCCGCCGTCGTCAAATTTATCGACAGCCTCGGCAAAGGCGGGCGTTCGTGCCAGCAGGTCGGAGCTGTGTTTGGCGGAACGGCCCGCGACGTCTAGAGCCAGCTTGATGATGCCGGCGAGAAGTTCCTTGTCCTTGACCGCTTTGGCTATCTCCGGCATTCGGTGAAACGTTTCGAGTGCGGTCGAGCTGGACAGGATCAGCTGGCGTTTGCAAATCTCAAGCGCATCGGTGCGGAGTTCGGCGGGGATCTTCCGCAGCACCTCGACTCCGTGTGCGAAGAATTCAGCTCCGGCGTCGGCGTTGCCCATAGCAAGTTTGCGGCCGAATTCGCCCCACGCGAGCAAGCCGTCCACCGTGAGCATACGCGCGGCCTTTGGCACGGTTTCGACAAACTCGCGGCCCGCACGGAACGAGACGCCCGCGACCGCGGTGCCCGCTTCGAGGGCGGCGCGCTTTTTGTCGGGCGGCAGCTTGCCCAGGCGCACCGCGAGCGTCGCGAAAGTCTGCCGTTCCTCGCCGTCGGTCGTCGCCATAGCTAAATTTTAAGTGATTGGGCTTGCGTGAAGAAAACGCAAGAGCATTTTAATGATTGTGTCCGCCCGGCGGGTCGAGTTTTGACAGGTCCATGAGCTTAGAGAATTGGTCAAAATGGAACATCGTGTCGTCGTGGCAGTGTTCGCAAAAAAAGGTGACGTCCTCGCCAAGGTACATGTCCTTCAGGTGATATGCGATAAAGCAGCCGTAGCAGCGCTGCACGCGCTTGCCGAAATCTTCGATGGATATTTGATGGTCTTCCATTTTGTTCTGACCTTTTTGCCACTAGCTCACGCGAGTGGTTCCCCCAAGTATATCGCGAAGGAAGCGGCCTGTGCAGGCCGGCGGAGCGGCCGTAGCTAAACCACCCGCTAAAGAGGGCGGTTCTCCCTTTGGATCTTGATCTGTACGCGTTTGTAAGCCCGTAAGATGCACAAGCCCGCGCGTTAGCAAGGGCGATAGCGAACCGTTAATTGGAACATTTCAACGCATGCGGGAAGATGCAAAAGCCCGCGCGTAAGCAAGGGCGATAGCGAACCATAGTGCAGATCTCCTGAATGCAAGTATCTTCTACCACACGTTTTTCTGTTTCAGGCTGCGTTCCGGATATCGCCCTTGCTCACGCGCGGGCTTCTGCAAATTCGCGGCCTGAGCTAAACCACCCGGTTCTGGCACAAAAGACGTGCCAGTGTTGACGGGAACGTCAACCGCCGCAGGTGGTTCCGACAGATGCAGGCTGGCAGCCTGCGGTCCGGCGACCGCCCTTGCTGACGCGCGGGCTTCTGCAACTTCGAGGCCTGAGCTAAACCACCCGGTTCCGGCACAAAAGACGTGCCAGTGTTGACGGGAACGTCAACCGCCGCAGGTGGTTCTGACAGATGCAGGCTGGCAGCCTGCGGTCCGGCGATTTCGGCCTATTTCACGACGCCGCGTTTTGAGGCTTCGATGAAATTAACGAGCAGATCGACCTCTTTGACGTCGGAGATCTCGGCACGGATGCGTTCGATGGCCTGCGTGGTGTTCAGTTTTGACGCGAGCAGCAGATGGAACGCGTGATTCAGCGCCGAGATGGACTCTTTCGAGTAGCCGCGGCGTTTCATGCCGAGGCGGTTCAGGCCGTAGCATTTCGCATGATTTCCCTGAATGATGGCAAACGGCATCGCGTCTTTCACAACGACGCTGTAGCCTCCGATGAACGCCTGAAAACCGACGCGGCAGAATTGATGCACGCCCGAATACGCACCGACGCTCGCACCGTCGTCTATCTCGACATGGCCGGCAAGCGTCGCTGCGTTCGCCATGATGATGCCGCTGCCCAGACGGCAATCGTGTGCGACGTGTGCCTGTGCCATCAGCAGATTGTCGTCGCCGATCACGGTAATTCCGTTGCCCGATCCAGTCCCGCGGTGAATGGTAACGAATTCGCGGATCTGATTGCGTTTGCCGATGACGGTCTTGGTCGATTCGCCTTTGTATTTGAGGTCCTGCGGAGCGAGGCCGACGGACGCGAACGGGAAAATATGCGTTTCGGCGCCGATGCTCGTGTCGCCGTCGATGACGACGTGCGATCCCAGCCGTACGCCATCACCTAAAACCACGCTGCCGCCGACCGTGCAGAAAGGCCCGATGTAAGTACCGGTGCCTATCTCAGCATCGGGGCTGACAATAGCTGTTTCGTGAACGAAGGTGGTCATTCGGAAATTTCGTCGGATGCTGCAGCTGACGTGTCAGGAGAGCGAAGTATCAGCCAGGTAAAAACGGCCATCGCGGGAATGGAAAGAAAAATGCCGAGTATCGCGCCGCCGACAGTCGATGCCAAGAGGCCGAAAAAGCCAAGCCGTATCTTCTTTTTTATGACACCCGCGACCAGCGGAACCAGCCCGAGTACGAGGCCGACCGCACCGCCGATCAGCGGCAGATAATACAGTGCGTTGTCGCCCAGCAGTTCCGTAGATCGCATCCTATTTACCCTTCTGTTCGCTGCGGTCGGCGATTATCGAAAGTATCTCAGCTTCGGAACAGATATTCCCGTCGACGGTCGCCACGCCTTTCATACGCTGGACGCGGTTGCCGATCCTTAGAGCCGTTACTTCCAGAATAAGCGTGTCGCCCGGGACGACAGGCTTGCGGAAACGTGCGTTCTCGATGCCGGTGAAGAACGGTATCTTCTCATCGCGGTTCTCGAATTCACGCAGTGCGAGTATCGCTCCGACCTGTGCGAGGGCCTCGATCTGCAGCACGCCGGGCATCACCGGAGCGCCCGGAAAATGCCCCTTGAAAAACTCCTCGTTCACGGTTATCTGCTTTACGCCGACAATGCGCTCGCGGGGAACCATCTCGATGATCTTGTCAACGAGGAGAAAGGGATACCTGTGCGGAAGTATCTCCTGAATAGCGACGGAATCGTAAACCACCATAACGCGGCAAATATGAAAGATATACGGCAAAAGCCGGCAAAACGCAATTTTGCCGGCTTTGCATTAAAAAATGGCGGTCGCTCGGGACTAGCGCGTCGGCGTCCGCGTGGCGGAACCGCCCGCACGTCCGTTGAAATACGTGATGAACGTTTTCGTGATATCGGCCGCGGGGTCGAACGCGAGGATCGCACCGGCCTGTGCCAGTGCCGCGAGGTCAAGGATTATCGTGTAACCGTTTGCCTTAGCGTACTCGCGAATGCCCGCGTTGATCTCGTCCTCGATCGGGCCGAGAACCTCGCCGCTGCGGCGTTCGAAATCAGCCTGAGCGTTCTTCTGCATGAACTCGAACTCACGCTGCAGCTTTTCGCCCTCAGCCTGTTTGGCTGCGGCGGCACGCTGGTCAACGGGAACGGCCGGATTCGATGACATTTTTCTGAGGTCTTCAGCGATGGCCTTGATCTTTTTGTCGAGGTCTTCCAAAGCGACCTGCTTCGGACGGAACTCGGTGTTCAGCGCCTTGGCGGCGTTGATATATTTGGTGATGCCGCCTTCTTCAGCACCCCAAGCGGCCGAATTGATCCAGCCGATCTTTTGCTGTGCGGGTGCGGCGGCGCCCTGTCCGAAAACGGGAACTGCGATCACTGCCGCAAAAACAAGGCTAAAAACTAAAAAAGCAAATCTTTTCATTTCTGTTTATGTACTCCGGTGCCGGTTGCGTGTCCATTGCCGGCGTTCTTTTTTCACGTCTATTTGAGACCAAAACCACTGAATTTGTTGCTTTGCGTTTCAAATAAAAAACGCAATCCTAACTAAACGACCATTCGATGTCAATATTCAGACATCAGAAGGTCCTGCCGACCGTGAACTTGAAACCGTTGCGCTTGCCCGGCAAAAAGATGCCCGGCAGCGATTCCTGAACACCGAACTTGCCGTTCGGATTGTAGAAATAGATCAGGCGGAACGGCACGTTGACGACCGGTACCTGAACTCTGAGTTCAACACCGACGCTGGCGCGAAAATCGCCGATCTTGGCGAACGCGGAATCGTCTATGCGAAGCAGCGAGTTCTGCTGAGCCTCGCCGCGCAGATAGAACTGCTGAACCTGCGGCGAAAGAGCCGTCGGACAGCCGGCACGGTTGCCGCGGCAAAACTCGTTGACAAAGTCGGTCTTTGTCATCAGGCGGCCGCGATAGTAAAGCAGGCTGCCGAAACTGCTTTCAAGGACAGGCGTATTTATCAGTCCGAGTGCCGTTACGCGGCCCGCACCGAGGAATTTATCGTCGTCCAGAAATTCGCTGTTGATACGCTGAATGCCCGATTTTCTCAGATTGAAGACCGAACCGACGTCGGCGAAAAGAGCCATGGTCGCCGGCCCGAAGATCGGTACGCGGTATTCGACGTTTGCCAGCAGCTGCGTGTCGCCGCCGATGAAGCGATAGTTTCGCGAGAACAGGGCCGGGTTGTCGCCGCCGACACCTGTCAGCAGGCCGATCGGCCTGATCTCGTCAGTGGTACGCTGGTCGAGCCCGGTTTCGGTATTCGGCGTTCCAAAGGCGTTGGTGGCGACGACCACATTCCTGGTCGTGACATAGGTGTCGAACGGAGTGATCGGGCCGATAGCACGCGAGTTATAACCTCTGATGTCGTTCTCGCTACCGAGATAGAAGCGTTCGTAAACAGGAATGCCGCCGATGAACGAGAGCGAATTCACATCGCGTACGGCCTTGCTCGTGGACCATGTGCCAATGGTACCGGCCAAAACGCGGAATGCAAGCACGTCAGGATTCTTCGAGTTCTTTTTCCGCATCGGGATGAACTGCGAATATGAAAGCTGAGGCGAATATGTTCTGACGTCGCCGCCGAGCCCCGCAAAGCCCAGCGAAAGTGAGACCTGTTTGCCGCCGAGCGTGTCGATGCCGTTCGCCGCCGGCTGACGCGTGTCATAAACAAAGGTACCTGTGACACGGCTGGTTATGATGTTCGGCTGGCGGTAAATGACAGGGATCCGCGAAGCCGGATCGGCAGATTCGTTTACCTCGGGGTCCTGGATCGTGGTCGCGGTGAACTGGTACGAAAGGCCGAGACGCGAGAACTGCGTGAATTTGCGCTTCTTAAAGAAAAGCTCGGAAAGCGGCGCGGTGGCGAAAACGTTCGCACCGTATGTCCGCTGTGTGAACAGATTGCTCTCATCCGTGCGGATCTGCGCAAGCGGATCGAAAAGCTGATTCAGCAGGTCCTCGTTCTGGGTCAGGAACGTGCCCTCGCCGAAGAATTTGTACCGCGAAGCAAATATCGAGAAGCCGACCGAAACGGGCCTTTCGCGGAAATAAGGTTCCTGATAGGTGAACTGCAGATTCTGCTGGCGGTTTCCGGCACCGAGATTGAACGAGATGACCTCGCCGCGGCCGGCAAGGTTGTTAGTCGAATATTCGAGGCCGAAGAACGAACCGCCGATGCCCGAAACGCCGCCGTTGAACGAGATCTGCTGACGGCCTTTTTCTTTGACCTTGACGATCAGGTCGACGTCGCCTTTCTCTTCGTCGGTTCGGATCTCGATGTCCTGATCCTTATCGATCGGGTCGAAATACTGCGTCTGATTAAGACGTGCGACAGAGATATCGAGGAACTGCTGATTGTAGATATCGCCTTCATTCAGCAGGAACTCGCGACGCATGACGCGGTCGCGTGTAAATGTGTTTCCGGTAAATTGCAAACGGCGCAGCGTGAACTGTTTGCCTTCCTCGATGGTCAGCGTGATATCGACGATGCCTTCGTTCGGATTGTCGGGATTGTCGCGGAATTCGGGGTCGTATTCGCCGACGTAGTTAACAAAGCCCTGCGAGCCGTAAACCTTCTTGAGGTCCTCGAAAACGGCATCCTGCAGGCGTTTGCCGTCCGCGATCTCGCCTTTTTTGAGCCCGATCGCCCCGAGTATCTGCTGTTCGGAAAAGATCGAATTGCCCTCGACCTTGAGTTCGCCGACGCGGAAAACCTTGCCCTCGTTTACAGGCACGACGATGCGGAGCGTGTCGTCGATGGACGTCAAAAGCGGTATCGGAAGATTGCCGATGATCGGCGGGCCGGTGCGTTTGAGGCCGAGGCCTTCGACCTCAGGTTCGCCGATGCGTGCCTGGAAATAGCCTTTTGACCACATGTAGGACCGCACATTTCGCTGCAGATCGTACTGCAGCTTACGCAGGTCCAAAATGTCCTGGCCGCGAAAACGAGCGATCAGTCCTGTCCGCTTTACAAGCTGGAGAGCGTTGCGAAGCTCGCTGTCCTTGAACTTTTCGTTGCCCTCAAAATCGATCTGGATGATGCGCGAACGAGGCCCCTGTTCGATCTCGAACGTAAGAGCGATGGACGTAGCGGAAACTTCCTCTTCCGTGATGTCCACCGTGGCGTTCGGATAGCCCTTTGACGCGAGCAGCTCGCGAAGAACGCGCGATGCGTTCCGCGCTTTTACGGGGTCGTAGATCGATTCTTTCGAGACGCCGACGCGGCGTTCGCGAAACTCTTTGAGAATATCGGATTCCTGCAGGGCCTTTGCTCCCTTGAACTGCAGGTCGCGGATGATCGGCAGTTCGCGGACCTCGAAGATCACGTTCACGCCGCCTTGAATGCCGTCCTCGGTGAGGACGCGGGTCGCTGTCTTATCAAAAAAGTTGAGCGAGAGCAGTTCGCGAAGGTCGCGTTCCAAGGCCGCGGGGCTGAAAACATCGCCGGGACGCGTGCGTATGTAATACAAAAGGTCTTCGTCGCGAAGACGGCGATTGCCCTGAATATCGACGCTCTCTACTACCTGTTGAACGGCTGCAGGTTTAGCGGGTTTAGCGGGTTCCTCTTTCGGGATCTCGTCGCCCGCCGAGGCGACGGCGGGAAGCGTTAGGAACGCAACCGCCAAAATTATGGAACCAAAAGCTCTCAGATAAGACATAAAAAGGAAAATTCCCCTCTGAGGAGATCGCACGAACCCCGTAGCGGCTCGTCTGCACCCCGACCTGTTAGCGTCGAATCAAGAATAATTCAACATTTGGGGCTTTTCAACGTCGGACCGAACAAGGCTTTTGATTCTGCCTAAATAGCGCAGGTTGCCTTTTCGTGCCTTTCCGTCAAACTTTCGGATTATACAGGCTGAGCAGCGGAAAATGAAGCGTGTAAACGGTTTCCTGAAACGGCTGACGAGGGCAATGCGGCGCACGGGCCGCAGCCGCGGTATCCTTATTCCTTGCTAAACGGCCGCAGCAGCATTATTATAGTTGATTGGCTCAAGTATTGGAGGCAGTTTCAGTGATACACGAACTTGATAAATTGATAGAGCTTCAGCGGGCGGATTCAAACCTCCGCCGGCTTAAAAACCTAATAGATACAGCGGACGAAAGGCGTGCAGCGATCGAACAGAAGTTTGAGGAGCACGCCTTTTCTATACGCGAAGTGCAGAACCGGCATTCGGACCTGAAAGCAACGCGGGCAACTTTGGAGAAGAACATCGCCGAACACAAAACGATGCTCGAACGCGCCGAACGCAACCTAAAGCACGCACAGAACCAGCGTGAATACGAATCGGCGATGCGCGAGACAGAGATACTGCAGAAGCAGATAGGCACGTACGAGAACGAGACCGTAGAAGCGATGGACGCCATCGAAACGGTCGAAAAAGAACTCGAAGAACGCGCCGATGAGATAAACAGCCTCGACGGCGAACGTGCCGCTGCAATGGCCGAATTCGACAAGGAACTCGCTGAAGCCAAGGCCGAATTTGCCCAGCAGACGGCCGCACGCAAGACCACATTCGACATGCTGCCCGCGAATCTAGCCGCCGTTTACGATCGCCTGGTACAGCGCAGCCGCGACGGCGTCGCCGTTGCCGAGGTCGTGAACGAATCGTGCAGTGCCTGCTATATGAAGCTGAGGCCGCAGGTTTTCATGAACGTCCGCAAAGGTGCCGAGATCGTGACCTGCGAGAGCTGTTCGCGGATACTTTTCGTACCGGCCGGCGAATCGCAGGCCGCCTGACGCCATGGCTGAACTGCAGACAGCGACCTTGGCCGCAGGATGTTTTTGGTGCGTCGAAGCTATCTTCGACGCCCTTGAGGGCGTCGAGGACGTCGTTTCCGGCTATACCGGCGGCCACACCGAAAACCCGACCTACCAGCAGGTCTGCTCCGAAACCACCGGCCACGCCGAAGCGATACAGATCCGTTTTGACCCCGACATAATTTCCTACGAAGACCTGCTCAGAATCTTCTTTACCACGCACGACCCGACAACGCTGAACCGCCAAGGCAACGATGTTGGTTCATCATATCGCTCGGGTATTTTTTACCATGACGAGCAACAGAGCGCATCGGCGAAAACTGTCCGCGACGAGATCGCGGCTGAAGGTCTGTATAGCGATCCCATCGTCACCGAAATTACTGCATTCGACCGTTTTTGGCCCGCGGAAGACTATCATCAGGAATATTTTGAGAATAATTCCAACCAACCATACTGCGCCGCGGTCGTCGCTCCAAAAGTAGCGAAATTCAGACAGAAGTATGCTTCGCGGCTGAAAAAGTAGTTAACAGCATGTGAAAACAGTGTTGATGACTGTTAAAAATAGCTTGACACAACTGCGCTGTCTTCACTAAACTTTCATTGACGGCTCGTGTCCTAGGGCTCGGACTCCCTTCATCCAACCAATTTCCAGCATAAGAGGCACACTATTCTCGCGGCCTCAGAATATCCAGTCATGAAAAACACACCCCTCGCTCGCAGAAGAGCGTTCTATATCACACTATTCGGATGCGTCGCGATGTTTGCGGCAGTCTTTGTATTTGACCTCTCGTCAAACGCTCAGCGTATGACGAAGCAGGACGATGAGATCTCGGCCCCAGTGCCTGAGGCCGGCACCATCAGCGGCCGAGTTTTTCAGGACTTTAACGGCAACGGCGTTTATAACACATCGACCACCATCACGAACGACGGTTTCGGCAACATTCCGGTCGCCATCGACCGCGGCGTTGCGAATGTCCAGGTGCGTGCCTTCAACGCTTCCGGAGCGAACGTAACCTCCGGCGGCGTGGTCAACACGGACGCCGCGGGCCTGTTCACTCTGACGACGACGGACGCAGGTTCGGGGCCGTATCGCGTGGAGTTCACGAATCTGCCCGCAGGATTCAAGCCGTCATCCCGCAGCACCGATTCGGTGAACGGCGGAACGGCGACCAACTCGGGTTCGACGGTACAGTTCGTCTCTACGCCGGCAACGAACGTCAACCTCGCTATCAATTACCCGACGGAGTATTCGCAGGACAATCCGCAGGTCGCAGCGGCCGTTTACCAATCCGGCGACAATCTGGTCAGCCCCAGCGGCGATCTGGTAACGCTGCTCAGCTTCCCGTATTCCGCCGGCAGCACCGACACTTCTACTTCCGCCACGCTCTCGCTGTTTGATGAGCCGGCGGCGAAACCGCTCGGCGTTCTGGCGGATCAGATCGGTCCGACATTCGGCCTGGCTTGGTCCAAGAAATCAAAGCGGCTCTATGCTTCGGCATTCTTCAAGCGACACGTCGGTTTCGGGCCGCAGGGGCCGAACGCGATCTATATCATCGATCCTTTAGGTTCGGGTACAGTGGTCGGGCATTTTATCGTTCCCGGCCCGGCGACGAATCTGCATGACACGTCGAACTATCCGCGAGATAACAACAACACAGGCTGGGACGCGGTCGGCAAATCAAGCCTTGGCGGTCTTGTGCTGTCAGAAGATGAGTCCACGCTCTACGTCGTAAATCTTGCAAACAGGACGCTTTATGCTCTGAATGCGACGACCGGAGCGATGATATCCAGCCAGGCATTCCCGACGAATCCGCCGCTGCCCTCGGGCAATTGCCCTGCAGCGGACGTTCGCCCGTTCGCTTTGGCGATGTACCGCGGCCAGCTTTTCGCCGGTATGGTCTGTTCGGCGCAGTCGAGTTCCAATGTGGACAGCTTTACAGATTCTAACGGCAACGGCATACACAATTCCGGTGATTACTATATCGATACTAACAATAACGGTGTTCGCGATACCGGCGAGCCATATGTGAATATCAACGGGACCGCAGGCTACCAAGCGGGCGAGCCGTTCACTGATGTTGACGGCAACGGAGTCCATAACTTAGGAGATGCTCGGCGACTTCGCGGCTATGTTTACTCGGTAAACCCGGCCACTCTCGCATTCGGCTCATCGCCGCTGTTTCAAATGCCGCTCAATTACAAACGCGGCCTGAACACACGCAGCGAAGGTTCGATGGCGGCTTGGCGTCCGTGGTCAGCGGTTTACAGGAACGCCTCGACCAATCAGTTCTGGGTGTCGTATGCACAGCCGATGCTTACCGACATCGCATTTGACAATGGCGACATGATCCTCGCATTCCGCGACCGGCTCGGCGATCAGATCGGCAATGGAACGCTTTCAAACCCGAGCGACCCGAGCAATACGAACTTCTATCAGCCGCGGACGGGCGGTGATATCATTCGCGCGTGCGGCAGCATCGGTTCGTGGACGCTTGAGAATGACGCACGCTGCGGCGGCAACGGTACGGGCCCGCAGAACACACAAGAAGGCCCGGGCGGCGGCGAATTCTATCACGGTGATGCATACACGTTGTCGGCCAGCTATACCTCGCCGACGACAACCATCGCCGGCAAGGGCAGCAATCACGACGACGTCACATCGGGCGGAGTGCTGATGATGCCGGGTGCGCCCGATGTGATCACAACCGTTTTCGACGCGATCCCGAACGTAACTAATCAGGTGTATGACGGCGGCATTCGCTGGCTGAACAACACGAACGGAGGATTTTCCAAGGCTCTGCGCCTGTATATCGGTGCCGGCAACGACCCGAACACGATGGGCAAGGCCGGCGGCGTCGGGTCGAGTATGGAATTGATGACGGATCCCGCTCCGATCGAGATCGGCAACCGCATTTGGCGCGACCTGAATCCGAACGGAGTTCAGGACCCCGGCGAATTTGGGCTTGCGGGCGTCACGGTTCGCCTGTATGACGGATCTTCGGTCGTCGGAACCGCGGTCACGGACGCTAACGGCGAATATTATTTCGTTTTCAGCGACACTGCGGACGGCGACCTGACCGATCACATCGGCCAGGTGCTCGGCGGCATCAAATACAACCATCCGTATGAGATCCGCCTGGACAACCCGGCGAACTACGCTCCGGCGCAGCCGCTCTTTGGATTGCTGCTGACCGCGGTCAACGTCAATACGCAGCTCGGCGACACTGATTCGTCGGATTCCGATGCCATAAGCGTGACGAATCCTGCCGGCTCACCCTCTGGTGTGTTCCCTGTGATCAGCCTGACGACGGGCGACCTTGGCAGCAACGATCATACGTTCGACATCGGCTTTACTGCTGTACCGACGTCGGCAAATGTATCGGTCGAAGGCCGTGTGATGCTGCAAAGCGGTGCGGGACTGCGTAACGCACAGATCACCTTGTCAGAAGCGAACGGCATCCGCCACAGTGTGATGACGGGCAGCTTCGGCTACTTCCGTTTCGAGGGCATATCTGCAGGGCAGAACGTCGTGGTCACGGTCAATTCACGCCGTTTCCGATTCGATCCGAACTCACGCCTGCTCGTCCTATCGGACAATTTGTCTGATGTGGATTTTATCGCTCAGGAGTAGGAGCGTCGAAATTTTTCGAATTGAGGCTGTCAGCAATGGCAGCCTTTTTTTGCATAGAGTCTTTCCGATTCTTTAAACTCTGCACTCTCTGCGTAAGACTCTGCGATCTCCGCGATTGCAAAACGTCAACGCAGAGATTCGCTGAGAAAGACGCAGAGTGCCCTAGAGATGGGCTCACAATTTACCGAAAAGCATCAGCACGCCGATGGCTATGAACGCAACAGCCACGATGCGCTGCAGCCATTCGGTCGGGACAAATTGCGTCAAAACGCCGCCGACAAGCACGCCGAGGCCCGTTACGACGATCAATGCCAGGCTTGCTCCGATGAAGACGGCGATCTTTGATTCCGTGCTGGCGGTCATCGTGATAACGGCAAGCTGCGTCTTATCGCCGAGTTCTGCCAGAAAGAGCACTAGGAACGAGGTGCCGAATATCTTCCAGTCCATAAGAATACCTTGCCTGTAAATTTACAATTCTTTACACCATTGCGAAAGCCGTTTGAGCTAGAATTGCGTCTTATTGACCATTGATACGAAATTAACCTGTTTCAGGAGTAAGAGAATGATCAGAAAGACACTTTTCGCGGCCGCCTTTGTAATGACGGCGATGGCAATTTCCGCTTCGGCTCAGAAGGCACCGGACATGTCCGGTACATGGATGCTCGACGTTGCGAGATCGAAAATGGCGATGCCGGTCGAATCGATGACGATGACGGTAACGCAGACCGAAGCTGACCTGTCGGTCAAGACCGAGACCAAGCGCGCTCCGCAGACCGGAGTTGAAGCTCCGCGCGGCGGCGGTGCACGCGGCGGCGGCGGATTCGGCGGCGATTCATCGTACACATACAGCCTGGACGGCAAGGACAAGAACACGCAGTCCGAAGGCCCGATGGGCCCGATCCCTGTTACTCTGAAGGCAAAATTTGACGGCGGCAAGCTGAAGCTTTCGCAGACACGCAATTTTGACAGCCCGATGGGCTCGATAACGATGGTCACTAAAGAGACTTGGGAAATGGGCACGGACGGAGGGCTGACGGTAACCCGCGAATCGCAAACGCCGCGGGGCAACAACACCTCGACTCTGGTATTTACCAAGAAGAACTAGGCTTTTTTCAATTCCCCCCTAAAAGGCCGCAAAGGATGTGCTCAGTAATTGAACGCATCCATTGCGGTCATTTTTCTTTTCGCGACAGGTCAATCTGCAAAACGCAGTGTTTCGATGATCTCCTGCATATACTGCCTGCCGAGCTCCAGGTCGTCGCGCTTCAGCGAAACCGCACCGACAACGGCGTGTCCGCCGCCGCCGTATTTCTCGCAGATCTCCGCAATATTGTGGACGCGGGGCCGCGGAGCCCACGGATTGGAACCGACCGATATCTTGGTCCGAAAATCGCTCTGCGTCAGCGAGACGTTATACGTCGTCTGCGGGAAATGATAATAGGGAATGAATTTGTTGTAGCCCTCGATGTCCGTGTCCGACAGGTCGAAAACCACCACGCCGCGGTCGTAAACCGAACGCTCCTTTATCAGCTCGACCGTTGACCAATGACGTTCGAGGATCGGCTTCAGACGCTGCTGTATCTCGTCCGAAGCGACGATGTCGTCAAGCGTCCGTTCGGTCAGCATTCGAATTATCTGTTCAACGAACTCGGGATCTTTTTCGCCTTCGATCACCTGCATCAGCTTCAGTGCCGAGGAACGCAGTTCAACGCACTGCGCGGGCGATTCGTAAAAGGCACCGTCGATGATGTGCGCCCATTCGATCAACTCTGCAAGAAAAGGGTCGTCAAATCCCCATTTTTCCTTGGCGACTCGTGCGATAAATTCCGCACACGAGGCGCTCTTGGTATCCAGGAACTTCTGTCCCGACGTGTCCGCCAAAAAATGAGCCTCGTCCTCTTTGGTCAAAAATGCCGACTGATGATGATCGAACCACCACGTCAGGCGCTCGTCGGGACAATATTTGAAATCGACGATGGCGTTATCGTCGCCGTCAAACTGTTCGCGGTCAAACGCATTTCCCGCACGGTGCATCGTCGGCGTATAGGCGACCAATGCGTCCGGATGAAAGACGGTGCGGTAGAATTTGGTAAAGATGGCGGCCGACGAAACACCGTCGAAACAATTGCCGTGATAGAGTATTCTTAGCTTCATAGGCAAAACATATTAGGCTAATAAACGGCTTGGGCCGCGTCAAGAAACAGGTTATGAAAGTAAGGCTTGCGGAAAAGACCGATGCACGGCATTTTGTCGATTTCAACTGCGCGATGGCGATGGAGACCGAGAATAAACAGCTCGATCGCGACACGGTCACGCGTGCGGTAGAGGACGTTTTTGACGATCCGCAGAAAGGGTTTTACATCGTGGCGGAAGACGGCGATGAGGTGCTCGGCGGGCTGATGATCACGTATGAATGGAGCGACTGGCGTGGCGGCTGGTGGTGGTGGATCCAGAGCGTCTTTATCGTGCCTGAAGCACGCGGCCGCAAGATATACACCCAACTTTACGATTTTGTGAAAGAGCGTGCCCGCGAGTCGGGAGATGTTTACGGAATAAGGCTTTACGTTGATCTCGATAACGAGAACGCACAGCGAGTTTACGAAAAGCTCGGTATGGAGCGGTCGCATTATTATATGTACGAAGAGAGCCTATGAAGATCACCGAGACGCAGTTCGCACGCATCGTTGACGGCATAATCGAGGACCGTGAGAGCATAATAAAACACAACGCGATCGGCACGGACGAAGAAATTCTGCTTTGGATGCTGCTCGCGTGTTTGACTAGTTTCCTGAGCCTCAGCGACAACGAGACGCCGTGTTTTACGGGCAAGCCCGACGCGAAAACCTATCGTGAGGCGATCGTTTTTATTTTGAAAGACCGCCGAGCGGATGCTTTCGATATCGAGCCATATTTGGGCAGTTTCGCATGAAAGCTTCATTTCATGTGCCGCGGCTGAATTGAATTTCTTCAGTGGATAGTGACAAGTCGTAAGTGGATAGTTTCTTTCACTTGTCACTTAACACTTAAAACTATCCACTGGAAAATTTAGATCGTGATGATAATTTCGACGTTTCCACAAACTGCATTTCAACAGAATACGCGTGTCGTAGCGTGCGAGAAGACACGCAAGGCGATATGCATCGATCCGGGCGAGGCTTCGGATGATGTCGTTAACTATCTGCGTGACAATGACTTAGAGCTGCAGGCAATCACGCTGACGCACGGGCATCTGGACCACGTCGGCGGGACGAAAGCCCTGCACGACGACTATCCCGAAGCCGACATCATCATTCACAAAGGCGATGAGCCGCTGTATTTCGGCCTGCCGCAGCAGCCGCTGCTGATGGGAATTCAGCAAAGCCAGCTTGCGGCTCTCGGGCTCGATTTCGACGCACCGCCGCCGCTAACGCGCAATTGGGAACACGGCGAGATCTACGAGGTCGGCGAGCTGCGTTTTTCGGTGCGGCATTGTCCGGGACACACGCCGGGACATGTCGTTTTCGCCGAAGAAAGCGAGAAAAAGGTATTTGTCGGCGACTGTCTTTTTTACGGCTCGATCGGGCGGACGGACCTGCCCGGCGGCAGTTACGAGCAGCTGATCGAATCGATCAACGCACAAATTCTCACGCTCGACGACGACACGGTCGTATATTCCGGCCACGGACCGGAAACGACCGTCGGCCGCGAACGCCGTCAAAACCCTTTCCTCAACGGCATTTACGACGCCGGCCGCGGGCGTTTCATTTAGCGTATCTCGGCATCTGTTCGGCGGCGGCGGGCGAATGCTAGAATGTAGAAAACCTCGGAGGACAAGAATGAAACGAGCGATAACATTTTCACTCGCAGCACTGCTGCTTACGTCAACGGCGTTCGGGCACGCGACGTTGGTCGGCGGCCACACCAAACAGAACGGCCAGCCCAATTTCCGCACCGAAAAGGTCGCAGGCAATATTTACGCGCTGTTCGGCAGCGGCGGCAACATCGGACTTTCGGTGGGCGAGGACGGCATTTTGATGATCGACACGCAGTTCGCGAACGTGGCCGACCGCATAAAGGCCGAGATGGCGAAACTCGGCTCGGACAAGCCGCGATTCATTTTCAACACACATTGGCACGGCGACCACACGGGCGGCAACGAACCTTTCGGTGCGTCGTCGCTGATCATGGCACACGAAAATGTCCGCAAACGCATGGCCGAAACGACGATGTTCCGCGGACAGGCACGCACGCCGTCGCCAAAGGTCGCATTGCCGATGATCACATTTGCGTCGGGCGTTTCGGTGTTTTTCAACGGCGAGGAAGTGAAGGCGTTTCACATGCCCCGCGGCCACACGGACGGCGACACCGTGCTGCATTTCACAAAGTCGAACGTGTTTCACCTCGGCGATAAGTTCTTTGTCGCGCGGTTTCCTTTCGTCGATCTGGAAAGCGGCGGCACCGTTCAGGGGCTGATCGGCAATATCGGCGATCTGCTACAGCTAATTCCCGCGGACGCGAAGATCATTCCCGGCCACGGCCCTGTCGCGACCATCAATGAGCTTCGCGATTATCACCAGATGATCATCGAAACTTCGCTGCTGATACGCCAGGGAATGGCAGCAGGCAAGACGCTCGACGAACTGAAAGCCGCCGGCCTGCCCGAGAAATACAAGGAAGCGGGTTCCGGATTTATTAACACGAACGCTTGGATCGAGACCGTCTTTCGCAGCTATTCCAAATAGAGCGGCTTTAGCTCGTAAACCCTGAAGAGCCCGATCACAGTGCCGCCGTCGCGTGAATACCACCGCTCGACGTTGGACCAATCGGGCTCTTCGCCGTCGGGCACGATGAAGTAATTCAACAGCGGCTCGTATGCGACGGCGGCGGTGACGGAATCGACGAATTCGCCGTATTTTTGCGATTCGGCGACGATCTCGTCATCCTCTATCGGGTCGTTGACGCCGCCGAGTTCGGGCAAGGCACGCCCGCCGCCGAATATGGCCGCCACCTTTTCAAACCAGCGTATCTTCAGAACGTGTTCGAGGTCTTTCGCGTCAAAACCCGAGAAATATATCGCACGGTAAAACTGCTCTTTCGCCTCCGCCTCGCTTACGGAACCGCCCGCGACGAGGTGCGGAGCCCAGACGACATGCGCCGGAACGACCGTCGGGATAAGGCTAGCGATTATAGGATTGGCGGAGTGAATGACGGGCGGCTCCGATCTGCCTTTGCTTCGTTCGCGGATATTTTCAAGCGCCGGATAGACAGCCTCGCGAACGGCTACCATGCCGAAATTTCGTTTCGCACCGTGGTCCGCTTCAAAAGAACCCCACACCGCCGCCGCGGCGCCGAGCACGGCGAACGCGACCTTCGGCAGCAGCGAGTTCCCTTTCAGCCCCGAAAACGCGAGCCATAGCAAGATGCAGATCCCCGCTAGCACACAGTAATTCGCGATGAATATCTCGTAATGTATCGGCTGCAGCGAGCGGCCCGTGATGACCTGCTGATTGAGCACGACAATGGGAACGGCAAGGAATGCATAGGTGAGCTTAGCCTGCGGCGAACGAGCGTCGATGCGTTTAGCGAAATGCAGAACTGCCGCAACAGCGAATGCAATGAACGCGGCGATGACGGTCGGTGCTGAAAGGTCGGGTTCGCGAGTGTAAACCAAGAGCTGGACCTCGTCGGAATTACGCGACCGCTGATCGAGCAGATAGAAGTAAGGCAAAAGAGCAGCGATTCCGATGCAGCCGACGATGGCGGCGTTTCGGAAAATATCTCGGCGGTTTTCCTTGTTTGCAATGAACGCGATGGCAAAAGCGGCCGCGAGCCAGACGAGAGCCGCTGTCCAAAGGTAGAAATACGAAAATACGATCGCCGCGAACGTAACGCCCGCCGCCGCCGCCCACGCCGTTTTTTGTCGGCTGTCTGAATACAGCGTCTGCCACGCGGCGGCGCACATCACGAAGAACAGCGGAAAACCGAAGCCCGGCTGATATCGGCGAAGAAACGGGAAAAATTCGATGATGTGAAATTCTTCGACGATCTGCCGCAGATAGCCCTCGTACGTTACTGCGGTGCCGAGGCACAATATGACCAACGTTCCGCCTGCCGCAGCGACGCCGCTTCTTGTCGTGGCAAACAACAACCAAAATATCGCCAGAGACGTGAATATCGCAAAAAACGCATGCAGAGCAATGAACGCCGTCGATGCCGATACGCCCAAAGCTCTAGCCGGCAACGCGATCGCGTAGCCCGGAATGAACTGTATCGAAAAGATGGATTCTTCTTTCGTCTCGCGGGCCATATACGGGTCGTAACGCCGCGGCTCGCCGTTCATCAGGCCGTTGACGTATGCCGAATACGCGACCTCGTCGTAATTTGACGCTGCATACGAGCCCGCCCAATTTTCGCCCGTCGTCTGCCACAGACGCACTTGCGGCAGCATCGCAAGCATCGTCATCACGATGACGGGCACGAGCGCGAGTGTCCATGCAAGACGCGGCTTCATATTTTGAGCAAAGAAAAAGGAGCCGACCGGCCGGACGGCTCCCGCACTGAAAGGCAATTACGCAACTGTGATCTCGTTCGTCAGATAAACGTCCTGAATTGCGTTGAGCAGCTCGACGCCCTCTGACATCGGCCGCTGGAACGCCTTGCGGCCGGAGATGAGGCCCGTCCCGCCGCCGCGTTTATTGACGACAGCAGTGCGGACGGCATCGGCAAGGTCACCTGCGCCTTTCGATTCGCCGCCCGAGTTGATCAGGCCGCAGCGTCCCATGTAGCAGTTCGCCACCTGATAGCGGACCAGGTCGATAGGATTGTCCGAGGTCAGTTCCTCGTAAACCTTCTTGTGCGTTTTACCGTAGCCGGAAAACGCGTTGTAGCCGCCGTTGCGTTCGGGCAGCTTTTGCTTGATGATGTCGGCCTGAATGGTCACGCCCAGATGATTTGCTTGTCCGGTCAGGTCGGCGGCCGTGTGCATGTCGCCATCAGGCGTCTTGAACGCCGGATTGCGCAGATAGCACCACAGAATGGTCGCCATGCCGAGTTCGTGTGCGTAGGCGAAGGCCTCAGCGACCTCGGTGATCTGCCGCGTCGCCTCTTCCGAACCGAAATAGATCGTTGCGCCGACGGCGACCGCGCCCATATCATGAGCCTGATCGACCGTGCCGAACATCACCTGATCGAATTTGTTCGGCAGCGTCATCAGTTCGTTGTGGTTGATCTTTACGACGAACGGTATCTTGTGAGCGTACTTGCGGGCGACCGAGCCCAAAACGCCGTAGGTCGATGCAACGGCGTTGCAGCCGCCTTCGATGGCGAGTTTGACGATGTTTTCGGGGTCGAAATACGCCGGATTCGGTGCGAACGAAGCTCCGCCCGAGTGCTCGATTCCCTGATCGACAGGCAATATCGAAACGTAGCCCGTGCCGGCGAGACGGCCCGTATTGTAGAGCGCCTGCATCGAACGCAGCACGCGCGGATTGCGGTCGCTGCCGGCCCAAATGCGATCGACAAAATCGCCGCCCGGCAGGTGAATATTCTCTTTCGGTATCGTCGTCGAAACGTGGTTCAGCAATTTGTCGGCCTCATCGCCGAGCAGCTCAGTGATTCTGTTAAGGTCAACGGACATCAATTTTCTCCTGAAAAAGTAATGATAAAAGCGAAATAAAAATAGGGATTATATCACAACTCTTTGCAGAAGCGGGGGCGATGCCCCCTTCCTGACATTTTGAAATTATGTTTATCGCGTGAATCCGTGTTGATAGATGGTCAGGATGGTAAAATGGGGAAATTGCTCGAAGCAAGACGGTCCGGAAGGGGGCGTCGCCCCCGCTTGGTGAATGTTCAACCACCCGGTTCCGGCAACCGCCGAAGGCGGTTCTGACAGGATGCAGGCTGGCAGCCTGCGGTCCGGCAAAAAAGAAAGCGGGCAAGGATGCCCGCGTTCCAATGTTGTTGTTTGTCCGTAGAGGCTACGCTGCGACCTTTGCCAGTGCGGCTATTTTCTCGCGTTTGGAAACGACGACGCCGCCCGGCGGTTCGATGGTGATGGCAAAGACCTTCGGCGACCTGGTCAGCAGTTTCGCGTTGATGGGAACGATGACCTCGCCGTCTGCGGTCACGTCAAACACGCCGCCGTCCTTCGGATGAGCTTCGAGTTTCGGATCCTCGAATATCCACAACTGATACTGCTCCTTCGTCGCGTCATTGACGGGCAGGCCGCGGAAACGCATGTAGCCGGTCTGCTTGTCGTCGCTCCAGACGACATCGCCGGTTATCTGTGCGATCTCTTTTACGTTGCCGGCAGACCACTCAGCCTTTACGGCGTTGGCTGAGGCAAGCAATTGCGAACGAAGCTCGCCGGGCGTAACGGGCTGCGGCTGTGCGGGCGGCTCCTGCTTAGCGACCTCTGGCGTCGTCGGCCTATAAACGAAAAGGTTGAGTGCGAGTGCGATAGAAGCCGCTGCAGCCGCTGCCCAACCTAACCAACCGAACCAGCCTAAACCGGGACGTTCAGGTTCTGCGTAGGTGATGCCGCGGTCTTCCGCAGGCTGCCACGCGGACGCAGTCTGTGCTTCTGCAGCCTCTGCTTTCGGCATCCATTCAGATGCACTTTCAGAAACGCGGGCGAAAAGGTGATCGGGCATCGCCTCGAAATCGCCGAGCTCCGCCATATTTATCGCAGCCGTGGTTATCTCAAGCGTGCGGAACTCAGCATCGACTATGTTCTGATCGAACTCAGCCAGCTGCTTCTCTTCCGAGGGCTCCAGACCGTATAAAACTTTCTTGGTCAGGAGGTCGAACAAAAGATCTCTCTGCTCTTCTGTCATAGCGCCACCTCCTGTTTACTGCTTCCCAAACCTAAATGCTCCCTAACTTGTAAAATTCCCCGCCGTGCATGCGTTTTCACGGTGCCAAGCGGCATGCCAGTAGCGTCCGCGATCTCCTGATGCGACATCCCCTGAACGATCGACAGCCTGAGGACCTGCTGCTGTTCAGGCCGCAGATTCCGCATGGCCACTGCCGCCTCGCGAGCCTCCAGCCCGAGCTGCATGTCCTTGTCGGCACGCGTAAAAGGCTCGAGCAGAACGTCGTCGAGAGAATCGGCGGTGATGCGTCGGTTCGAATGCCGGATCTTATCAATGAGGCGTCGGCGGGCGATCATAGCAATAAATGTCGTTTCGGATGACTTTGTTTCGTCAAAACGCTCGGCGTTCTTCCAAACATCAACAAAGATCTCCTGAACGGCATCTTCGGCATCATCAGCATTCCGAAGCATTTTCCTCGCCAAGGACCAGACCAGACCGCCGTATTTCTTTAGGCAATCTTCTACGGCCGTGCTGTCCCCGGCGGCGATGCGTTGTAGGATAGAGTCAGTCACAAATAATCGAACAAAACGGTCTCGATACTCAAAAATACCGTAAACAAGCGACCTCTGCAAAATCCGTTAACGCCGCACCGCGCCGTTCACGTGAATTAATTCGCGATGGCAGTTTCATCGGATTCAGCGGATACAAGTTTTTTTCCTCGAGACAAAAAGTATGAAACGGCAAAAAGAACGAACAGAGTGATCGAACTCAAAGCCGAGATCATACAGAACTGGCAGATCGCCCCGATCACGAATACCTGAAGATATATGAGCCACAGGCTCGCCGCCGCCATCGCCGCCGTCAGAAGCCCGAAAAGCTGCCACGTTCGCGGATAATGGAACGCCGTCAGCAGTGCAAGCGAGAACGCGGCAAAGTAGGCGAGCGCACCCAAAGCCGCGATAGGAACATCGCCGATGACCGCAAATTCGCTGTTGAGAACCTTTTCGCAGCCTTCGATAAGGCTGCACGGAACGGGCTCTGAGGTGTAGTGGCTAGCGGTGAGATATACGGAATCCGCGAGACCGACCAATGCGATAAGAGATGCCGCGATGGGTATTCGCGGCATCTTTAGATCTTCTTCAAATTCGACGTCTTCCGTCACTGCTGCGGCTCTGCCGGCTGACTTACCTTGGCAAGCTCGGCGTCGATCATCGCACGCATCGACTGGATGTTGCGCATTTCGTTGAACGGGACCAGATTGCCGTTGATATAAAGCGAAGGAGTAGAATCGACACCGATCGCACGTCCGCGTTTCAGATCCTCGTCAACTCGCGATTTCGCGGCGATGCCGAGAATGTCGTTCTCCCACCTTGCGATGTCGAGCCCGATCTTCTGGGCATATTCCTTGAAAGCCTGCTTGTGCGTGTCGCTGCGCGTCCACACCGCCTGATTGGTAAAGATCAGGTTCTGCATATCCCAGAATTTGCCCTGCATGCCTGCCGCTTCGGCGGCGACGGCGGCGTCATACGCCTTGTCGTGCATACTGAGCGGATAGTTGCGGAAGATGAAGTTGATCTTTGAGCCGTATATCGACTTGATCTCATTCATCGTCGGATTGACCGCGGCACATGAACCGCACTGAAAATCGGCAAATTCTTCCAATACTACGGCTGCCGTGGGCGAACCGGCCTGTGTCGGCGGCTGTGCGCCTTTAGGCGCGTTCGGCGGGATCGTGGCGTTCTTTTTCGCGGCAGGCGCCGAATTAGCCCTGTTCGCGTCAGACGCTGTGGGCGACGCGGGCCTTGTCAGCAAATACCAGCCGCCGATCATAGCGACCAGCAGCACACCCGCGATGATCAACATAGGAAGATTGCTTTTGGGGTTTTCTTTTTTCTTACTCATTTATTATGTTCAGCCTACTGACTGTAATTTTCTCTGCGGCCTTTCATGCGCCGCCGCCAATTCGGCCGCTACGCGGTCCGCGATGCCTTGCGCGTTCAGGCCGTATGCGGCGAGCAGGCGTTTAGGATCGCCATGCGTGACGATCTCGTCCGGCACGCCCATTCTTACTATTTTAACATCGCCGATCGAGCCGTTCGATTCGAAGAATTCGAGAACGGCGGAACCGAATCCGCCCGCCAGATACGCCTCTTCGACCGTCACGATGGTGTCATGTTCCGCGAGCAGCGACGCGAAAAGCTCTTCGTCTAGCGGTTTGACGAAACGCGCGTTTATCACGGTCGGTGAAATGCCGTTCTTTTCAAGTATCGCAGACGCTTCGAGCGAAGGATAGACCATAGAACCGTAGCCGATAATGGCGACGCCGCTTCCCTCTCGCAGAACCTCGGCCTTTCCGACCTCGAGCAGTTTCGGCTCGGCGGAAATGTCCACGCCAAAGCCGTTTCCGCGAGGATAACGAAGTGCCGCGGGGCCGGGATGTTCGATCGCCGTCAGCATCATGTCGCGCATCTCTGCCTCGTCTTTAGGCGCCATCAATATGATGTTCGGATAGCCGCGAAGGTACGCGATATCGAGCAGGCCGTGATGCGTGGGCCCGTCGGCACCGACGATGCCGGCACGGTCCATAGCGAGCGTGACGTTGAGGTCTTGCAGACAGACATCGTGAATTACCTGATCGAAGGCACGCTGCAGAAACGTGGAATATATCGCGGCGACGGGCTTTACGCCCTCGCATGCCATTCCAGCGCAGAACGTGATCGCATGCTGTTCGGCGATGCCGACGTCATACGCACGATCGGGAAATTTTTCGAGCACCTTATCGACGCCCGTACCGTCGGGCATCGCGGCGGTGAGTGCGACGATCTTTTCGTCGCGCGACATCAGCTCGCACATCGTCTCGCCGAAAACCTGAGTGTAGGTCGGTGCGGAAACGCCGCCGCCCGATTTATACGGCAGTCCTGTTTTCGGATCGAATGGGCCGGTCGCGTGATATGCGTAGTAGTTCTTTTCGGGATTCGGAAATCCTTTCCCTTTCGTCGTTAGAGCGTGCACGATCACGGGGCCGTCGTCCACTTTTTTGGCTTCTTCGAGAGCGCGGACGAGAGCGGGTACATTGTGGCCGTCAACGTAGCCGATGTATTTGAAACCGAGTTCGTTGACCAAAGCTCCGGGCAGCACCGCAGCGGCGATGGCGTCCTTGAAAGATTTCGCAGCACGCCGCAGCGAACCGCCGATGCCGGGCACGCTCTCGAGCGCGTCACCGATCTCTTCTTTTAGATGCTGGTAGCTCTGCGCCTCTTTGATGCGGTTCAGATAGCCGCTAAGCGAGCCGACGGCCGGAGCGATCGACATGCCGTTGTCATTAAGAATGACGACCATCCGCGATTTCAGATGGCCTGCCTGATTGATGGCTTCCATCGCCATGCCGCCCGCAAGCGACGAATCGCCGATCAGCGCACAGACGTGAAAATCGTCCTCATTATGATCGCGTGCAACCGCCATACCGAGCGCCGCAGAAAGCGATGTCGAAGCGTGGCCCGCACCGAAGGTGTCGTATTCGGATTCATCGCGGCGCAAAAAGCCGCTCAGTCCGCCGTCCTGTTTTATCGTGTGCAGTTCGTCGCGGCGGCCGGTCAATATCTTGTGTGCGTATGCCTGATGGCCGACGTCCCAGACGAGCTTGTCGTTCGGCGTATCGAATACGTAGTGCATCGCGACGGCGAGCTCGACCGCGCCGAGGCTTGCGCCCGTATGGCCGCCGATACGCGAACAGGTGTCGATGATGAACTGCCGAACTTCGTCGGCAACTTCCTGCAGGTCATCGACCTTTAGCTGCCGCAGGTCGGCCGGTGAATTGATCTCAGACAAAAATCTCATTAACTGATATCCAAATGACGCATTTTAGCTTTTATTAACTAGAATGTTCAATGTTCTGAAGACTCGTTTCGTCCGCGCGGCAATAGCGGATTTACATTTCTTTACGCAACTTGGCGCTAAATGCTTAGACCAAAGGGGTAAAAGGCGCGTCTTAAATAGCGAACGGCGAAAGCTGTATAAATTCCTAAGGAGTGAAATCATGACTATCAAAAATAAAATTCTCTCGGTGTTCACGCTCGCGCTCGGTGTAGCGATCTTCTCGACAGCCGTAGTCGCTCAGGACAGTTCCACCGATAAAGGCGACAAGAACAAGGCGGAAAAGACCTATAAACGTGAAGGCGGCTGGGACAAACGCGGCATGGGACGCGGCGGTTTTAAAGGCCGCGGCATGATGAAAGGCCGTATGGGCGGCATGATGATGCGCGGACTCGATCTGACCGATGCGCAGAAGATCCAGATCAGGGCTATCCGCGAAGCAAACCGTCCGGATCCCACAGTGATGATGGAAATGCGCGAACTTCGCAAAGCGAAATTTGAAGGCACCATCACCGCAGCACAGGAAGCACGCATGACCGCTCTCCGCGATCAGCAGATCGCCAAACAGCGTTCGGTCCGCGATCAGATCCATGCAGTACTGACCGCAGAACAGAAGGCGAAATTGGAAGAGCACAAGCAGAAAATGGAGCTCCGTTTCAAGGAACGCATGGAAAAGCGCAAAGCTGAAAAGGCCGCTAAGCCGAAAGTAAGCTAAACGCTCTGCGATGCTAAAACACAATGAGGCCGTCCGAAAGGACGGCCTCTTTTTTGTTTACGCGAAGTTGCCGAAGCCCGCGCGTGAGCAAGGGCGATAGCGAACCATTTATAAAAACACTGAACGCAAACATCTTCCGCCGGATGTTTTTCTGTTTCAGCCCACGCTCCGGATATCGCCCTTGCTCACGCGCGGGCTTCTGCAACTTCGAGGCCTGAGCTAAACCACCCGGTTCCGGCACAAAAGACATGCCAGTGTTGACGGGAACGTCAACCTCCGCAGGTGGTTCTGACAGGTTTTCTAACGATAGATCGTCACTTCTTGTTTGCCTTTTGCCAGTACCTTTACGAGTTGGTGGCGGTAGGCACAAAGTTCATTGCCTTTGGGAGCGGGCGTACGGCGGACCTTCAATTTGTAGAATTGGCCGGGCTGATAGTCGAAACCGATGATCGAATCATAGTAATTTTCCCACTTCGCGTTACGGTTTCGCTTGATGAGCATGCAGCGGAGCGGTTCGATGCCGCGGCAGCGGACGGTGCGGTTCGCAACATAGATCGTTTCGGTCTCGTTGTCATTTTCCGTATCAGAAACTGTCTCAGGTTTGTCTTTTGTAAATCGCAGAAAATATCCCGTTCGCGTATCCGACAAGGAGAGAGCGTTTTCCTTGATCTCGAGCTTGTTTACCTTGCCGAGCAGGTCGAGAAATTCAACCTCGAATTCGCCCTTTTCGCCCGGGCACATCATGTCGGTCGAGATGATGTCGCCCGCCGATATCTCACCGTCCTTTTGCACAAATTGCCCTCGATACGAGTTGCAGCCCGTGCTGCCGCCGAAACGCATCTCTGCGGCGAACTCGATATATGTGCCGAATTCACTGATGTTGTAGGCCTTTTTCGAAGCAAGGCTGTAAGAGCCCAGCTTCCATTTGCCGATGGTCTCCTGCTGTGAAAATGCGCTCATCGGAAACAGTATAACGGCTGCGAGTAAAATTATTGCGGATCTCATAGTAACAACACCTTCCCACAATTAGAACGCAAAATGGAGCATAAGATTGCACTTTGTCTTCCTTTGCGGTTCCTTTGCGTCTTCGCGGCTTGGCGGGAGATGCGGAAAACGTTTCCCGCAAAGACGCTAAGCTGAGCAAAGCGCCGCAAAGAAGAAGTACGCATCAGAGCGATACCTTTTTCGCCGCTCCGATATCAACGCCAAACGCCAAATGTGCCGAACGCCGCATTGCCGCAGCGTCGCCTGTCGTCAGAAAAACGTCGCTGCCGTCGCCTTTCAGGTACTTCGCCGGTATCGACCGAGCCAATGCCGCAGCGGGATCGAGAAACTTTGTCGTCGGCGATACGAATTCCGCAAGCACGTGTTCTGCCGCGGGATAATGCGTGCATGCGTGCAGTATGTGCGTGCAGTTTTTCAGCGGCCGCATGATGCGTGCGGCCTCGGCACGCAGTTCGGGCGAGTCTATTTTTCCTGCCTCGATCAACGCCGACAGCGGCTGTGCGGCACGCTGTCTTACGGCAATGCCCTTTTCCGCGAAACGCCGACGATGCACGCCGGACATCACCGTTCGCCGGCCGCCTATCATGCCGAGCTTTTCGGGACGCAGTTTCGCCGCCATCTCGACCGCAGGTTCGATAACACCGAAAACGGGAACGTCCGTTCTCAGATCGCCGATCGCCGTGCTTGCCGCGTTGCAGCCGATCACGACGGCTCCGCAGCCATTACTATGAAGATATTCAATTATCAGGCCGAGCCTTTTGGCGAGTTGAATGCGTGAAAGCCTGCCGTAAGGAGTCACGCCCGTATCGGAAAAATAGACGATCGACGCCTGCGGCGCGCGTTTCTTTATCTCGCGATAAACGCCCACGCCGCCGATGCCCCAATCAATGATGCCGAGTTTTATATTCATCAAGAAAATCATGCCCGCGAATAAAGCGAATGAACACAAATAAAAGATCCCAAACCAACATTCGCGGATATTCGTTATATTTGCGGGCAGTTCATTACGGATACGTCAGTTTCGCTTCGATGCCGCGTTCGACCGGGCCGCTGTCAAATGCCACGATCCGCGAATGCCACGCCATATTGAGTATCTCCATTTTGCGGCTGGGAAAACGGCTCTCAAGATACCATTTCATCTCGTGTTCGGAGCGAATGGGATTGTATTCGAGCATCTTTTTCCAGTCAGGATGCGAGACCAGTTCTTTTAACGCCGCGTCGAAACGTACGTTGGCCTTTTGGTTGCGCATGGTGCGGAGCTTGTCGCCGATCAGCCGCGGATATTCGGCGGTTTTCACGGGAACCGTGACCATATCGACGATCAGCAGCTTGCCGCCCGGCCGCGTCACGCGCTTTATCTCAGCCAACAGCGGATCCCAATCCAAGTAGCGGAATGACATCAGCGACGTCACGACGTCAAACGAATTATCGGGAAACGGCAAGATAGGGCCGTCAATGGTTTCAAATCTCAAATTTGAAATTTCAGAATTCTTGCGTCTTGCCCGTTCGATCATGGCGGCGGATTCATCGACGCCGACTCCCGTTGCGATCCGGTCGCTCAGGGCGTTCAGCAAGGCGCCGTTTCCGCAGCCGATGTCGAGCACGTCGATCTTGCCCGCGGGTAGATGTTCGTTCAGCCATTTCCATTCGTCTTGGCGGACGCGAATGTCCTGAAACGCCGCGTCGTAAAGCTCCGCGACCTTGTCATACGAAGCGTTTCCGTTCGCCGGCCGCGGCTCGAAACGCTTCATTTTCTCGGCGGGCATCATGCCCAGGCGCTTTTGAAATGTTGCCTTGATGCCGTGTGATTTGCGGCCTTTGCAGCCGATGGTGTAGAGCGGCGGCCGCGTGCTGTCGCCGGCGGCAACATAGCGTTCTTTGTCGCGGGAAAATGTGGTGTACCAAAAGAATCCGTATGCCGGAACGCCGAATGTGCGTGCGAAGAACGGTGCGAACCAGCGTGCAGAACGGCAGCAGTAGAACGATGCCGAGCCGTCCGCAGCGAACGGTATCGAAATCTGCTCCCACTCGTATGGCGAGAACTGCTCGGGAAAAGCGACAGTGCCGAACATCGGCCCGTACATTCCCGAATGCCCGACGAAGATGAACTCTGCGATCTGCTTTCCGCCCTCGGCAACCTCGGCGATCGCGGCGAGAACGTAGCGTTTGCTCTCGACCGCGCGTACGAGCACCTCGCTGCCGGCGTCACGTTTTTCGGCAGCCAAAGTTTCGGCGACCACCGGAAACTGATGGCCGCCGAGCCTGTATTTTGTTGTGTAGATGATCAGGACGACGCCGGATTTACTCATCTCAGTTTTAATAAAATGCCCGGCGCCTCGGGCTTAAAGTTCCTTTTCCTTTTTCGTCTGTTTGATGATGCGGATCAGACGATGTTCGTAGGCAGATGCACCTGCGGCCGGATCCGGCAGTCGAACGCGTTCGACCTCGATCACTGAATAGTAGTCCTTGCGGAAATTGAAGCCCTGTATCGGACCGAAGAAATCCTGCCATTGGCCGTCCTTGGTTTCCTTTACCTGCAGACACTTCGATTTTACGGCTCCCATGCAGTCAACGACCTTTTTATTGACGTACCAGGTCATGATCATCGGCTTTTCGGCCGGTTTGAACCGCAGAAAATTGCCCGTATCGGTGTCGGTGACGGTCAGCACGCCCGTTTCGAAAGAGAACGCGTCGGCCCCCTCGAGCGTCTTTAGGAACATTCGCTCGAACGTCATCCATGGTTCAGGACAAGCCATCATCGTGCCTGCGATAGGGCCGACCTTCAGACGGCCGGTTTCCTCGAATTTGAACGCACCCGTAAAGCGGTTGCAGCCTGAATTTCCGGCGACGCGGCCTTCTTTCGTATCGACGCTCATCGTGATCTTCTTATCACCGAGAGCGACGTTCATCTGGTCGAGCTTGTAGCTGACAAGCTGCCAGTCATCTGCTGCGGGACGCTGTGCCGAAACGGCCATCCCGACAAATAAAATTGTAAATACCGAAAATATGACCAACTGTGTTCTCATTAGTATTCCCCTTGGCTTTGTACGCCGAAAAATTGAACGATCGGGCTCGCCATTCTTGCGAAAAATCTTACTTGAACCGATACTCTATTGACAACCATCTGATGCGAATCGTTATCACAGACCCGTTCCCGACGGCACCTGCGGAGATCCCCGCAGGGCTGACCGTCATCACGCCGCATCGGAACGCCGCGAATGAACTGAACGTCGCCTGCGAAACGCTGGAAAAGCTGGCCCGCGAGACACTGCATCGCAACGAACTCAAAGTGCTGCCGAAACTGCGGTCGCGATACCTGTTGAAACGCGTCATCAAGAGTGTTTTGAGCAGCACCGATCCGGCCCCGTATGCAGCTCGCATCAACGAGACCCTGACGACAATTCTGCGGACACGCATCGATACCGATGACCTCATGCAGTTCGGCTCGCCGCGGGTTACCGACCTGGCAAAGATCGTTATCGGCTATCGCGAGGAGCTCGCAAACATCGCCGCAGTGGACGATGAAGAGATATTGATCCGCGCGTCACGGCTCGGCCCCGACACGATCCCGCTGCTCATCTGGGGGCATTTCAGGGCGCGTCATGAAGAGATCGAGTTCATCGACGCAGCGGCCGGCGACGGAAGCATCTTGTACCTGCCCTGCGGCGATGACGCCGTTTTTCAGACGAACCGCCGATGGGCCGATTGGCTGGAAATGCGCGGCTGGACCAAGCAAAACTCCGAACAGGGCGAAGACGATCGTTCAGGTGCCGCTTTGGCGAGGAAATTCTTTGGGATCTCGGGCGAAGTTCCCGCTCCGGCGCTGAAATTCGAGAACATCGATGCAGAGGTCCGCGGTGTGCTCGGCCGCTGCAAGCGTCTGATCGCCGACGGCACGCCCGCTCACCGCATTGCGATCGTCAGCCGTAAACCTGAAAACTTTGCTCCCGCGTTCGCCTCAGTGGCGGCTGAATTCGGAATGCCGATCCAGATACATCGGCGTATTCCAGCTCTGCACACTTCCTTCGGCGAGTTCCTTCGGCTGCTGCTCGAGACCATTGAGAACAGCATGCCGTTCGAAGAGACGGTACGGCTGCTGATGCATCGTTTCGGGCCGGGCGTCAGCAGCGAAACGCTGGAAAAAGCTCGGCAGGAGCATTTTTCGGGCCTGGACAAATGGGCAGAAGCGGGCATCGATACATCATTTTTCGCGCCGCCGGAACAGCAGACTCTCAAGGGCTGGCTCGGCTACATCGACCGTGTTTTTGAGAGTTTCCGTGTAGAGGCACGCACCGCCGCCGACAGCGCAGAAATGAACGCCCGCGAGGCGTTTTTCAGCGAGATGCGGACGCTGTCGCAGCTCGAGGCGGAGCGGCGATTCAGTTTTTCGCAATTCCGTGCCATCTGTCTTGAAGCGTTGTGGGAAACGGCCGTTCCTTTTTCGACGTCGCGTGCCGGCGTCGAACTGCTCGGGCCTGAGTCGATCTTCGGCTCGTCGTTCGACCACCTTTTCGTCATCGGACTCGCCGAAGGGCATTTTCCCGCACACGCGGTCGATAATCCGGCGGTCGATTTTTACGAACGCAAACGGCTCGCTCAACACGGGATCGAATTCGAGGAGGCGGCCGAGGTCGGCCGCTGGGAATCGCTCGCGTTTTGCCTGTCGCTGCTTGCGGCAAAGCGGGGCGTGACGCTCTCCTTCGCCGAAATGGGCAGCGGCGGCGAACTGCTGAAAAGCCCATTCTTCGACCGTCTTGGGCTCGAACCCGCGTTCGTTCAGGAAAAACCGTTTGCTGCCAGCCCGGAGGAACGGCGTGCATTTTTATTGACCGCCGCGGGCGATACAGACGGCGTACTGGAAGACGCACGCCGCAGATTCGCGATCGAAAAGAACCGCGAGGTCGGCACCGTTTACGACGAATACGACGGCATCGCAGGCATCGCGATCGACGCAGCGAAACGCAGCTGGAGCGTGTCGCAGTTCACGCAATTCGGGCAATGCAGTTTTCGGTGGTTCGCCCAGCGTTTACTCAATCTTGCCGAGCCCGACGAGCTCGAGCCCGCACTCGATTTCGCACACCGCGGATCGTTCTATCACAAGGTGATCGAACTTGCGACGCTGAGCGCTCTCGACGCACCGGATCAAAGGACCGCGATACTCGAAGCTTTGGAGGCCGCATTCCGCGCAGCGGAAGAAGACCCTGATGTCGAACTTCCCGCGTATACGAACTGGGAGCTGCAGGCGGACGAGCACCTGAGAACGCTGGAGAGGGCGATCAAGGCAGACGATTTTCTGCCGGAAGGCAGCACGATAATTGCCGCTGAAAAAAAGTTCGAAACGACATGGCTCGGGCTCCGCCTGACGGGCTGGATCGACCGCATCGATAGGCTGGGCGGCAAACTGATCGCCATCGATTACAAAACGAGCTCCGTAAAACCGAACGGGGCAAAGGACGAAACCGGAAAACTGAAGATCGATGTTCAGATCCCGGTCTATGCGGAGGTCGCGCTGAGGGCCCTATATCCAAAAGGAAACGTCGGCGACAGCAACTACTATTCGCTGACCAAGGCAAAGAAATTGCCCGCAGGACGAGACAACACCATAGAACGCGTCGCCGAGTTGGTCAAAAAGATCAAGGGACGCCTAGCGGCGGGTGCTTTCCCGATCGACCCCGACAGCAGGAACGAGGCGTGTAAATATTGTGACTTCACCGCGGTCTGCAGAAAAGGCCATCGGCTGGAAAGAAAAACGTGGAACGAGTAAGTCTAAATCCGGATCAGCAGCGGGCAGCGACAGCAGCGACTAGCGTCGCCGTGACCGCCGGCGCCGGCACGGGCAAAACGGCGATGCTATCGCACCGTTATCTGCACCACGTCAGCGTGGACGGCCTGTCGCCGCTCTCGATAGTTGCCGTTACATTTACTGAAAAGGCCGCCGCTGAGCTTCGTTCGCGCATCAGAAAGGTCCTGATCGAGGAAGGTGCTAGCGAAGAGACCATCGCAGAACTCGAGGCCGCACAGATCAGTACCATCCACTCGCTGTCCGCACGCATCTGCCGCGACCATTACGACATCGCCGGCCTGCCGCCCGATTTCGAGATCATGGACGACGTGACGTCGAAACTCTGGGAGCTGGAAAAATTTGACGAGGCCATCGCGCAAATACCGCCCGAAACCGTAAAGCTGGTGGGCTTCTCGTTCATCAACGAAGCCGTTGCCGAACTGCTGAAAGACCCTTTTCGCTCGGACGCCGCTCTCGGGCAAGGCACCGATCATTGGGCCGCCAAGTTTGACGAAATGCGCCGTCAAGAGGCTTTGGAACTTATCAATTCGGACTTTTGGCGGCTGACAGAAGGAAATCTGAAGAGCATCCAAGGCCCCGCCGGCGACAAACTGGAAGCCGCCCGCGCAGATGCCGTGAATGCGATGAGCGACGCCAGCCGCACCGTTTCTCTGAAGCCGATACTCGATGTTTTCAATATTCATAGGCCTGGCAACGTTGGAGCAAAGGCCAACTGGAACGAGGGTCAGCTCGAGATCGTACGCGAACTGCTCAAAAACTTACGCGATCAAACGCGCGAACATGCCGGGCTTGCTGTCGTTGATTTCGGCCCTGCCGACGAGGCGGTCGCCGAAATGATCGATGCGTTGGCAGATGCGTATCGGTTGGTCCGGCAATTCTTACGAGAGGAAAAGCTGAAGAACAAGCTGGTCGATTTCAATGACCTGGAACTGAACGCACACGAGATACTCAAGAACAAAGAGGCCGTCGCACATTACGCCGAGCGTTGGAAGGCGATATTAGTGGACGAGTTTCAGGACACGAACCCCATACAAGCAGCGATCATCGAGAGCCTCTGCGCAGGCACGCAGCTGACCATCGTCGGCGATGAAAAACAGTCGATATACGGTTTTCGCGGTGCGGACGTTGACGTTTTCGCCAGGTTTCGCGGGCGCATCGTCAGCGAGCTTGGCGGCCAACAGGTCGAGCTCAGCCTGTCGTACCGTTCGCACTCAGCACTGGTGGAAAATACGAACGCTGTATTCCGTACGGTGCTTGGCACCATTCATCAGGATCTGAATGCGTTCACCGAGGACACCGCCCATCCGCCGCCGTTCATCTCGCTGCACGTGACGGAAGGCGAAGGCATCGGCAAGCATATGCTGCAGCGGATCGAGGCTGACTTTATCGCGGAAAAGATCGCCTCGCTCCACGCCGAAAACAACGTCGCATATAAGGACATAGCGATACTAGCCCGCGTCTGGCAACCGCTCGATATCTATTTGGACGCACTGCTCGCCCGCGGCATTCCGGCGGTGCATTTCGGCGGCGGCAGCCTGCTGGAGACGCGCGAGGCGACGGACATCTATTCGCTGCTGCAGTTTCTCGCTCGGCCCGAGGACAACCTGCCGCTCGTCGCTTTGCTACGGAGCCCTTTCTTTGCGGTCAGCGACACAAAATTGCTTGCCGCCGCACTTGCCGAAGGCCGCGACATCGTCTGGTGGGACGCAATTCGACGCCGGTCCGAATTTGAAAAAGAAGCGGCGATGTTGACGGAGCTTTTGGAACAGAGCCGCACGCTGACTGCCGATGCGGTTATCGCTCTCGCGGACCGCATAACGGGATATTCCGCGATAGTAGCAAATCTGCCGCAGTCGAACCGCCGCTCCGCTGACCTTCGCGGGATCCGTGAATTCATACGCGATCTCGGCTCCGAAGGCCGTTCGGACGTGTTCGGCGTCGTGCGTTCGATACGCGAATTGCTGCGAGCCGAGGCCGAGGTCCCGCGGCCGCAGATACAGGCGGGCGACGCCGTGTCACTGATGACAATTCACAAGGCAAAAGGCCTGGAATGGGACGTCGTTTTCGTGCCGGACCTGGCACGAATGCCGAAGTCGGACAGCTCTAAACTATTGATAGATGAAGAGATAGGCGTGACATTCTCGGTCGAAGGCGAGGACGCCGAACGCGAACAGGGAGCGATATTCAAGCTGATACGCGCCCGCAAAAAACGCCGCGAAGAGGCAGAGCTGCGGCGTCTGCTCTACGTCGCGATCACGCGCGCAAAGCAATGTGTCGTTTTGTCGGCAACGGAGCACGACAAATACGCGCTCAAGATATTGAACGAAGGGCTGGCAAACGCCGGCATCGAACCGCAGTTCATACCTTTTGACGAGCAGAAGGCAAAGCCACCCACGCCTCGCGCAACGGCAGCCGCGGCGGCAGACATTGAAGAAATGCTCGACACCATTCCGGCTGTTCCCGCTTCGGTAACGGCGACGGGGCTTTCGGTTTATGCGAAATGCCCGAAACAATTCCGCTATCAATTTATCGAAGGCCATCCCGGCATCGCGGGCGAAGGCGGATCGAACGCCGCCAAGATCGGGTCGCTGACGCATCAGGCCCTGGAGATGGAGGTCTATTCGGTCGATGAGCTGCGGGATTTTACCGTCGATGCGACAGATGAGGATCTGTCAGAGGCGTTGCGGCTGGCGAACGTTTTCCGCGGATCGCCGCAATTTGACGGCGTGCGTTCTGACCTCGCTCGTTACGAAGTGCCTTTCAAGACGTCGGCCGGCGGGCTGAATATACACGGCAACGCTGATTATGTGACCGACGACGTCGTGCTCGATTTCAAGACCGACTCCGAAATGCACCCCGACGAACATCAGTTCCAACTATGGGCGTATGCAAAGGCTTTCGACAGGCAGCGGGCAGTGATCGCCTATCTCCGCCACGACACGCTTCACGAATGGAGCGGCGATGCATTTGCCGCTCTCGACGCCGAAGCCCACGCACTCGCCGCGCGCATACTCGCCGGCGACCACACCGCGACGCCGTCCGTCGCCAACTGCACCTACTGCCCCTTCAAAACCATCTGCCCCGAGAGTGCAGAGGCCCGCGCGTGAGCAAGGGCGATATCCGGAGCGTCGTCATACGGGTGGAGCTTCGTCGGAAGATGCCTGTGATCATTTTGTAAGCTTTGGTCGTTCGCTATCGCCCTTGCTTACGCGCGGGATTCTGCAACTTCGTTCTTTAACAAAATACCCCGCTCGTGAAGAGCGTGGCATTTCCGCCGGAGCGCAGGCTGCCAGCCTGCATCATAGCCACTTCCTCACGAAAGCGGTTCTCCCTGGTAGACCCGCAGGCTACCTGCCTGCTTAGGCTACAGAAGCCCGCGCGTCGGCACAGGCGATATCCGGTGTAAGAGTTCTAGAAATTTGTTCGATTGGAAGATCGACTGAAAAATGCCTGCGAGCAGGCTGCCTGCGGTCCGGCGGAGATGTGGAGCCACCCGTCGGATTTGAACCGACGACCTTTCGATTACGAATCGAATGCTCTACCAACTGAGCTAGGGTGGCTTGTCAAAGCGGCGGCCGGGAGCGTTGGAAAGTGAGCCGAACGGTCAGAAAAGCCGAGCAAGCAACGCACTTTGAGACTGTCAACAAGCACCGGGCGAACGGGTTTTGGCGTTCGAGGCCGAACTGAAAATATACGTTTCGCGCGCAGCCTGTGTCAAGCAATGTACGCCGCAAGTGATAAGCAGATATCAAACGCAAAGGCCGCAGAGACCGCAGAGGAGGAAGAGACAAAGGGCTCCGGTCGTGGCGGTTCGCATCCTTTTGTGCCGGCATCTGCGATGTGCGATTGCGTCATGCGGAGTACTGGGTTAACATTCGGCATATTGGAATAAACGGACGTTACAGCAAATAACAGCGAATTAGAGCGAATATGAACAAGGAATTTGTCGAGCGTTTGAAGCGAACATTTGAGGGCGACACGATGGCCGATGTGGCAAGGCGGCTCGAACTGCCGCACGCGACGGTCAGGAACTATTTCAACGGCCGCCTGCCGGCACCTGAAGTGCTGATAAAGATCGCGGATGAGACGGGGGTCTCGCTTAACTGGCTGCTGTCAGGCCGCGGCGAGATGTACGCAGGCGACACGGCTCCGATGAGCCTCGGCCGGTTCATCGAAGAGAAGATATCGCAGATGATCGACGAAAAACTCGACGAACGGTTCGGCAATGCAAGAACGGCATTGACATCGTCCGCTGTCTTCAGCGTGCGCGAGGCGATCGCTCGTCTTAACGACCCGCAAGCCATTATGCAGGAATGGTTTACGGTCGAAGGACGCGAATATCCGAGCGATTTCGATGTCGTATTTTTCCGCGGTTGGGCGGGCTTTACCGATGATCAGAAGTATGCTGCGATAATGGACGCAAAACGCGCCATCGACCACTCCCTTTCCGCCGAATAGCAAATTCCTTGCGCTGTTTTCGATGTTTCGCTATCATTTGAAAATTGCATCAGTGATACATACTCCCATATATGCATTTCCTTGTCGAAAAAATAAAGCAGCTCAAGATCGGCTGGAACGAACGTGTATTGACGGAAGCTGATGCTTTCAGGCTATGCCGGCGGTTCAAGGTGACGTATCAAGAAATGCCGCTTGCGACCGGCGGATTTTATTTTCGGCTTAAAGGAAAGGACTATATCGCGGTTGACAGCCGACTGCCTCAGGCACAACGAATGTTCGTTATGTTTCACGAGCTTGGCCATTTTCTGCTGCACGTGCCGGAGACCGGGGCGACGGCGAATTTCCACCGCGTCGGCGAGCGGACACGGAAAGAAAAAGAGGCGGACCTTTTCGCTTTGTGTGCTCTGATCCCAAAATCGAGGGTCGAAACTATGACGGCGGAAGAGCTTTTGGACGAAACTCATTTATCGCCCGAGCAGATCGCGGAGCGGTTCGAGGTGTATGAGAAGTATGGGATCTGATGCACGGGTGGAAATTGAATAGCTAAGCCTTAGTTGCAGTTACTTTGGGATCGCGTTCAAACTTTCCCGCCAAGCCGCAAAGCCGCTAAGATAAGATCCCGCAAAGTCCGCAAAGACGGAGAGCAGCAAAGGAAAAGCCCAAAGGTGCGAGAGTTAGGCATCGTCGATGAGCAGAGCGATGTGTTCGGCGAGGCGCCCTGTCGTGAATTCCGTGGGGTCCTCGTCCTCGCGCACGATGTGCCATTTCGGCAGATCGCCGCGATAAAGCAGATGCAGTGTGTCGCCGTGTTTCGGAAAGCCGAAATGACGGATGCGTGCGGCGGCGAATGCCTTGCCGAACATGACGCCGTCCGACGGTGTTCGTACCCAACCTGCCTCGACCGACAGACATCTTACTCCAAGCCGTATCTGCAGCAAGGCGCCCGACATCGACGAATTGCCGAGGGCGAAACGGTGCGGGTCATCGCGTTCGATAGTGATGGCCGAAATGCGGCGTTGTGCTTCGGCGGCGGCTTCGATGAACGACGCGAAAAGCCATGATGCCGCCTCGCCGCGAATGGCGTCGTTGCGTGCTTTCAGCCGCAGGTACTCCGCCACCAGATGGCGGTCGGTGTCGGCGGCACGCTGTTCTGCCTCGGCGATCATCGCTGACCATTTCGCGTCGAGCTCGAGCATATGGCGAGGATATGTAACGGCGGGGCAAAAGGCAATTTCGCATTATTATTTTCAAACGATAGAATCAACAACAGTAATGAAAGCCCTCATTCCCGTCATAATTCTGATCACGGCGGCCGCCGGTTTTGCTCAGCGTCCCACGCCGCGACCGACCCCAAAGCCGACCCCGCAAGCCGCGAGGCCGGCCGCGAAGCCCACACCCAAACCAACGCCCAGGCCGACGCCGCGTGTCGACGAGAACGCCGAGTGGGAAAAGACGCTTGAGATCGAGGATACTTTCGAGCGGATCGAGGCGGTCGAGAAGTTCGCCGCAAAGTTCCCGAGGTCGGAGAAGCTGCCGGAAGCACAGAAAACGCTTGCCGAGCTGTATATAGGTGCGGGCAATGTGCGGCTTTCGGAACGCAGCAATGCGGCCGCTCTTGAACTGTATAAGAAGGCGGTAGCCGCCGCACCGGAACCCATTCCCGACAACCTGTTCAACGAAGGTTTTGCACCGCTGCCGCAGGAGCTTTTCTTTCGAGGCGAGCAAAAGGCCGCGTTGGAACTGGCGGCGGCGATCGAAGCACGCGTCAAGAGCAGCGCGCCGCGGCTGCTGCGTCTGGCCGAATTTTATATGACCATCGAGAACGGCGGCGAGACGAAACGCCTTGCGCTCGAGGTCATCGCACGCGACGATGCATCGGCCGCCGGTTACCAGCTGCTGGGCCTGGCAAACCGTATGGATTTTCTGTTGGAAGAATCGGCGGCGGCATTTGAAATGGCTGTCGAAAGAGATCCGCGGTCGGCAGCGGCGCGTCGAGGGCTGGCTGAGGCGAAACGCTCGCTCGGCAAGGCGGACGAGGCAGCTGAGATATACCGTTCGATACTGAAGGATGAACCCGAGAATGTCGGTGCCGAAACGGGGCTGGTCCTTGCATTAATGGAAGCAGGCAAGGCCGCCGAAGCTGAGACGGCGCTAAATGAACTGCTTGCCAAGACGCCCGGAAATGTCATCCTGATGGGCAACGCGGCGTATATTTATGCGGCCCGCGGCGATGCCGAAAAGGCCGAGCAGATGGCACGGCGTGCCATTGCGGCAGAACCGCGTTTCATCTGGTCGCATATCGCATTGGGCCGGGCATTGATGATGCAGGGCAAGCCGGTCGAAGCGGAACGCACACTCCTGGCAGCACGGCGGTTCGGCAATTTTCCGACGCTGGTTTACGAGATCGCATCTGCACGAGCCGCCGCGGGCTTTTACCGCGAGGCCGCCGAAGAACTCGCCACCGCGTTCACCATCGAGGACGGGCTGCTGAGGACGCGGCTGGGCGGACGAATATCGCAGACGGACCGCAGCTTTACGGAGCTGGTCGGCCCCGAACGCCGTGCGAGCATATTCACGCCGGCGGCGGCGGATTCGAAAGAGAACGCTGCGCTGCTGACGGCATTGCTCAAATTCAACAACAGTTTGAATGACGAAACGGCTTCCGACGATTCGCTAGCTGATGCCGCAGCGGCTTTCACCGCAGGATCGGATGCGATGCGTTCGCACCGCAAAATATTTGCCGCGTCACAGATGCTCGAACGCCGGCGGGCGGCTGCCAAGGCGACCGAATTTGCACGCGAGGCCGTCTCGTCGTTGGACGCCGCTCTAAATGTTCCGGACGCTTGGGCCGCCATTTTGGCAAGCGAGCTTTACGAACCGCGGCGGGCAGTTCTGCAGCGGGGCGAGTTCCTGAATACGCCGGATGTGCCGCGTGCGACGCTGTCGGCCATACTCCGCGGCCGCGTCGAGGACTTGATAGGCTGGGGAAATCTGGAGCTTGAGAACAAGGACGAGGCAGTACTGCGGCTGCGTCGTGCGGTCGGCGTGCTTCCGGCGGACAGCGCGTGGTGGCGTCAGAGCATGTGGCGGCTGGGCACCGCCTTGGCCGTCGCGGGCAAGGATGACGAGGCACTCGACACGTATGTGAAAAGCTACAAGAGCGCAGGTGCGAACGCGTTTCGCTACAAGACCATCGCCGCTCTTTACTCACGCATCAAAGGCAGCCTGGAAGGGCTCGACGAATTGATCGGCCCCGACCCGTCGCCGCAAGTTGCGGCCGCCGTTCCAGCTGCGACACCGACACCCGCAGAGACGCCGACGGAAGAACCTGAGCCGGCCGCATCTCCTGAACCCGAAAAGAGTCCTGAAAAAGACGAAGAAAAGCGGCCCGAGCCTGAGCCCGACGCGACACCGACACCGGAGACATCGCCGACACCGGAACCGTCGCCAACAGCTGAGCCTACGCCCACGCCCGATGCCAAGACGCCTGATGACGTTCCCGCAGCGGTGAACGTCGAGCCGTGCAAGGTGATGTTGGACGAGGAAGATATCGTGCTAAAACGCGGACGCCGGTCCGCGATGATCACGCTGCGAACCGAAGATCACCGCGATGTGTCCGACGCGGACGCTGTTTCGCAGGCACCTGAAGACCTGGCGGTGTCGCGGTGGATGACGCCGTCCACGCTGAAGGACAAGGCGGCTTTCGTGGTCTCGACATCGGGAATAAGGACCGGCGATTTTGAGATAGAATTTCGGCTGCCGTGCGGCCGCAAGAAGCTGAAGGTCAAGATCGAGTAGCTTCCTTCTCGTCAGTCATTTGCGTAGCGAGAACGACCAGCAGCAGAAAGAAAAACCCATTTGAGAACGTACGCAGCGGAAAATCAAAAAAGCTGTGTATCAAGATCCCGAAACACCCCGCGAACGCCCCCGCCGCGATCGCACGCCGCGAACCGTGTGCCGACGCGATCACCGCTGACGCCTTTCTGAAGAACATCAAAATGAACGCCGCAAGCAGCAGAAAGCCGACGACGCCGGCGTCTGCAAGCATTTGCAGGTATTCATTGTGAGCCTGTTCGACGCGGAGAGCTCCGTTCCAAGTGTCGTACCGCGTGAAGGCAACGCCAAAAGCGTCCAGGCCCGCACCGAGTATCGGATTGGCGAGGAAGATCTGTATCGCGATCGGCCAAAAGTGAAAACGGCCCGTCGAAATGTCCATGCCGGGCCGGGCCGCGCCGACGCCGCGGAGGAGCGATTCGTCGCCGCCCACGAACAGGACCGTTCCTAAGATCAGCAGAATTATTGCGGCCGCGCCGATCACGATGCCGGCGTTCATTCGCAGCTTGGTGAAAATGCCTGCGTCCTCCGATGTTCGCTTTTGCCGGCCCAGACTCAGGAACGCAACAACAACGAGCATCGCAGCAAAGCCCAGCATACCGCCGCGGGAACTTGTCATGGCGACCGCTGTGCCCATCAGCACGGCGCCGGTCGCGATCAGGAGCATGGTGTTTCGCGACAGCGTCCTGCCGAAAACCAGCCCTAGCGCAACGCCGCCCGTCATCTGCATGAACGATGCGAAATGGTGCTGATTGACGAAGGGGCCGAACGGTATCGCCTGCGGCGTTTCGCGGAGGCCGTAAATGCCGTCGGGATTGGCGAGCCGCTGCAGAATACCGAAAAATGCCAGCAGCGAGCCGAAAATGACAACGAACATGGCGACGCGTTTTATTCGTTTGTCAGTGTCGATGAACGCGAAAGACGCTGCGAGGAACGTTGCGAATATCAGCAGTTTGAGAGCGAGCAGGCGAGTATTTATCGGCTCTTGCGAGGCGATGCCCGCGATAGGCAAAAGCTGAATGAAGCCGACCGCCGCAAGGCCGAGTATGGGCAATACGAGCGGCAAATTCGGCAGCGAAAGCCGATCGGTTCTCCACGCCTCAGCTGCCCAAAGCGCAACTATGACAACCCAAAGGATCTGGATCAGAGCCCATGTGTTGTTGTCCACGCCGCCGAAAAGTATCGTCGCTGCCGCCGGAATGAACAGCAGCAGCAGAAAGACCGCCGTATTCATGCGCGAGTATTCGCCGTCATACAATGGGCGGCTTTCGCGTCGGCGCATTTTTGCGATCTTTTCGGCCATTCTAGAGCTTCCTCAAAGTAATGTCGTCAAAAGCGATCCTGCCTGCGGTCGGGCACGTCGGGCCGACACAGCCGTCGCGAACGAACCTCAGTATGACGGCGTCGCCGCCCGCGGGCAGCTTGAACGACGCTTTTGCCGGCGCCCATTCCGCGGACGGGGCAAGTGCGGCCGTGCGGGCAAGCAACGCTCCCGCCGTAGCGTCGGTCACTTCCCAATAATATTTCGCGTCGGTTTTCAGATCGGACCGATACCAGGCCTCGAACTCGTATACCATATTCGGTTCAGCGAGGACGATCTGCGAGACCTCGCGGAAATCGGCCGTCGCGAACGAATTGAAAATGATCAGCAGGCTGTATCGGCCGCTGCGGACGCCGCTTTCCGTCAGCGTGATCTGCGGCTCGGCACCCTTGCCGATCTGCCACTCGAACGTGCCCGCATCGCGCATCTTTACGCCCGCTTCAAAACCCGGATCGTTGACGGCGCCCGCCTCGGCGACAGGTTTTCCGTTCAGGTTATTCAATATCACCGCTGCCGGAGCAAAACGCCTCGCGCCGATGAATCTGTCGGCCAAGGATTCGCTGAACATCGCGGTCTTTTCGGTCTTCCCGCGGTCGACCACCGTTTGCCATGCCGCCATCGCATCGTCATAACGCTTGTCGTTGACCAGATAGTACGCGAGGGCCATTTCGAGGTTGTCCGATCCGCCGAGGGCGTTTCGCAGCTTGGACAGGTCGCCTTCGAAAATCTGCATCGCCAGCGTGATCGCCGGCATGGCATAGCCGTCGTTTCCGTAAAGCGCCGCGGAGATCATTCGAAAACCCTCGTCGGAGCGTCCCTGCCTGATCAGGAAATTGCCATAGACCCATTGAACGTTGGAATTATTCGGGGCGAGTTCGATCGTGCGTTCATATTCAGCAGCGGCCGCATCGGCCTCGCCTGCGGAGCTCAGGGCCTTTGCCAGGGCGAGCCTGTAAACGTAATTTTGCGGCGACAGTTCGACGGCACGGCGATACGACGCTATCGCAAGCTCCTCGCTGCCCGGTTCAAAGCTCTTTTCGTGAAACTGAGCGAGGAAGAAATGCGCGGTCGGGTCGCGGGGCGATATCTCGACCAAATAAGGTGCCAGCAATGCCGCCTCGGGCGCCGCAGGGTCGAGCCGCCACGCGATGGCACTGGCGAAATTCCATTGCACCCCAAAATATGCGACGGCACACGCGGCGATCACTGCCGCGACTAGAAGTATGCGGCCAAATACGTTACGGGTTTTGAGCGTGAGGTCTTTCAATACAATAAATAGACGCTCGGTCAGATCTTTTCGAGCGGCTCGATGCGCATCTCTGCCTTTTTCACGGCGACCTCGGCAAGGTCACAGGCATCGCGAATTTCGCGCAGCCTTTCGGGCGTCATATTGCGTGCGGAGATCAGCAGTTCCGACACCTTTTCCCGGCGGCAAAGTTCGGTCAACGAGGCCGCTCCGTCAAACACCGTCAGGCCGTGTATCTTTTTATTCACCTTTCGCGGGTCATCATCAACAAAGCCGACGGCCGCCAGTTTCCACTGCGGATTGTTGTTCAGTTCGCGCAGCACCATCTCGCCTCCGTCGCCCGCACCGAATATGAGTACACGATTGCTGTCCTCTGATGCAGGGATGGGAATGATCTGCCTGATCAGCCGAAAGCCGATGCGGCTGCCCGCGACAGCGACGAACAGCAGTATCGCGTCAAGCATGAATACCGTTCGCGAAAAGCCGAAGAATCGATACAGCAAGAGTATGGCAAGCACGCTGAGCACCGAGCCGAGAACCACGCCCTTACCGATCGTCACCAGATCGCTCAAGCCCGTGTACCGCCATACGCCGCGGTAAACTCCCATCACCAGGAACGCGCTCAGCTTTAGCAGGATAACGAGCGGCAGCGTCGTCAGAAAAAGCGGCCATGCCGTCGAACCTTCCAAATTGCGTACGACCAGGGCATACGCCGAGTAGTACGCCAGCATGATCAGGAAAGCGTCGAGAAAGACCTCGAATATGCGGCGTTTGTATGTCAGATCGAGCAGGAACGCGAAGACGGCCTTGTCCTTGACCGCACTTTCTTCGTCCTCGCCTTCGTAAACCTTCACGCGAGAGAGATATACGCCGATGATGACCAGAACGACGCTGAACGCGCCTATCATCGCCAGGCCTCGCAACCGGCCGATCTGGCCGACGAACAAAGCAAGAGCACCGGCGGCCACTGCGAAAGCGTAAAGCATCAGCACCGCGTTTCGCTCGGTCAGCCCGAGAGCGACGAGACGGTGCGAAGTGTGATCGCGGCCGCCCTGCGATGCCTTTCTGCCCCACAATTTTCGTATCACCGTCACGAACGTCGTATCAAAGATCGGCACCAGCAGGATCAGCACCGGAACCGCCAGGATAGGCACGATGCCCCGCGAACGACCGCCGACCTGATTGAGCAGCACGGCACCTGACAGCAGAAACCCGATGAACATCGAGCCGCAATCGCCCATAAAGATGGTCGCAGGATTGAAATTGTAAACGAGAAAACCGACCAATGCGCCGATCAATGCTGCCGTTAATAACAGTTCGTTCGTCAGGCCGTTCGACGCGAAATTGAGCGAAAGCGAGAACGCCGCGATCGCCGCGATGCCTGCGGCCAGGCCGTCCATATTGTCGAGCAGGTTGATGGCGTTGGTGATGCCGATGACCCAAAATACGGTGATCCAGATGTCGATCAGAGCGTTGCCGGTAAGCGGCAGCGTCAGGCCCGAAAGCACCAGAATGCCCGCACCGGCGAGCTGGCCGATCAGTTTCTGATACGGACGTATGTTGAGGAGGTCATCGACCAGCCCGACAAAGAAAAGCAGTACAGCACCGCCCATTACAACGAGCGAGCCTTCTGTTTTCGGCACGAAAGCGAGGTACGCGATGACCGTCGCCGCCATGATGCCGACGCCGCCGAGCATCGCGGTGGGCCGTTTGTGCCAGCGGTCAGTTTTGGGCTTTGCAACGATGCCGCGTTTTATCGCGACCTCGCGGACTGCATAGGTGAGCAATAACGACAGAGCGGCCGCAGCCGCACCGACGAAGATCGGATTTGTGGTAAAACCGCCCATTCAGCCCTTTGAAGCGATAATAGGATACCGCTCAAGCAAGAATAAATTAAGTCCTGCCGCTCTTCGCATCAAACGCCGCGACACGCGGAGCGTAACGCTCAAGCAGTTCCTGATAGACATCAGAGATGTCAGCGACCATCTTTTCGGCGCGAAAATCGGGATCGACGCGTTTGCGGCCGTTCGCGCCGAGTTCCATGCGAAGTTCCTCATTTTCAAGCAATTTCGCGATGCGGTCGGCGAGCGTTTCATAATCAAAAGGCTCGACCAGATAACCCGTAACACCGTCGATAACGACCTCGGGTGCACCGTCCAGGTTGAAAGAGACGCACGGCTTGCCCATAGCGAGGCCCTGCGGCAGCACACGGGCGAGGCCTTCGCGGAGCGAAGTGTGCACGACGACGTCCATTGCGGATATCATTTCCGGGATCCGCGTCCGGTCGATCAGGCCCGCAAAGACGAAATTCTCAAGTATGCCGTATCCGCGGGCACGCTCCTGAAGATGTTCGAGCAGGATGCCGTCGCCGATGAGAAAGAATCGGACGTTCGGCACACGCCGGGCGATCTCAGGCGCGGCGTCCATCAATTGATCGTGGCCTTTCAAAGGAAAAAGCCGCGCTATCTTTCCGACGACAGGCGCCTCCTGCGGAATGCCGAACTCGCGCCGGATCGCTGCCGGGTCGAATTTGCCGTTCAGGAACCAATCGAGTTCCATGCCGCTGTAAACCGTGCGGAATTTTTCGAGCCTGCCGATGCCGGCCGCGACCGTCTTTTTGGACATATCGTCGCAGACGCTGATGAAAAAGGTCGTCATCGGCTCGCAGATCCTGTTGGCGAGCTTCCAAATTCGGTTGATGTACCAAGGCTGATATTCGTGAAACGCGAGGCCGTGTATGGTCTGAATGATGATCGGCGTCCGTGCGAGCCATGCGGCGAAACAGCCGAGAACATAGGCCTTTGACGAATGGGTGTGAACGATGTGGTAGCGGCCTTTTCTGATGAGCCGAAAAAGTTTCCAAAATGTAATGAGGTCCAGAACCGGATTGATCGCACGCCGCATTTCTTCAACGACGATGAGGTTGGTCGTTTCACGCGCCTGCGACAGAAGTTCGCCTTCCCTGCCGCGGTCGATGCCGCTGATGAAATCGACCTCGTATTCAGGCATCGCGTCGAGCCCGACGACCGAAAGCAGCGTGTTTTCCTGTGCTCCGCCGACGATCATACGCGTGATGATATGCAGCACTCTGACAGGCGGTTTTTCGACGTTCTCTGACATTCAAGACCATCGGCAGCCTGCCGTGCAGCCGCGGCCGAAAAAGCGAACCTCTCCGGCGGCGGCCGCACATACGAACGTGCGGGAAGTTCGCTGCCGACTGCCGATATAACGATTAGTTTAGCATTTTGCTGAGGAAATTGAACCGATGAGGCACTATAACTTGAAGCCAACAGCCGTCCAAAACGACGTCTCGCTGAATCTGATGTCGTCCAGCCCGCAACGGCGCATCATTGCCTCGATCTCGGCCTTCGAGAACCGCTGCTCGAGGCTTGTTCCGAACCGGTCAAGGGCGTCGTTGCGCATCACATAGAAGCTGTTGTTCCGATACTGTGCGAGCGGGAAATTATCAACCTTCATGCCCAATTTCTCAGCGAGCCATGCGGTCCTAGCGAGCGGCCAGTAAAGTAATGCCGCAAATACCGAGCTGAGGAAATATCGAAGACCGTTCGGCATGCGGCTGACAATGCCGCGGATCAGCTCGCTCGCCCGCCAAATGGCACGGAACCAGGCGGGCCGATTGTCGAAGCTGTAATAAAGATAGACCAGGAACGGCGCTCCGCTTTTCAATTTACGAACACAGTTCTGCATCGCGGCCTCGGTGTCCGGGATATGGTGAAGCACGCCGAGACTGTAGCCGAAATCGAAACTCTCGTCCGCGATCGGCATATCGTCAACGCCGGCGTTGTGAAATTCGACATTATCGGAGCCCGCAAGATTGCGTCGGGCAACGGCGAGTGCGTCCGGGCTTGGGTCGATAAGGTGCAGCTTGCCGACGCGCGGTGCTACGAGTTTCGCCCAGCGGCCGCTGCCGCAGCCGAGGTCGAATCCGACAGCGTTTTCGGGCAAACGATCCCAAGGAAAGATGTTGAAATAATTATCGAACAGCCTGCCGAGCTCTTCCTCGGTCAGGGCGGATTGGTCGAACCGCGACCATTCGTCGCCGAATCCTTCGACGACCTTTTTGTCGATGTTCGCGGTCATTTTTGATCGATAAAACGCTGAAACCACAGCTCCATCATCAACAGTGTCCAAACCTGGAACGAGTGATCGAACTTGCCTTCGATATGCTCATCAACGTATCGCCGCATCATTTCCGGCCTTATAATTCCGCGGTTCAGTGACCTTTCCGACAGCAGCACATCGCGCAAAAATCCGCTCATCTCACCGCGAAGCCAGCGGCCTACGGGCACGCCAAAGCCCATCTTTCGCCGATAAATAACCTCACGCGGGACGAGCCGTGCGGCGACCTTTTTGAGCAGATATTTCGGCCGCATCATGCTCATCTTGATGTTCTCGGGCAGGCTCGCAGCGAATTCGATGACATGATGGTCCAGGAAAGGCGAACGTGCCTCGAGCGAATTCGCCATCGACGCGATATCGACCTTTACAAGCAGATCGTTCGGCAGATATGTCATCTGATCGGTCAACAGCGTCGAATCGAGAATGCCGAGTCCATCTGCCCGATCGAACCACTTCCCCAAGACGTCCATTGAACGGCTGTTCGCCACGGAGGCGGCAAACTCGGCCGTGTAAAGCTCCGGTTTTACGGCGGGTTTGAATGTGGACATCCAGCGGAAATAGCGCTCGACGACGGGCTCATTTGCCGATATCAGGAACCGCTGAACGTCGCGGATGCGCGTCTTCTTCAATTCAGATGTCGGCAGGGCATTTATCGGATCTTCGATCAGATATTTGCGAACGGGCCGCGGAATGCGGTGGTACGATTCCGCCAGCTCCATCGCCATATAACGCTCATAGCCCGCGAAACTCTCGTCGCCGCCGTCGCCATTGAGTGCCACCGTCACATGCTGGCGCGTCTCTTTTGAGACGTAATATGTCGGAATGGCGCTCGAATCCGCGTACGGTTCGCCGTAGTGTTCGACGAGCGTCGGCAATATTTCAAGAGCGTTCGGGCGGACGATGAATTCGTTGTATTCGGCACCAACGTGCTCTGCGACGCGTTTGGCGTATTTCAGCTCGGAAAAATCCTGCTCTTCAAAGCCTATCGAGAACGTTTTCACGGGCCGGTCGCTGAGTTCCGCCATCAGTGCGACGACCGTTGACGAATCGACGCCGCCCGAAAGGAACGCTCCCAGCGGGACCTCTGAGATCATGCGCAGCTTGGTCGATTCGCGCAAAAGGCGTGTGGTCTCCTCGATAGCCTCGGTCTCGCTGATCTTGATCTTCTTAGAAAAATCGGGCAGCCAGTACCGTTGGGTTTCGATCTTGCCGGCTTTCCAGATAAGCCAATGGCCGGGCTCGAGCTTGCGAATTTCCTTGAACGCCGTCATCGGCGCCGGCACGCAGAGATACGACATATAGGCATCGAGCGCCGCGTGATCGACCTCGCGGGAAACGGCCGGATGCTCGAGCATCGCGAGAAATTCGGAGCCAAAGACCAAACTGCCGTCGGGACGGTGTGAATATAGCAGCGGCTTTTTGCCGACGCGATCACGGGCGAGGAAAAGGGACTTTTCACGCTCGTCCCAAATGGCTATCGCGAACATGCCGCGGAGATGCTGAACGCAATCGACGCCGTATTCGTCGTAAAGATGAATGATCGCTTCGGTATCGGACCGCGTGTAAAACGTGTGCCCGCGTTGTTCCAGATCGGCGCGGAGTTGCTGATAGTTGTAGATCTCGCCGTTGAAGACTATCGCCTTAGTGCGGTCGGCGTTGAATATGGGCTGTTTGCCGCTGGCAAGGTCGATGATCGACAGCCGACGCATCGCCATCGCCGCATTTTCATTGAGATAAAACCCGTCCTCGTCCGGCCCGCGGTGAGTGATGGCGCGGTTCATCCGCTCCAGGATCGCCCGATCCGCAAAGCCGCCGTCAGCGTTTATAAATCCGGTAATGCCGCACATTATACGCTCTGCCCGGCACGAAGGCCTTTTCGATGTTCCTGAACGCGCCTTGCTGCGGCGGCATCAACTAGTCGACGATTCTCACGCTGCTCCTTTACATAGGTCCAGCCTACTGCTGCAATGATGACGAGGAAAACTTGTATTTGTGTCCGTTGACGGTACGCGGTGCCCACGTTCCCCAGGAATATGGAATACGCAATTATCAGCAGCAGACTGAAAAACATAATGGGAAACGCATCCCTCAGCCGGTTTCTTATCGCATATCCCAGGCCGATGATGAGAAAAGGAACCATCGCCCACCAGATCATCATGTCCGGCAGCGTCAAAGCCTGTCTCAAATTGGTGATATGCCACGGGTAAGGCGCCAGCATCAGATAAACGGCCGCGCGAGGAATGGTGACAAGTGCGGCGGCCGGTGTGGAAACGTCCCAATCTTCGCCAAAACCCGATTCCGCCGAACGGGCGAGGTCCTGCCGGCTGATGTTAATGCGTTCAAGATCGGCAAAAGCAGTAACCTCTATTTCAGCCCGCTCCTGAATGCCGAGATACTGAAGCCCGATCGTCAGCAGCACCATGATGACGGTATTTCTTGCAATGGCCCTTGTTGAATTCGTGTAGGCAATGACGAAGCTCCCGACGATCGCAACCAGAACGATGTAGAAAATATAAAAACGCAGCGACAAAATGCAGACAAGGCTCAATAACAAGACCAATACACTCAGAATATCGATCTTTTCCTTTAGCCGCATCACCAACAGCATTACTAGGACGAGCAAGAATACCAACAGCCCATCCTTCAAAAGCTGGCTCGACCAGATAACGAAAGGCGGAAAGATCGCAACTATGACCGAGGCAATTTTTGCAGATTTGGCGTTATTAAAAACCCTATATGAACAGAGGTAGGTCAGCGGTGCAGACAAGGCACCAAAAAATGCTACTACAGACTGGGAAATAAAAAGTTCATGCCCAAAGACATAGTAGATGCTGCCGGTCAGGTACATCATCCCCCAGCCGGCACCGGAATAGGGATTAACATATCTTGCAAGCGTGTCTGTGTCCGGTGAGATGCCAGACCATTCATCGGCAACCGCTACTCCCACTGCATGATATAGGGTACTATCGCTGCCAAAATACCCCTGCAGTCCAAAATACTCCAGGACCACCCCAAGGGCTATGCGGACACCGACCGAAAGCAGGAGTATCATGATGATCCACTCTTTGTCAGGGGCGACCCGAGACAGCACGAGCGACGCGGCGACCAATAGGGCCACAAGGATGCCGAGAACAATTGGCCCCGTCGGCATTGGAATAGCTATCAGCAATCCAAGTACGGTCGCGGCCAAAAACAGGAAAATGAATGGTTTACCCGGCACTTTCACCTCTAACAACTAGATTGTTCTCAAGCACGAGGGCGTCGAAGTTGGCATTCTTGAATGTGTTGATGGCGTTCTGCGGTGTGCAGACGATGGGTTCCTGCACGTTGAACGACGTATTCAGCAGCATCGGGATGCCGGTGAGTTTGCGAAATTCGTCGATCAGGCGCCAATAACGCGGATTCGTTTCGCGGCTGACCATTTGCGGGCGTGCCGTTCCGTCAACGTGAACAACGGCGGGCACCTTTTCTTTATATTCTTCGGCGACCTCAATGACCGTGATCATGAAAGGATCGTGATGTTCGACGCCGAAAACCTCTCGTCCGGCCTCTTCGTGCATCGACGGTGCAAGCGGGCGGAACCATTCCCGCAATTTAACTTTATGATTCAATATCTCGCGCATGTCCGCACGACGCGGATCGGCGAGAAAGCTGCGTGCGCCGAGTGCCCGCGGACCGAGTTCGGCACGGCCGTTGAACCAGCCGATAATGGCGCCTTCTGAGATCATTTTCGCGAGCCGCGGCAGCAGAACGTCGTCGTCGAGCGTCTCGTATTTCAGCCCTTCGGCGTCAAGTGCTGCCCGGCATTCGTCGTTCGAAAAGCCCGGCCCCCAATACGCGTGCTTCATTTCGAACGAACGCGGCTTGCCGAGTATCTGATTCCAGACGTAGTACGCCGAACCGAGCGAACATCCCGCATCGCCTGCCGCCGGTTGGACGAAGAATCGCTTGAACGGTGTCTCGTGAAAGATGCGGCCGTTCATCACGGAATTGAACGCGACGCCGCCCGCCATGCAAAGATTCTCTTCGCCGGTCATCTCGTGGATCTTTTTCACGAGATAGATCGCGGTCTCTTCGAGGGCTTTCTGTGCCGAACACGCCACATCCCAATGATGTTCTTCGAGTTTTTCGCCCGGGACCCGTGCGGGGCCGAGCTCTTTCACGATAGCTTCGGGAAACTGATAATGCTTTGCGAGGTGGTGATCCAAAACGCGGATATCAAGCCGAAAATCGCCGTTCCCATTGGTCGTCAGCACCTTTTCGCGGAAGAAATCGACGAATTTCGGCTTTCCGTAGGCGGCGAGGCCCATCACCTTCCACTCGTCGCCGGTGAACATATCGAATCCAATATAATTCGTGACAGCAGAGTAGAACTGACCAAGGCTGTGCGGCAGTTTGATGCGTTTTAGAACTTCGATGCGGTTGTCCCGGCCGCGGCAGAAAAGCGTGGTCGTGTCCTCGCCGGTTCCGTCCCACGTGAGGATCGCCGCGGATTCAAACTGCGATACGAAAAATGCCGACGCCGCGTGCGTTTGGTGATGTTCGAGATAATGAAATTTGAAATTTGAATCGCCAAAATGCTCACGCAGGCGTTTCGGATGGCGGAACATCCCCAGATAGCTTTCGCTCACCTGCGCGACGCCGCGGTCGGCACGGGCCTTGAACATATCACGCGATATCAAAGCCGAACGGGCAGCCTGCATCGCCTTGTGCCGCAATATCCACGGCTTCCAATAATGCCCGACGTGCTTGACCTCCTTCAGTGTGATACCCGCCTGATCCAGGCAGAACTGTATCGCCTTGTAAGGAAAACCGCTGTGATGCTTAACGCGCGAAAAGCGCTCTTCCTCGACGGCAGCGATCAACTCGCCGTCCTTTATCAGCGACGCCGCAGAATCTCCGAGTGTTGTGAGGCCGAGAATGTACATCAGAAAAATATTAACAACGGATCACTTCACCAGGCCCTTGCTGCTGAGCTCCGCCGTAGCGGCTTCAACGCGGTCTTCGGCCTCCTGCGTCGAAAGCCATTCGAGCAGTTCCGCGAGGCCGTCCTCGAGCGTTACCTGCGGCTCGTAGCCAAGCAGATCGCGGATCTTTGAGATGTCGGAAACGCAATGCCGGATGTCGCCTTCGCGGTATTTGCCGACGATATCGGGCGCGATGTCCTTGCCGAGACCTTTCGCGAGCAACTCAGCGATCTGCTTGACAGTGGTCGGACGGCCGGTGCCGACGTTCATCGCCTCGTAATCGCCGCGGTCGGTCTCAAGCGCGAGCAGATTTGCACGAACGATGTCCTTCACATTTACAAAATCACGCGACTGCAGCCCGTCCTCGAATATCGTCGGAGCCTGATCGTTCATCAGCCGTGCAGAGAAGATCGCGCAGACGCCGGTGTACGGATTCGACAGAGCCTGCCGCGTGCCGTAAACATTGAAATATCGGAAAGCGACCGTCGGTATTGAGTATGCACGGCCGACCGCAAGGCAATACTGTTCCTGATCCTGTTTACTGACCGCGTAAACGGAGGTTGGGAAAAGCGGCTTTGCCTCCGTTGTGCCGATCGGTTCAAACAGCGTATCGCCGTCGCGAAGTTCCCAATCGTGGCTTTCAAGCTGCGACGCGGGCCGCAACTGCGGATAGATCGTCTCAGCGGTCGCCGGGTTGCGGTATGCACCTTCGCCGTAGATCGACATCGACGACGCGACGATCAATTTCCTGAACTGCCCCGGCCGTTTTATCATCTCTTCGAGCAGAACTGCGGTGCCGAGGTCGTTCGCCTTTACATACCGCACTATCTCGTACATCGACTGGCCGACGCCGACCTCGGCCGCCTGATGATAAACAACCTCAATGCCATCCAATGCCCGCGAAACCGCATCGGCATCGCAGACATCGGCGTGAATGAACTCGGCATTCGGATTGATGTGTTCGGGCGGCGTGTCGCCATGCACCTGTTCGACCAGCGAATCAAGTATCCGCACATTGTGTCCTTTATCGACAAGGGCATCAACGAGATGCGAACCAATAAAACCGGCACCGCCTGTAACTAATACCTTCATGTTGGTCCCAAAAAAACCGCGACAGGAAAAACTGCCAATTTTTCGGTCAAGGTTAAAGGATACTTGGCATGTACGGCTAACGCAATGCCGTCACTTCTGAGCACTGTTCCCTGTAGACCTGCTCATAACCCGAAACCATTCTCGAAATATCAAAACGGTCTTCAATATCCTCGCGGGCACGGGCGGCAATAGCCCCACGCATCTCAACATTGTCGATCAACTCGATGACCGCATCAGCCAAAGCGTCCGGATCCTGCGATTTGACCAGACGGCCCGTTTCACCATCTCTGATGATCTCCCGAACGCCATCGACCGCGGTTGCAACGGTCGGCTTTCCCGCAACCATAGCTTCTAAAACCGCGATGCCGAACGGCTCATCAACTGCCGGATGTACGTAGAGGTCGATCTTTGCCAACAATGCAGGAACTTTTTCTACAAACCCTTTGAAATCAACCTTGTTGCGGATTCCCAGTTTTTCTGTAAGTTCCTCAAGTGAAGCACGAAGAGGCCCTTCCCCGACGATCCACAGGACCGCATCCGGCCGAACATGCATTATCTTTGGAAAGGCGTTGATCAAATAACTTTGCCCTTTCCTATGGGTGAGGCTGCCGACAGAACAAATGATGAAGCCTTCCCGACGTGTCTCAGAGTGTTGAGAATTCTTGGAAGCAGAATCGAAACTGTCAATGTCGATGCCGTTGTGGATAACTGCGATCTTATCAGCTGAAACACCGCCGGCGATCATGTCTTCTTTTACATACTCCGATATTGCGATGATCCGGGCTGCCGAGTTCATCGCAGCCCTTTCGAGCCAACGTATTGGCGGAGGATATTTTTCTATCAGACGCCGCGTATAATGGCATGTGATCACGTGAATTGAATCGCAGAAACACACGGCTATGTAACCAAGCAATGTCGCTTTCATCATGTGCAGGTGCACGATGTCGAATTGCTCACGCCGCAGCAGCCGGATCAGGCGAAGCAACATCAACGGAATTTCCCAAAACCTTTTTCCCGGTATAACGAACTGCCTGAGCCCACGACGATTCAACTCCGTCGGGAAGGCACCGGAACTGTCTTGCTCACAAAACAGATTGCAATAGCTTAATTCGAACTCCGTTCTGTCGAACTTGTCCGACATATCGAGCAACAGCCGCTCGACACCTCCGATGCCGTACCTTGTGCTCGTAATGTTCAAGACTCGGATCTTACCCATTGTCCTTAGCGGCTTCTTGATAAACCGAGATATAGGAAGCGATCATATTTTCACGCGAAAGCAATCGCTCGGCCTTGGCCCGCGCATTCCGGCCTATCTTTTCGGCAAAGGCCTTGTCACTGCTGACCTTCTGCAAAGCGTTAAGCAATGCGGCTTCGTTGCGAACGGATACGACCAACGAATCAGAGCCGTGCTCGCACAACTCCATATTCGCCCTGATATCACTTGCTATGATCGAAGCGCCGCAGGAAAAGGCCTCGACAAGCGAATTCGACATGCCCTCTGCTGACGAAGGGAGGACAAAAACATCAGACGCCAGGATGTAGTCCTTTACATTCGGCTGATGGCCCAGGAATCGAACGTGCCGCGTGATACCAAGTCTTTCCGCGAGTTCCCGAAGATCGGCACCTACTCCGCGATAGGCGCTATCTCCGCCGATTATCAGCAAGTATGAATCCGAAACCGAAGCCAGCAAAGAAGCCCACGCGCGTATAAGCACATCGAGATTCTTTTCCTCGCTAAGCCTCCCGGCAAAGACCCCCAAAAATCCCGACGGCAACTCCATTTCATTGCGAAGGTCTTCCTTATATTTAGCCGTAATGTTAGACGGATCAGGCAGGTCAGTACCATTGTAAATGACCCTGATCCGCTCTCTCGATATTCCGAGACCCTCGATCTCTTCCCGCATCTCGCCATTAAGAACTATCCATCGCCTGACCCGCCGCAAGAGCCTCAGCCTGATGCCAGAAAACGGCATTTTCCGAACCGCGGCAGCTTCGCCGGTTCCGCCGGACAACGTGACTCTAACAACCGCAGGCTTTTTTGTGACAAAACCTGCAAAAACGGCGGCCATTGCCGGGCCGAACAATTGTTGACAGTGAACTACGTCATAACGAGCGCGGAATCTCAGCAACTGTCGAACCGAGTAGATGAAATAAATAATTCCGTTTATGCCTAGCACGCGACCGAAGGTCGGCGACCTCAGTACGTGTATCGACCCCGAAATTTCTTCAAGCGAAAGACCGGCGTAGTTTCGCGTGATCACCAATGTTCTTATGCCGCGGCTGCTAAAGGCATCCATCAGCAACCGGGTGTTTCGCTGTACTCCTCCCGTTGCGGCATCGAGATCTGTTACGAGGATGCACACAGAAATAGGCTTGTCTTGTGAATTGGGGACGATATGCGAGGTCAAAACTGTTTCTGATGTTATCCTACGTCGCCAAATAGTGTCAAAATATGCTGGAGGTCGCGAAATTTCGCGGACTGTCTGAAACGGCGAATATGCGATTTAAAGAAGTAGACGCAATAGTCGGCGGGATACCGTACATTAACCCGCGCAACGCAAGGAAATTGTATGATTTTATTCTTGAGACCGAGACCGTGCGCAACGTGCTGGAGTTGGGCTTCGCTCACGGCACGGCGTCCTGCTACATTGCTGCGGCTCTCGATGAAAAAGGCGGCGGCGAACTGATCTCGGTCGATCTCGAAGAAGCGAAAGAGATGTTTGACCCTTCATTGGAGGATCTTCTTTCTCGCACAGGGCTAGAGAGGTATGTATCGATCTTCAGGGAAAAGACCGGCTACAACTGGTATCTCCACAACGAAATAGAAAGCCGAACTACCGATCACATATGTGAGCCGCGTTTTGACCTCGCGATAATCGATGGGCCAAAGAACTGGACGATTGACGGAATGGCGTTCTTTCTTGTCGATAAGCTGCTAAGAAAGGACGGATGGGTGATCTTTGACGATTACGGATGGACATACGAATCTGCGCAAAGAGATGGCTACGATTCTACTGACGGGGTCGCACACAGAAGCCTATCGACCGAGGAGTTGACGACGCCCCATGTGCGAGAGATCTTTCAACTCTTGGTGATGCAACACCCGAATTATGGAAATTTCCGGATCCATGGTGAAGGCGATTGGGCTTGGGCGCAGAAAACCGGCGGCGGCAACAAGTCCGTAACCTATGAATACAACGCCACGTATAAGGACGGTTTTTCCAAGCTATTCGCAATCGTGAACAAGATCATTGGGATCAGACGATCTTAGATCTCGATAATGTATTCAGTCCACCGGTCGCCTTCCGCGTGCCTCCAACACATGTTTTTTTCTTAGATCTCCCCAAAGGTTTTCACCCAAACACCGACGAAGTCGCGATTCGGACAATGGTGTACCCGTATAAGAGGCCAACTGGGTCTTGCGGTATCGTTTCCATTGTTCTCCAAACGCAGCTGAGTAATTATCAAGGAGCACAAACCTCGGTATCCTGTTAACAAGTGAAAAACCGCAGCCTTGGCTGCATTTCAATTCCGAGTCTGCCGGCACAAGTTCAATGCCGTGTTCAGGGCAAACGAATGGTATCTGTTCAAGATCAGTCATGTATATGGATTGATAGCGGTAGCGTTTCGAATCGATAAGTCTATCGGATTTTGGCTGAAAGTACAGCAATTATTTTAGAAAAGGCGGTTATAGGATGATAGAAGAGAGAGCGAGCGAAATGATTCAATGCGTCAGTTATCCTCATTCCGCTTAAGCTTCCAATGGCAAGTGATGCTTCGAGTCCGGAAAACGCCGGACGCCTCAATTTGGCAAATTTTGGCGGCAGGCTCTTATCTGCAAAGAACTTTGAAAAAAGTGAATTTCCGTCGCGCTTCAGTGCATTCAAATTGTGGTGCATTTGGCCCGTATGGTGTCTGTAAAGAGCTAGAGGCTCATCTAGAGGCAGTATCTTTGAGAGCAAGGCAAATCGTAAAACCATGTCCGCATCGGCCGCCGTAGAAAGATTTTCGTCAAAAAGCCCGACTGCCTCTAACGCACTACGCCTCGCCAGGCCCGTCGTCGCGATGAATCCAGTATTTGACGATAATGTGACTATGTTTCTTACCAGTTGATCCGAATCCGGAACGCCGTTGCGGCCGATCTCGTTCCCGTCACCGTCAATGAAAACCACGCCCGTCAAACAGAGACCTGCGTTACTATTGATCATGACATCAACCTGCCGTTCGATCTTGTTGGGAAACCATTTATCGTCCGCGTCGAGGAAAGCAATAAATTCTCCCGCGGCCTCAGCAATTCCGCGGTTTCGAGCAGACGAAACACCTCCATTTGGTTTCCAAAAGTATCTAATTCGGTCGCCGAAACTCTCGCAGACCCTACACGTATCGTCGGTCGAGCCATCATCAATGACGATGCATTCCACCGCCGGATATGTCTGGCAGAGAATGCTTTCGATCGTTTCGGCAACATAGCGTTCGCCGTTATAAACAGGAATGACTGCGGAAACTAGAGGCAGATTCGGATAATTCATAGGTCACTTGACGCAGACGGCAACTTGAACGTAGCCGACATCTAACTCCGTTGCGTCGAAAACAAAATCATGTTCCCCGGGATAAAAGGTGTGCCCCGATACCAACCTTGCTGCCGATTCCCGTATGGGCGCCGGAAGCCTCGCCCCTAGTTTCCACCCTATTGTTTTTATCCGTGAAACAAGGTCGCGAGGCAGCATTTCCGGCTTCTCAAAATACGGGCAGATACGATACTGCGTTGTGACTCGCTGGCCCAAAAGCTCAACCGATGAAAAATGTGGCTCTAGTAGATCGCGATATTCAGTCGGGGTGAATTCATAGAGGTGAAACGGGTTCAAAGGTTTCCCGTTCACGGGCTTTGTATATAGTGCGTTCGGTGTAGAAATTACCGCCCTGCCGTCAGGTTTCAAAACACGGGCCAGTTCCGCAATAAAACCAGAGTGATCGGTAATATGCTCAACCGTTTCAAATGACGTCACAACGTCGATCGAATTGTCAGGAAACGGAAGCATTGTGCCATCCGCACGAAGAAGATGGGTATTTATAGGCAATTCATTTCGTGCATCGATGAGAGCCTCTGCGGCAAAATCAGCTCCGAATACACGTTCGGCTCCGTGTTCGATCAATATTCCTGCACCAAATCCCGTCCCGCACGCGATATCTAGCACCGACCGGCCTTCAACAAAACGAGCAGCAAACTGATATCGAGCTCGATGCTCACCCCACATGGGCGTTCCCGGTACGAGCGATGCCCTCTCTGCAGCCATTCCGGCCGATGTATTGTCTTCAGAAAAGTACGTCATTTCCCGGTAGTACACCAATACCTCTGCACACCGAAGCGAAAATCCTCATTTCGAATGGAAAGGGCGCACTCGGCAATCATCCGTTTCATTTCAGCTCGGTCAAACTCCCAGATATGATCGGCATCGGTATAGACCAAAGGCGAGCCCAATTCGATACGCATTTTATTGAAGATGGTCTTTTCAATGTCGGGAACCTCAATATAGATGAACCGGAAACGGTCTTTGTAGTGCAGCAGAAGTCCTTTCGGATCGTCCAAATGCTCGAGAATGTGAGAAAGGATCAAAACATCGAATGGCTCGTCACTTTTGGCAAGAAACTCGTCCGCGTCGCCGACAAAGTATTCAAGATTCTCCTTTGAGAACCGGCGAGCGATCTGTATTGCCTGTTCTGAATGATCTACACCTACGACCCGTCTCGCCTTCTCCGCCACCTTAGAGGTGATCTCTCCGCGGGAGCAGCCAAGATCGAGGACAACATGATCTGGCTCTATGAATTGCAGAATATGTTCGACCCCCTGCCTGCGCATCGGGTGTTCATCGGACGGATAAAACTCATAGGACGCCTCGTGAGCAAGGCGCTCAAATATCCACTCCAGATCAAGAAAGAGCTTCAATTTGCCCTTTCGTGCCAAGGGCAGCAGCTTTGCCCTGTAAACGAGCGATGCAATTAAACTGCGTTTCTTTGTTCGTTGGAGTTTTAACGGCATCACCCTTTAGCCAAAGCCCAATTATAGCAATCGATCCAGCCGTCGACCATTTTCTCCATTGTAAAATGATCGTTCACACGTTTTCGCCCGGCTTCAGCGAGCGAGCGTGAGAAATCAACTGAATTCAATACACTGAGCATTGCTTCCGACAGAGATCCCGGATCTTCAGGAGGTACTAACAGTCCACTAACTCCATCCTCCACTACTTCGAGAAGTCCGCCAACGCCTGAAGCCACCAAAGGGCGGCCGCTGCACATCGCTTCTACGGCGGAGATGCCGAATGCCTCGGTATAGCTCGGCATCGCGATCACGTCGCCTACAGCGAACCAGGGAGCGACGTCCTCTTGTCTGCCGGCGAAATGCACAGAAACATTATCCGCCAATTGAGATGCTCTTCGAATCTGCGGTTCATAATTGCCGTCGCCGGTAATTACGACGTGAAGCGGCATGGATAGCCGGTTTGCTGCCAATCTCGCCGCACTTATAAGGTTCAAATGCCCTTTTTCCTCACTCAATCTCCCAACAATAGAAATAACCTTGGCATTCGCCGGAATACCAAGTCTATCGCGAATCCCCTCGATCTCCGCAGGTTCCACATGACGCAATGGAGTTATCCCGTTGTAGGCAACCCTTATTTTTTCCTCTGGAACACCGTCCTCTCGCACTGCAAAAGCCTTTGTAAATGCCGAGCAGGTCATCGTCCTGTCTGAGAGACGGTTTGCAAGGTCGTAAAATACTCTTGATTTTTGTGGGCAAGCGTTGTGATGGCGATGGAACAGCCTTACGGGGCCGGGTGAAATGAACCTTGAAACGCCGCTTATTGCCGCACAAATAGATTCAGATGCATGCACAATGTTATATCGGCCATGACGAATCAACGCCGCCAATCGGAACGAGGCGATCGGGTATCTCAAAGAGCTTACTGCCCCAAGAGCATGAACCGGAATACCTTTTTCTGCGATAATCTCACTTAGCGGACCGGGCGGCCTCAGAGTAACAAACGAAACCTCTACTCCCTTTTTTGCGAGCAGTGGCACGGCTGCTTCCCAATAGCGACTCGGGGCACTTTGTTCAATGAGTACTAAGACCTTCATTACTTATGGCAAACGCACATCATCGTATTCGCACAAAGCCGACGCATGAACCGAGTACTTATCATCTCAAGAGGCGTGGGCGCTGCCTCATTGAGGACAAGATGTTTAATGAGAGACGTGGCCGTGCCGTCACCTTTGGATGATCCACCGCCCGTTCTGCTACGAACGCTATCGAAGATATGCCCGCGCTGTCAACCATTTCATAAAGAGGTTCATTCTTTAATAGTCGCGAAATGAGCATAAAAACGTTATAGCACAATAATGTTACTGAGGTTTCCCAATAGCGTCTCGCAGTTGAATGACCATTCTCCGCAAAGATCAACACATTCACATATTGACTAACCGCATTCGCCTGCTTCATGCTCATAAATAATGGCGACAACTGGAAACAAACAAGCTGATTATGCGTCCACGAGCACTTCGATCAGGGCTATGGTCATAAGCGCCCTACGCAGACCGCTGTTTATCCCGACTGTTGAAAATGTTTTACAGATGTATACCGCTCGCAGTCGTTACGGTAGTTTGATCAGCAGGATACCGCCCAAGCATGTTCATTATCGATCGCCTGCAATAAGGTTGACGACCGTTAATGGTATCAACTATCGAGTAGATCTTAGCGACCTGGTCGGTTGGTGTACGTTTTGGGGCTTTCAATTCGCTTCGCGTCAGCGTCTTTATTCTCTCATTAACCCAGGTGACACCGTTTTAGATATCGGAGCCAATCTGGGCGAAGTTTCGCTCAACGCCGCCAAGATGGTCGGCGATGCCGGTAAGGTATTCGCGTTTGAACCTTTCCCGGCAACCTTCAGGAAACTACAAGAGAACGCTGAGCTCAACTGTTTCACCAATCTCTGCCTAGTCAACAAAGCACTAGGCAGCGAAACGACGACCCTAACGATGTTCTCACCTCAGGCGGGCAACGAAGGAATGAACCGCATCTCGCCAGAGGCAACTTTCGGCTCGTCGGAGACCTTGGTTGATGTCATGCCTCTCGACGATTTCGCCGACGCTGAAGAGCTTAAAAAAATTGATCTTATAAAGCTCGATGTCGAAGGTTTCGAGATGTACGTTCTAAAAGGTGCAATCAGATCTCTCAAAAAATTCAGGCCAAAGCTGTTCGTGGAGGTCACCGATGAATATCTTACAGAGCAAGGTTCATCGGCTTCTGAACTGATCGAATTCTTGCTAGAACAAGATTACACTCTGACGCATGCCGAGAATGGGGAAGCCGTGACAACCTCAAGCGATTACCTGAAGACTCAGTTCGATGTGGTTGCACTACCTTTATAGATCAAGATGCGGGACGCTTTTATTTGTTTTCGCAACATCAACGCGGCAACTGCACCTGCGGCGCCAAAGATCATTACCGAGATAACGAACGAGTTCACCAGCGTAACCGCTGCCAGTGCGACCGCTATCGGAACTATCGAGATGAGTAGATTGCGGCCGGGCACCTCTATTTGTCTATGGCATAGTAAGATTACGACCGCACAGCAGACCGACACCGAAAAAAATGTTGCGATGGCACAGCCAACCAATCCGTAACGCGGTATAAGAATAAAGTTCAGCGAAATATTGACGATCGCCGCAAGAATCGAGGCTATCATTGAAACATAGCTCGCCGATATAGCGTGCGAGAATGCTGCGTAACCGAAGTAGATTGGTGCTCCGATCGCACTGCTCAACAGCAACACAAAAAGTGGGACCGCCGATGCCTCAAAATCGGGCCCGAATACCCTCGGGATCAACATTGAGCCGAACGCCGCTACACCTACACATGCCCCGCTCCAGATCAGTGTGGCTGACGGCAGCACGTCCTCTAGGTACCTTTGTATCGATCGTCTTTCACTTCGCGTTTCGAGGCTAACAAACATAGACAGCAAAACAGTGTTTGCGATGATCGGCAGCTGAAGTGTCATTCCATAGATCTGAGCCGCGATGGCGTATATACCCAAGTCTCGGGTCGAAAGATATCGGGTGATGAAAAACGCGTCCAGATGGCTGGTAGAGAGATATCCGACGATTGCAAAGGGTAGGAGCGGCAATGAGAACATCAGCATTCGTTTTAACTGCACCGTGTCGTAGATATTCCGCAACCCGACGAAGGGACGCAGTATCCCAATCCCTACCGCCGTAAGGATTACCGGCGGAATGATATAGCACCACAGTAAGTTCTCGATCGAGACCGCCCCAACGGCAATCAAACTCATAATCCCCGTAAAGACCATGACCCGTTCCATCATCAGCAAGATCCCTTGTAGGCGAAGCATCTTTACACCTTGCAGCCCGAACTGTATGTGTAGCCAAATAGCGGAGGTCAGTATATGAACGGCGAGCAGCCAGAATATCTGCGTCGGTATCGCAAGCGACACGACAAGTGGTGAGATCCATAGACTGCCAGTGAAAAGTATAAGAAAGAGGTTTGGAAAGAATATAAATGATCTAGACCAGAACGAGTGTGTAATCTTACCTGTTTTAACAAATTCTTCGATTCCAAAGCGGGCCAATGCTGTTGATGACCAATTGAGAAATATTTGGACCAACTGTGATCCGGCGACGAACGCAAATATTCCGCCATAGCCCTCCGGCCCGAGCTGTTTTGTTATCAGCCATACCGAAGCGAGTGAGAAAAATGCGGTTGCTCCGTGTGCTAGTACAAGAGCAGTGTAGTTCTTTGTTGCGTTGCGGATGTCCCAGCCGGACGACCTGCGGTCATCAGCGAAGGAAGACGTATTATCGCTGTCGGCTTTTTCGGGATCCACGTGGCAACTATATTTTTACGGGTCTGGAAGTGTCAAACGTCGGTTTCAAACCCAGCGGCGGACTTGGGAGATGTAGGCGTCGTATTCGCCGGGGAATTCGCGGCGGAGGCGGGGTTCTTCGTGGAGGAAGATGAACAGGTTGAAAACGGCGAACATGAACACGGAATAGATGGCCATTGCGGTGCTCCACCAGAAGAAGGTCTCGCCGATGAGGACGAGCATCATGCCGACGTACATAGGATTGCGGGAATATTTGTAAAGCCCGCTGATAACGAGGCGTTTTGTGGGGTCGAGCGGCGACAGCGTGCCTTTGCCCTCGATGGTAAAACGCACGATGCACAGCCCCGTGATCACAAATCCCGCGATCACGGCCGCGAAGCCGGCGTAATGATTCCACGCCCAAACGTCGGGCGTCAGCGGTTGGCCGACGAACTGCATCAGAGCAAGCGGGATCACCAGCACCGCAACGCCGGGCTGCAGCAATGCGAAAAAGACGGCTCGCAATACTAAGGGCAAATGGGGCATGATCAGCTATTTTCTTTCTATCTCGACCAGACCTCCGTCGTTGGCGTCGATCTTTACCTCGAACAATGCACCGTCCGATTTGCGGATCTTGAATTCGTACACGCGTCGGCCTTTGCGGTTCTTCAGCTCTTCTTTAACGATGTCGCCGGGAACGTGGCTCAATGCGATCTCGCGTGCGCGATCCCGCGAGATGCTTGTCGCCGCGCCGTTCGAGTTTGAGTTGCCGCTGTTGCTGTTCTGGGCCGAGTTGCTGTTGCCGTTGCGGTTTTGATCGTCGCTGCCGCGGCCGCGGCGTTTGTTATCGTTGCCCGTCTCGGCGCCGCCGGCGAAAACCTTACTCTCAGGCGTTTCAAAAACCATCGCCAAAGCCATAAACGACGCGAGGATCGTCGCCAGAACTGTGACACGAAGTGCTGTTTTGATCATATTTTTCTCTCCAATGGTAACACTACAGTGCGTTCGGCCACCTCGAAAAGACATTTCAGGTGGATATTCCCCTGCTCAAAGAACGCTCCGAGTGGATCACACGATCCAGCCGACCCAGCGTTTCCATATGTCTATTTCCTTTTTTCGAGCGGCAAGGTCAGCGGGCGGGAATTCGTGTTCGGCCTTAGTTCTTGTTCTGATGATCTCGATCTGCTCTGCCAATGAATTGAGCCCGACCGCAATTCTTCGCTCCTCGACCTTTTGAGTATCGTCGAACGGGCTCGGGCTCATTTCGCCGTTCTCGTCCCAGTCGAACTGCGTGCCGTAAAGCTGCGGACGGCCCTCGAAAACGGCGATGCGGTCGGTCAGATATGCAAGCTGTTTTGGATCGGCCTCATCCTCAGCAACTGCCTTTTCCAGCATCTGCGCGCATTTTCGCATGAAATTAGGCCGGCTGATGGAATGCTGGATGATCAGCCATGCTGCGTCGCTTGCCGCTTCGCCGACCTTGTCAGCCGTCGGATAGCCGATCTTGTCGATAATACTCTCCAACGCCTCAGCGTTCCTGATGTGCAGAGCTTCCATCTCGGCGTTGTAGCCCTCGAAAAGCTCGCTGGTTTCAATGAGCCTTTCACGCAACGCGAGGTCGGCATCGCGCATTTCGACGATCTCTTTTTCGATGTCGTTGAGCCTTTTCATTGCTTCTTGCGTCCTAATATACTATGTCGGCGATGGAATGGATGACGACGGGCAAGATCGCAATTTTCTTTACAGCAATGGCGGGTATTTTGCTGATGTTCGCGTCATCGACTGCGCAGGACGTCCGTCGGATCACCCACAACAAGGTAAGTTTTGATGTCGTCATCGACCGTCCGCCGAATCCTGTGGTCGATGTCATCGTCGCGTATCACGGCACGGTGCAGTCCGACGACCAGATAATTCCCGCCGCTATCAACACGCTGAACCGCGTTAAAGAGATAACGAACCGCAGCGATGTTATGTTCGTCAGCGTGGCTTATCCGCAGCAGAACGTGCTGTTCGGCGACGGAATACGCGAGGCAGAGGCTGCGCTGCTGTGGGTCAGGGAACGTACGCGTAAAGTGTTGAAAAGAAAGATCAGAAAGCTTTTCGTCGTCGGGCATTCGCAGGGCGGCTATATGGTCACGCGGCTGAACACCATGCACCGCACCGACGGAGTCATCGCAAATGGCCCCGGCCCGCTGAACCTCGTTTACCGCTGCGGGCTCGAGGAAACGGGCCAGGCGCCGCAGTCCGCCGTGTGCAATCTGCTAAGGCAAACCTACGGCACGACGACCGCGAATCCCGCCGCCTATATGGCTCGCTCGCTGCTCAATTTCACCAACGGCCACCGCTCCGACATTCTTTTTGTGCAGGGAATGCAGGACTCACCGATACAGATGTTCTCGTGGCCGGCTTTCAAACAGCAGATGACCCACTGCACCACCTGCCAACTGCGTCAATTCGCCGAGATCGCCGGCGCAGGCCACACCGCGATGTTCGACCACCCGGCCGGCATCGTGGCCTATAATGCGTTCGTTAACTGCGGACGAATCATCGCCGGTCCGAATTTTGGCGAAATGATCGCGGTTGGTCAAAGCATCTCAACTATCTGCATGTTGTTTCCGCAGGTGTCGTCAAATACTGCGATCTTTACCGTTCCCATCACAGTTGGTTCGACGCTGAATTCAACACCGAGTTCTCTTAACCGCTCGAAATCGGCCTGAACATCACTCGAGTCGAACTGCGTATATGGCATACCTGCGTCATAGAGTGCTTTCTGATAGATCTTTGCCGGTTCAAAATGGAGCGGCCCGGGCTCAAGCAATATTTCGGCGCCGTCCAGGTCTTCCGGGCTAACTACCGTGAGCCAACGATTTTGCCCTCCAAGAGGGACATCAACCTTTTTGATAAAACCGAGCTTTTCGGTATAGAACCTTAACGCGTGCTCTTGGTCGAGCACAGGAATGCTTACTATTCTAGCCTTCATTTGTTTCTCCTCTTCGGTCTGATCACGACCTTATGATCAAAGGTTATCAAAACAAATGAAAGGCAACTTATCGAATATTGCTCATTTTCTGAAAATTTTTTGGTGCGAGGCCGACTCGGGTTCGAAAAAGATTGCTGAACGACGCCGGGCTTTCGAATCCAATCTCAAAACATGTCTCAGTTACTGACCTGCCGCTCCTCAACAGCTCTTTGGCTTTTGCAATACGCAGCTCGGTCACAAACTGGCTGGGCGTCTGCCCATAGTATCTCTTGAAGAGTCGTAACAAGTGAAACTTTGACGTAAACCGAGCGTGCGAAATATCATCCAGCGAGATCGATCTGTCGAAATTCTCCAACAGGAAACGGCGGGTCTCGATAATATTCCTGATCTGCCAATCGTTCGCGTAAACCTCCGCCCTGATCCGCTCTAACTCGCGTTGAAAATATGTCATGGTCGTAGATCCGCTCACTGTAACGTCAATGATGCTCCTTTGCCCCATCGGGCAGATCGCCGCGATATATCTTGCTGCCGGTGGCTTTGAATTCGGCGGCTTTTTCGCTCATTCCGACGGCAAGGGCTTTTTCGGCTTCGATGTTTTGTTCTTTCGCATATTCGAGGAACGTTTCAAAGTCTATCTATCTACCCTAACTCAACGACTTACGAATATCTGCCATCTTTAGAAATAGATGAAATTCGTTGTGCGGCGAAGGCTCGAAGCCGAATTTTTCATAAAATGTTTTGGCTGATCCGTCTTTGGCATGGACGAGAAAAGCACGCAAACCGGCAATTTCCGATGCCCGAACCGCACGAAGCAGAGCATCTTTCATCAAGAATTTGCCTAAGCCTTTACCCTTTTGAGTTTTATCGATGGCCATACGTGCCAACAAAATGATCGGGATCGGGTATCTCCCAAGACCTGCCGAAATTTCGGGCGTGGTTTCTTCCATTGAAACCGAACCGAAAACCAATGTGTAATAACCGATTATTTGATCTTCTTCGTTAGCGACAACGTAGGTTCGTGCCGCATCTTTCTTTTGATTTTGGAGAGCATATTTTTTCAAATAGTCGTTCAACGGCTCAACTTCGCAATCAAACGAATCGCGGTCTTGGAGTTTGTCTAGAGGCTTTGTCTCCATTAAACATCTTCCAAGAATAGTTTGCGAAGTGCGGGAATAGATCTTGGCGGCTCGTCCAAAGCCGCTAAGAACTGCTCATATTTTTCACGGCTGACCGCAAATTGAGCATTGTCCAATTCAGACGCCTCGGCCGCAGCGACAGCATTATCCAGCACGAACTCGCTGATCGTCATATTCCCTCGCGACGCCGCACGCGCGATCAAATCCTTCTGCCTCGCCGTCGCGCGAATACTTAATCGATTCTCTCTGTTTTCCTTTGTCGTGATCATACCCATCTCCCCGCACCTATGTGTACACACGGTGTGTACACAGATTATCGATAGTCGAGGATGTATTGTCAATAAAATTAACTGACCGAATATTTTGTCCGAGAGGCCTATAGCCGAGTTTAGACCTTATTGCTCGTGCGGATCTTCACGGATCTTTCAACACAAAATGGTCCCAAGCAGCTTTGGCGATGTCGGCGATGATGCGTTCGTTGGTGTCGAAGTCCTCTTTTGAATCGCTTACGAAAACGCTGATGTAAAAATGTTTGCCGTTCGGCAAAAAGACGATGCCGATGTCATTGACGGCGGCGGTGATGCCTGTCGTTTTATTCGTGCCCGACCAGCCCGTCTTATGAGCCACGACCGTGCCCGCCGGCAGTTGGCCTTTCAACCGATTTACTCCCGTCGAGGTCTCTCGCATCACTTTCCAAATAAACGCATGGCTCTTAGGCGTGAGTAAGTAATTCTTGTTCTCGTAGAACTTTTTCAGAACTTCGTTGGCGGCCTTTGGCGTCGTCCAATTTTGGAACATCATATCCCAGTTCGACTGCATCTGCTCTTCATTGATCTTAATGGAGATGTCCTTGACGCCGTGTTTCCTAATAAAGCGTTCGACCGCAGCCGGTCCGCCAAGCAGTCGCAGCAGGGCATCGCACGTTACGTTGTCGCTCAGCGAAACTGAGTATTCGATCAATTTTGAGAAAGAGAAACTGCCGCCGTCAGGATTTTCGTCTCTAAGCGGACTCCATAGTCCCGGAAGTAGTTGATGCTTCTTGATCTCGACCTGTTGGTCGAGCGTAAACTTGCCCTTATCGATCTCAGTCATCATCGCGAGGCCGATGTGATACTTAAAAACGCTCTGCATTGGAAACCGACGATCGCCGTTGACCGTGACCTTCGTTTTGCCGTCGCCGCCCACGATCGCGACGCCGACGACGGCATTCTTAGAAGTAGCGATCGCTTCGATCCGCTTCTGCAGCGAACCGGTGGTGTGAGCAATTGCAGCACTCTTGGAAAAAAGCAAAAAAAGCAAGGCTAGGGAGAGTGTTTTCTTCATATTTCTGAACGGTCAAATTTCCATGATAGATAGCAACACAAGTGGAGCCGAATTCACCTTCCGGCTCACTTTTGCTTGATCTTTGAGATCGTCTTGGCGACTGTCCTCGACGGTTTGTCCATATCCTCGATGGCGAATCTGACGGCTTCTTTGACAAGAGCGATGACCTGCGGGTTTCGGTAATCGCTTGGCTGCTTGACGTCGATATGCCGTATCAGATTTCCTGTGCCGGTCAGCATTTTGTGAGGGTCGTCGAGAAGCGTGCCTTTGTTGAATCCGAGGTTAACGTGGTTCGCGTAAATCGGCAGCATGCAATACGCATCCGACAGCTTCTCGGAAACGGAGAAAACTGACGTCAAAGCATGCGTATGATATAGAAGCTCGTTGCCCTCAGGGTGGATATCCAAAACGAAATCCCTCAGGTCGCAGAAAAGCGCGACAAGCTCAGGCTCCTTAAAGCTCAGCAACGCCAGAAAGTCTGGATGGATAGGTCGCGATAACATAAACTTCTCTTCTCTCAGTGATGATCACCCGAGGTTGCTCCGTCCGGGCCGTGATAGATCTCGCTGCCCGTGGCTTTGAATTCGGCGGCTTTTTCGCTCATGCCGACGGCAAGGGCTTTTTCGGCTTCGATGTTTTGGGCGGCGGCGTATTCGCGGAAATCCCGTCCCCGTTTAAGGCCTTAGCCTGTCGAGTCGTAACTGCTCCAACTCAGCCTTTAGCGGCTGCCAATATTCTCTGTCAGCTTCACGTTCGATCTTTTCCTCTTGAAATAGTGCGTCGGCCAGAGCCATCTCATCCGCTTTCGAGGCGAACCTTAGTAACGGTCGAAATGCCTCAAGTGAATCAGCAAGCTCTGAATTTGCTGTGGCGACCTCTATCAGAAGTTCCGGGGTTCGCAATTCCAGCATCCAAAATTCCAACTGCTCCCCCGTCGCATGATCTCGGTTAGCAAAGTAATCAGCCTCAAGCAGGCGTCGGATCATCGGCCAATCTTTGTCCCGATGTGTCTTTTTAGCTTTGACCAGATCCGGTAAAGACAACAGATGAAACACGGTACCGTCATCCGACACAATAGCATGTCGCCGCTGCCAAAGCTCTTCGAAGTCATCGACACCGCGCAGCTTAGTCATAATGTCCACTCTTAAGCCTGCCGCCTCGGGTGCCGCACAACGAAAGTGTATCGCATGTCCGCGCTCGAGATAGTCTATGGAAAATGGAGGAACCGCGATGACCTCGGCTTCTAGTTCGTCGAGACTCGATCTTAGTTGAGCTATATTTTCTTTGCTTGCGAGGATCGCAAAATCGATGTCACGGCTAAACTCGGCGCCGCCGTAAAGTATGCACGCCTGGCCGCCCATCAATAGGGCGCGAACTTCGTACCGAGCGATCGAAGAAAGGACTTTGCGTATCGGGCTCAGGATCAAGGCTGCCTCCTAATGCTAGATAAGTTTCCCATAACTTGGAAGATTGCCGCCAACGCTCCATCGGTGTAAGCGAGTACCACTCAGCCAATTCTTCACCTACAAGCTCCTCGGCAGATATTTTGGTCATCGAATTCAAATTTTATCACAACAGAGCATAAAGCATCAGTGGTTCTTGGTCGAGCCATCGGGCAGGTTACCATGGTAGATCTCCGAGCCGGTGGCTTTGAATTCGGCGGCTTTTTCGCTCATGCCGACGGCGAGGGCTTTTTCGGCTTCGATGTTTTGGGCGTTGGCGTAGTCGCGGACGTCTTGGGTTATTTTCATTGAGCAGAAATGCGGGCCGCACATTGAGCAGAAGTGGGCGAGTTTTGCACCTTCGGCAGGGAGCGTTTCGTCGTGGAATTCTTTTGCTTTTTCCGGATCGAGGCCAAGGTTGAATTGGTCCTCCCAGCGGAACTCGAAACGCGCTTTGCTCAAGGCATTATCTCTGTACTGCGCTCCCGGATGGCCTTTGGCGAGGTCGGCGGCGTGAGCGGCGAGTTTGTATGTGATGACGCCTTCTTTCACGTCCTGTTTGTTAGGTAAACCTAAGTGTTCTTTAGGGGTTACGTAGCAAAGCATCGCCGTGCCGAACCAGCCGATCATCGCGGCGCCGATGCCGCTGGTAATGTGGTCGTAGCCCGGTGCGATGTCGGTCGTCAGCGGCCCGAGCGTATAAAACGGAGCCTCGCCGCAGACCTCGAGCTGCTTGTCCATGTTCTCTTTGATCAGGTGCATCGGCACGTGACCGGGACCTTCGATCATCGTCTGGCAATCCATTTCCCACGCGATCTTTGTCAGCTCGCCGAGCGTGTCGAGTTCGGCGAACTGCGCTTCGTCATTTGCATCGGCGATCGAGCCCGGCCGCAAGCCGTCGCCAAGCGAGAAAGCAACGTCGTACGTCCGCATGATCTCGCAGATCTCGCGAAAACGCGTATAAAGAAAGCTTTCCTCGTGATGCGCGAGGCACCATTTTGCCATGATCGAACCGCCGCGGCTGACGATGCCGGTCGTGCGTTTTGCGGTGAGCGGTATGTACGGCAAGCGAACGCCGGCGTGAATGGTGAAGTAATCGACGCCCTGCTCTGCCTGTTCGATCAGCGTGTCGCGATAAATTTCCCATGTGAGTTCTTCAGCCTTACCGTTCACTTTTTCGAGAGCCTGATAGATCGGCACGGTGCCGATCGGCACGGGTGAATTGCGTATGATCCACTCGCGAGTCTCGTGAATATTCTTCCCCGTCGAAAGGTCCATCACCGTGTCGGCTCCCCACAGCGTCGCCCAACGCATCTTTTCGACCTCTTCCTCGATCGACGAAGCGACCGCGCTGTTTCCAATATTTGCGTTGATCTTGACGAGGAAATTGCGGCCGATGATCATCGGTTCGCTCTCGGGATGATTGATGTTGTTCGGGATGATCGCACGGCCGCGTGCGACCTCGTCGCGAACGAACTCGGGCGTTACGAATTCGGGAATTGAAGCTCCGAATGATTCTCCGCGGTGCTGGTGATTCAGCGAAGAGCGGTCGCTTCTTTCAGAGATGCGGACAAGAGTGTCCGCGCTCCTGCCGAGATTCTCGCGCATCGCGACGAACTCCATCTCCGGCGTGATGATGCCGCGGCGTGCGTAGTGCATCTGCGTGACGCAATGGCCGGGTTTTGCGCGGTACACCGTATGCGAAAACTCCGTCCCGCTGTGCTCGGATATCGCCCTTACTGACGTGCGGGCTTCTGCAACGACGTCGCCGCGGGCAAGTATCCATTCACGACGGTGCGGCGGCAAGCCCTCGGTGACTTTCCCTTTGAACTGCGGATCGGTCCACGGGCCGCTCGTGTCATAGACGCGAACGGGAGCGTTCTCGACCAGCGTGCCGTCCATCTCACGCGACGGCGACAGCGATATTTCGCGAAAAGGTATGCGTAAATTAAAGCTGCCGCCGCTTTCCGCTGATCCCTCACTTAGGTGCGGGCTACTGACACCGGTCTCGACGTAAACTTTCTTTGATGCCGGCAGGTGCGTTTGCCCGGCGTTGCGATCGGAAACCCGGTCGCTATCGCTCTCGGTTTTGACATCTGACAACTGACCACTGACAACTGACAACTGTTCTTCCATTGTTTTTCTCCTTTCGTCGGCATTACCCGAATCAAGTAATATGGGTCTCCCGGAAATTCGGGACTCTCAGCTTTCGCTCCCCAGGAACTGAACGTTCTGACGTTAATCTTACATCAACAACAGGAATTGACGAATTCACGGCGTATTCCGATCAATTTCGCTCCTGCGATCTTTTCGCAGATATTTTTCATTTTTCTTGACGGGTTTTGTCGCCGATTCCTGCGTTAGTAGATAGAGGGGCAAATTTCGGCTTACCGCAGCATTTATGTACGGCAAGCCGTCAAACCGCTCCGATATGGGAGGGGAAAGATCCAAACTCACCGGAAACAAGGAGAAAACGATGAAAAGAAAAAAATCGATCGCCATACAACTTGTGCTTGCAGTACTTGTATTTGCAGGAGCGATGTCAGCACAAACAACAGAGTTCACCTATCAGGGGCGGCTGCTCGACGCAGGTTTGCCGCCGACCGCCGTTTATGACATTGAATTCACGCTGTGGGATTCGCTCGTGGGCGGGACGCAGCAAGGGCCTGCGGAGACCAAGACGGGAGTTTCGGTAACGGCGGGCATTTTCACGGTCAGGCTCGATTTCGGTGCACAGTTCACGGGGGCTGCACGTTTTCTGCAGATCGAGGTAAAGCCCACGGGGCCGGGACCTTTTACGCTGCTCGCACCGCGACAGCCGATCACGTCTGCACCGTACTCGGTGAGGAGTTTGAACACGGCGGAGGCAGATTCGCTGTCGGCAACGTGCGTCGGGTGCGTTACTTCGTCGCAGATAGGCAGCGTGAACGGCAGTGCTGTAACGGGGACGATACCCGTGGCATCTGTGCCGCCGGGCAGTGCTGACTACATACAGAACACGGCCTCGCCGCAGGCAAGCTCAAACTTCAACATCTCGGGCAACGGCACAGCCGGCGGCACACTCTCGGGCAATATTGTCAGCGCCGCGACGCAATACAACATCGGTGCAAACCGCATTTTGAGCAATCCGGGGGCAGATAATCTATTTGCCGGCGTCCTCTCAGGCACGTCCAACACCACCGGCGGCAACAATTCCTTCTTCGGCTCATCTGCGGGTGCAAGCAACACGACCGGGCTGAACAATTCCTATTTTGGAGCGAACGCGGGCCTTTTGAATTCGAACGGCAACGGAAGTTCGTTCTTTGGCACCTTTGCAGGCTTCAGCAATACTTCGGGCAGCAACAACTCATTCTTTGGCTTGAGTGCCGGTCAGAACAACACAACTGCCAGCAACAATGCGTTTTTTGGAACCAACGCCGGTCAGGCGAACACGACCGGCAGCGAGAATTCCTTTTTTGGAAGAAGCGCCGGTGAGAATAACACGACCGGCGCTGGCAACTCCTTCTTTGGTCAGGCTGCAGGTCTTAACAACACGACCGGCGACGGTAATTCATTCTTCGGCAGCAGCTCAGGGCGTTCGAACACAGAGGGTGTGAGCAATTCTTTTTTTGGAGCAAATGCTGGTTCTAGAAATACGTTGGGATATGCAAACTCCTTCTTTGGTATAAATGCAGGATTTGAGAACACCACGGGCGGTTCGAATTCATTCTTTGGAGGTGCCTCGGGTTTTAGCAACACGATCGGCAACAGCAACTCTTTTTTTGGAACAGGTGCGGGCTCTTTCAACACGACCGGTAGCGACAATGCCTTTTTTGGCTTCAATGCCGGTCAAAACAACACAACCGCAAGCAACAATGCCTTTTTCGGCAGCTCTGCAGGCGGGAGCAACACCACCGGCGGAAACAACGCCTTTTTCGGCAGGTCTGCCGGCCTGAGCAACACGGACGGGGTCGCTAATTCCTTTTTCGGCACGTCTGCGGGCCAAAGCAACACGTCGGGGGTTAACAACGCCTTTTTCGGCACCAGTGCAGGCCAAAGCAACACGTCGGGGGTTAACAACGCCTTTTTCGGCACCGGTGCAGGTCAGAGCAACACGTCCGGTACGAACAATACGATCATTGGACACTTAGCCAATGTCAGTGCGGGTATTCTGACCAATGCAACGGCTATCGGCAACGGTGCGATCGTCAATGCCAGCAACAAGATAAGGCTGGGCAACGCGAGCGTGACAGTGATCGAAGGCCAGGTCGCTTACACGTTCACGTCCGATATGAATGTCAAAGAGAACTTCCTGCCCGTCGATGGCCGCGACGTGCTGAGAAAGATCCGCGGTTTCAATATGACAAGCTGGAACTACGTCGGCCAGGACGCCACGCGGTTTCGCCACTACGGCCCGATGGCACAGGAGTTCTACAACGCTTTCGGCCGCGACGCGATCGGCACATTCGGCTCGCCGACGACCATCAACAGCGGCGACATGGCCGGCATCACACTCGCCGCGATCAAAGAACTCTCGATCGAGAACGAGGAACAGAAGACACTGATCGAAAGGCAAAAGATGGAAATGGAGAAGCAACGTGCCGAACTCGATCGACAGCGAGCCGAACTCGCTGCCCTGAAAGCCCTCGTATGTGCTCAGAACCCGACCGCGAACGTCTGCAAGGAGGAGAAATGAAGGTTTTCAAGTCAAAAGTAAAAAGGCAAAAGGCAAACGAGTTGTCACCGGCTGATAGGTGGCTGGTGTTCGGTATTCTTCTCTTTCTATTTACCATTTACCATTCACCACTTACCGTTATCGCCCAGACGGGCGGGCCGTATGACCTGAGCCACAATGTGATAGCCGGCGGCGGCGGGTCAAACTCGACCGGCGGAACGTTTAGCATAAGTGGCACCGTAGGCCAGCACGCTGCAGGGGTCTCGTCCGGCGGGACGCCCTTCGACCTGCACGGCGGCTTCTGGTTTCAGAACCTCGCACCGACCTCTGCCGCCGTTGCGGTCACGGGACGCGTCACGACCGCCGACGGCCGTGGCATCCGCGGCGTCCGGCTGACGCTGTCGGCCCCGGACGGCTCGCGTTTGCGGGCCATTACGTCAAACTTCGGTTACTACGCCTTTGGCGGCGTCCCTGTCGGCCAAACCTATGTGCTCGAGATATCGTCGAACCGCTTTACGTTCACCAACCCGACACGTATCTTTAGCCTGCAGGACGAACTGACCAATATGGACTTTACGGCACTGCCGTTATAGTGCGTGATGATGGACGCGTCGATCTGAGGCGAGCCGCCAGAGATCACAGAACGTATGGCCGAGTGTGCTTTACCCAAGCAGCTCGGCCATTTTTTGCGATGCCGCAGGATCAGCGGCCAGACGGTTTCGGCAACCGCAAGCGTGTCGTCGCGCGTCAAACCCTGTAATATGGAAACTATGCGAGCGATCTTGTTTGTGGTGATGATGCCGTTTGCCGTGCTTTTCGGGTGCTCGAACGCAGCACCGACGGGCGGCGTTGAGAATACCGAGTTTCAGACCGCTGACGGCGTTCAGTTCAGGGTCGAAACGGTCGCCGAGGGCCTCGAGGTGCCGTGGGCATTTGCGTGGCTGCCGAACGGCGATCTGCTGTTTACGGAACGCCCGGGCCGTGTGCGCCTGATCGAGGGCGGCAAACTGCGAACGGAGCCCGTTTTCACCGTGCCGGACGTTGAGCCCTCTAGCGAAAGCGGGCTGATGGATGTTTCGCTGCATCCGGATTTTTCGAAAAATTCGTTCGTCTATCTCGCGTATGCGTATCGCGAGGACGGCAAGCAGGTAAAGATCGTGCGTTACAGGCTTGCCGACAAAAAGCTGACCGAGCCGACCATCATCATCGAGAAAATCCCCGCCGCACCGAACCACGCCGGTACGCGTGCCCGTTTCGGGCCGGACGGAAAGCTGTATGTGACGACCGGAGACGCGACCGACTGGAACCTGTCGCAGGACAATATGTCGCTCGCCGGGAAGACGCTGCGTCTCAACGACGACGGTTCTGTTCCCAAGGACAATCCATTTGTCGGAAAAGCGGGATATCGCCCCGAGATCTGGACCACGGGACATAGAAACGCACAGGGCCTCGCGTGGCAGCCGGGCAGCGGGCTGATGTTTCAGACCGAACACGGGCCGAGCCATTTCGAAGGCCGCGGCGGCGGTGCGGACGAAGTGAACATCGTCGAAGCTGGCAAAAATTACGGCTGGCCGACGATCTACGGCACGCGAACGAAAGAAGGAATGGAGCCGCCGCTCGTCGAATACACGCCGGCGTGCGCTCCCGCGAGCGGTGCGTTCTACGACGGCGATAAGTTCCCGGTCTGGAAAGGCAATTTCTTTCTCGGCTGCCTTCGCGGAGCAAAGATCATCCGTATCGTAATGGACGGCCGCAAGGTCGTTCGTCAGGAAGACCTGCTCGCCGGCAACGTCGGCCGCGTTCGCGAGGCCGCAGCAGGGCCGGACGGATATCTGTATTTCTCAACGTCGAACCGCGACGGCCGCGGCACGCCCGACAAGGCGGACGACCGCATCATGAGGTTAGTTACGATTCCAGTGCCGTCTTCGCAGCGATGAGCTCTTCGCGCTGTGCGTCGGTGATCTTTGGATAGTGCAGGTTCATATTTTCGAGCCTGTTCACGATGACCTCGGAGATGGCGAGCCGCGTGTACCATTTCTTGTCGGCGGGGATGACGTACCACGGTGCGGCGTCGGTCGAAGTGGCTGAGATGGCGTCTTCGTAAGCACGCATATAATCGTTCCAGTAGCTGCGTTCGCGTACATCGCCGATGGAGAATTTCCAATTCTTTTCAGGCTCGGCTATGCGCTCCAGAAAGCGTTTCTTCTGCTCCTCGCGTGATACGTTCAGGAAAAATTTGATGATATGCGTGCCGTTCTCGGTGAGGTGCTGTTCCCAATCGCGTATGTGGTTGAAACGCTTCTGCCATATGTCGGGATCGTTCTTTATCTCGGGCGGGAGCTGCTGGCCCTGCAGTATCTCCTGATGCACGCGTACGACGAGCACCTCTTCATAATGCGAGCGGTTGAAAATGCCGATCTTGCCGCGTTCGGGCAGTGCCTTTTGGTGACGCCACAGATAATCATGATCGCGCTCTTCGGCTGACGGCGCCTTGAACGACGCCACCGAGACGCCCTGTGGATTGACGCCGCTCATCACGTGTTTTATCGCGCCGTCCTTGCCCGCGGCGTCCATCGCCTGAAAAACGATCAGCAGCGAATAGATGTCCTGTGCATACAGCATATCCTGCAGCTCGGTCATCCGCTCGATGTTCTTTTGCAGGGCATCGAGCGCGTCGGACTTGTCCTTCAGCCCGTCCGAGAACGCCGGATCGTGATCCTTTAAGTTGAGTTTCGTGCCTTCTGTTACGCGAAATTGGTCTATGTTCATATGTCTTTACGATAATCGGCGGACAGCGAGCCGCATCTCTTCCAAAAACTTGCGGTCGTAGTCTGACAATATCACCTTTTGCGATTCCATTTCCTCCATCAGTGAAAGGGCTTTCTTGTAGCCCGCGAGTGCGGCCGTCCTTTCCGCGGGAGAGCGTTCGCGTATCTTCGCGATCTCTGAATACACCGTCGCCAGGTTGTTCCGCGTGCGTTTATCGCGAGGATATTCGGCGGCGACGGCGGTGTACATTTCGACGGCCTCGTTGAAACTGTCGAGGGCCGCCGCGGTGTCGCCGTGATTCTTGCGGGCTTCGCCGAGCCGCGTCAGTGATGCCGCAAGGTCTGCCCGCAGGCGCCCGTTGCGCGTTTCAGTTTCAATAATGCCGCGGTAAATGCGGCTTGATTCTTCAAGATGCCGAAGTGCTTCGTCGGTCCTGCCCAGATCGTTGGCTGCCTGGCCGAGATGCGAGAGCGTTTTGGCGAGCCGCTGACGCGAACGCAGGTCCGAAGGGTCAGCCTCCGACGAGCGGCGGGCTATCTCTTCGGCCTTTTTCTGAAAAGCGTAGAATTTATCGTTGTTTATCTCTTCGTTGATGTTGCCGGCGAGCCAATAGATCAGCCATCTGTTCTCGATCGCGTCCGTGTTGGCCTCGCCCTGTTTTTCCGCTATTTCGATCGCCTTTTGCATCTCGGCCTCTGCCTCCGGCTGGCGCGATTCCCACGAGAGCGAATATGCACGCTGTGCGTAGCAGCTTGCCAGCAGGCGGTCGCGCGTCGGCGACGCGGGGACATCGGTCAAAATGGCGACGGCGTTGTCGTAGAAAGGTATCGCGTTGCCGTAGCTGCTCAGGCTGGTCTGGCCGACGCCGGCGTCGAAATTGAGCTGGGCGAGTGCGATGCTGAGTTCGTTGTCATCCGGCTGCTGCGTTCTCAGGCCGCTCAATATATCGATCGCACGCTTCAGATGCTCCTGTTCGGCGACGTAGTCGTTCGCTTCGCCCAAAACACGCCCGAGAGCCCGATGCGTCGCCGCCAGTTTACGCCGCGAATCTGCATCACTGACGCCCGCCGCATCTAGGTCCAGACGTATCCGCAGGGCCTTTTCGTAGCTCGCGACGGCGTCGTTGAGCATCACGAAATTGGGGTTCGCCGGATTGCCCTGCAGGTCGCCGACCTTTTCATATGCGGCGGCAAGCTCAGCCTGCAGCAGCAGATCGTTCTGTGCCTCGGCGGCGAGATCATCGAGATATTCGACCGCACGCTGCAGCATCAGTTCGCGTGCGGCAAGCGAGCCCTGCAGACGCTCGATCTTTGGCGCGATCTCAAACAGCAGCGAATTCGAAAGCTGGCGCAGATCGTTGAAACGAGCCTCGGCACGGTCGCGTTCCTTTCGCGTCTCGTTGAACTGCCACGCTGTAGCCGCAAGGCCCGCGATCAGCGACAGCAGCACGACGCCCGCAGCGGCGACAGCGACGCGGTTTCGCCTGATGAACTTGCCGGCACGATACGTGAAGGTGTTCGGCCTCGCCGTGACGGGCTCGCCCGCAAGATAACGTTCGATGTCGCGTCCGAGGTCCTCGACCGAGCCATAACGCATCGCCGGTTCTTTTTGCAGTGCTTTCAGGACGATGTTGTCGAGGTCGCGGTCGAGGCTGAGCCCCGAAGTATCCGCCTCGCCGCGTGATATCTCGCTTGGCCGCGGCGGATCGGCATCGGTGATCGTTCGGATCATCTCGTCGACGCTGCGGCCTTCGAAATTGAAAGGCTTGCGGCCTGTCAGAAGTTCATACAGCACCACGCCGAGCGAGTAAACATCGCTCAGCGTCGTTACATTTCTGCCCAAGAACTGCTCGGGCGACGCATAGCTCGGCGTGAACGCCCGAAAGCCCGTCTGCGTGGTGTTCGCGTCCATCTCGAATGCCTTTGCGAGGCCGAAATCGAGCAGCTTCGGCTCACCGTCAGCCGTTACGAGTATGTTTGACGGCTTGATGTCGCGGTGGACGATGAGATTTCGGTGTGCGAATGCGACCGCCGAGCAGACCTTCAAAAAAAGCCGCAGGCGTTCATCGACAGCGAGGTTTTCATCCGAAGCGAATTCGGTCAGCGGACGCCCGTCGATAAATTCCATCGCCAGATACGGCTCGCCGCGGCCGCTGACGCCGCCGTCTAGCAGCACAGCGATGTTCGGATGATGCAGATCGGCAAGTATCTGGCGTTCGCGGCGAAATTGCGAAACGACCTCGCTGCCCGCGATCGACTGGCGGACTATCTTCAGGGCGGCCTGCATCTCGAGCTGGCCGTCGATACGCTCGGCGAGAAAAACGCTGCCCATGCCGCCGCTGCCAATTTCGCGAATGATGCGGTAGTTGCCAAAGGTCTGCCCCTTGAAATTCGCCGTGCCTGTGCAAAGGCCCGCCTCCAGGTCAAGGGCGTTGGATTCGATGATGTTGCCCGTCTCATCGGCCGAAGCAAGCAGCGAATTGACCTCCGCGATCAGGCTGTCGTCGCCGGCGGCGGCGCGGCGCAGAAACTCTTCGCGGGCGGCGGCGGAAAGTTCCGCCGCCTCAGCGAAAAGCCTCTTTGTCAGCTCCCATCTCGTTTCGGCCATTGCGTGGACTGTTTCCCGATGATTTTAGGCGAAAACCGCAGTGAATTGCGAGAAACTTTTTCGCCGTAGTGAAAAATTCGTTTCGGTTTGCCGAAAATGTTACGATTTTCATTTGCCGAGAGGTGAGTAATGAATATCGGTATCACAGTTTATCCGACATACGGCGGCAGCGGCATCGTCGGATCGGAGCTCGGCCGCGACCTGGCCGAACGCGGGCATAATGTGCATTTCATCTCGTCGGTGCTGCCGACGCGCGTGACGGAATTGAACGAGCGTGTGCATTTTCACGAGGTCGAAATGATGTCCTACGCTCTGTTCGAACATCAGCCCTACGACCTCGCACTGGCGACAAAAATGGCGACCGTCGCACGTGCGGAAAAGCTCGACGTTCTGCACGTTCACTACGCGATACCGCATTCGATCTCGGCGATATTGGCACGCGAATCCATAAAGCAAAAGATGTACGTGCCCGTCATCACGACGCTGCACGGGACGGACATCACGCTGGTCGGCGCCGACCGCAGCTATCTGCCGATCACGCGTTACGGGCTGCAGCAATCGGACGGCGTGACGGCCGTTTCAAAGTTCCTGAAACAGGCGACCATCGAGACGTTCGATTTTGACGATATCGAGGTCATACCGAATTTCATCTGCCCGCTGCACTACACGCGGACGCCCGATTCGCCGCTTCGAGGCGAGCTTGCACCGAACGGCGAACGCCTGCTCGTTCACGTGTCGAATTTCCGTGCGGTCAAACGCCCGGCGGACTGTGTCGAGATAATGGCGGGCGTCAAAGCCGCCGGCAAAGCGGCTCGGCTGATCTTCGTCGGCGACGGGCCTGAGCTCTCGGCGGTTCGCTATCGAGCGGAACAGATGGGCATCAAGGGCGAAGTCACGTTCGTCGGTAAACAGTCGAATATCTCGGATTATCTCGGCATCGCGGACGTGTTTTTGCTGCCGTCGGAACTCGAATCTTTCGGACTCGCGGCCCTCGAAGCACAGGCCTGCGAAGTGCCCGTCGTCGCAACGCGCATAGGCGGCATTCCTGAGGTCGTAGGCGACGGCGAGACGGGATTCCTGAGCGATGTCGGCGACGTGACAAAGATGACCGCCGACACGCTGCGTCTGCTCGGCGACGAAGAAATGCGGCGAAATTTCGGCGAACGCGGCCGCAAGAACGCCGTCGAACGCTATTCCACCGAAAAGATCATTCCGCAATACATTGCGTTTTACGAAAAGGTGGTCCGCCGTGCGAAAGCTGCATCTGCCGCTTGAGTTTCGCCCACAGATGGACACGGATGAATGCCGATAGGTTCGTTCCGGATCTGAGTTCATCCGTGTTCATCTGTGGTTAATTTTCCGTATGCTGAAACGCTACATGCACGGCCGCGAACGGCACTTTGCGATGCTGAACGACAATCGCGTAGTTCGGCCTTTCGGCTGGGGCACCGAATACGTGATCGGCGAGACCGAGCCCGGCAGCGAGGCCGCCGAACTGAAACGCCTTTCCGCAGACTGGATCGAACGCAGCGATGAGTATTTTGCCTTGCCCGCGAACGGCATTGAATACATCGAAAACGACGCCGTCATACGATGGCAAAGCGCGGTGGAGACGCCCGACGCCGAGAATAATACCGCGATCGCACGCTATTTCCCCGCCAATAAGAACAAACGCTCTGCCGTCGTGATTTTGCCGCATTGGAATGCTAAGGCCGGGACGTATTTCGACCTTGCAAAGCTTTTCGCACGGCTCGGCGTGTCGGCATTTCGGCTGACGATGCCGTATCACGAAGAGCGTATGCCGCCCGATCTGGAACGCGCCGATCATCTGGTCGCGCCGAATATCGGCCGCACACTGCAAAGCGTCCGCCAGGCGGTAATGGACACGCGTGCCGCTGTTAAATGGCTGAAAACACAGGGCTATGAACGCGTCGGCCTGGTCGGCACCAGCATCGGCTCATGCACGGGATTTCTGGCGTTCGTCCACGATATGGACATCGAAGCGGGTGTTTTCAATCACGTTTCGGGCTATTTTTCGGACGTCGTCTGGCACGGGCTTTCGACCTATCACGTCAAAGAATCGCTGGAAGAACACGTCACGCTCGAAGAGCTTCGCGAGATGTGGCGGCCGATATCGCCGCTGACCTACATGCCGAAACTCGCCGCACAGCCGCCGCGGCCGCAGCGTTATATCTACACGCGCTACGACCTCACTTTCCCGCTCGACCTCTCGCTCGAAACGATGGCCGCACTCCGCCGCAACGGCATCAAACACTCCGAAACCGTCCTGCCCTGCGGCCACTACACTCTCGGCGAAAAACCGTGGGTCTATATCGACGGGTACAAGATCGTGTCGTTTTTGAGGAAGCACCTGCGGTAGCTCGATACACTCATCGTCGAAAATATTACTGCGATGTAACCTAAGCTGATTATCCGGAACTGTTCCGATCCAGAAAGCCCTTAATGATCGACTCCGACGGCATCCGAAATGTGGTGGCTGCAAGTGCGGCGATACTCTCCGCAAGATCGATCAAACCTGCTTTAGAAGCCTGCTCAAGGAGAGCAAAGGTCGTGAGCGTTCGCAGCCCTCGCCGTGTTGCCTCTCGAATGCCCCTACGATCATCCATCAATACGGCGTCAGCATCGATCTCAAGCGCAATGTTTATTGCCGCAGTTTCACCGGCGTCCAGGCCCTCGATAACGCTGCCGTCGATTATAGACCTCGATACAACCCAATCCGGTTTTGATCTGGCCCATTCTCGGACGATGAGTGGAGCATTCGGATGACACATCTCCCGAAGAACTTCCTCGGGCACCAGCACCTCTCCGAACAGTGCCGGAAGGACAAACTCTCTGTCAATGAGTATCAGATAATGGATCGGCGTCGTATCGGAAACAACGATCATTTGTTGAAGAGCAGTTCGATAGTTTGAAGATCACGTTCCATGTCTTCCTTATCATACGGGTTTGGAACATTACGATCCTTCAACAGCGCGTTAGCCTGATCGATCGAGAGGTCAAGGATCTCTGCGAGTCGCCCCAGGCTGATCTTCTCCTGCCGATAATTCTCGATGGCATAAGCCTCAAGCATCTCGCGTGCAAGTTCGTCTTCACTTCTAAAAGGCGGAATGAAGCCGTCCGGAATTGAAACTGTAACCTCCATAACAACTAAATTCTATCATCATTGAGCAGATTTCTACGAAATTATTGTTTCGGCAAAAAGCTGCGGAATCACATTGACGGGTACAAGATCGTGTCGTTTTTGAGGAAGCATTTGAAATAGGGTTGGCAGAAGCGCAATGGGATGCGAATTGATGCTAAAATCGTCTCGACCCAGATGGCAGTGATCCCGGCAAAACACAAAGCGACGATCGACGAGGCCGTTGAGCGGCTCATTTCGCGTGCGGAAAATGCACGCGGGCTTGTTGGCGGCGATATCGTCGCGCGTGTCGAGGCGGCACTCGAAAAATATCTTTTCCGCGACAACCCCGACATCGTAAATGCTGACATCAAAGCATTTATCGACGAAATTCGCGCCGACGACCTGTGCCTCGTCATTGCCTGCGAACGCGGCGATGAGACGGCATGGGAAGCTCTGGTACAACAATTCGACCCGACCGTAAAAAGTGCGGCACGCAAGGCAGCGTCGAATACCGAGGACGCCGAAGACCTTGCGTCGTCGATCTGGGCGGAGCTTTACGGCCTAAGGACCGATGCCGACGGCAACAAGAAAAGCAAGCTGGCGTATTATTCGGGCCGCGGCAGCCTCGGCGGCTGGCTGCGTGCGGTCACGGCGCAGCTTGCGGTGGACGGCTTTAGGAAACAGGCGAAATACGTTCAGATCGAGGAAGACCGCGAATTCGAGAATCTCGCGAATGAGGCCGCAGGCGAGGGCGAACTGATCGCGTATGACCCGAGCCCCGAAGATCTGCTGACAGACAGCCGCACAGCCGCCGACGTGACCGAGGCACTCGCTCAGACCGTCTCGGAACTCGACGCAGAAGACCGCCTGATAATGAAGCTCTATTATTTTGACGAGCTGAGGCTGAAACAGATCGCCGACACTTTCGGCTATCACGAGGCGACCGCCAGCCGAAAACTCGCCCGAATTCAGTCGGAAATTCGCAAGGGCGTCGAACGAACACTCAAAAACAAGCTCGGCTGGACCGATAACGAGGTCAAAAAATACCTGAGCGAGACGGCGGAAAGCCTCGGCGTCAGCCTTGAGACGATGTTCGCCGCGATCACGCTCGCGGTGCTGCTGCAAGAGATCTGGCTGTAGCGCGTTCTTAATATAGGCCGGGAGATCGGCCACAGAGAGCACAGAGAACACGGAGGGAAAAGGCAGAAGACAGAAGGTAGAAGCGCGGAGGGATTTGGTTTTGGGCTTTGGGTTTTTGATCTTTGTTTCCGGCCACCGGCCACTGACAACCGGCCACTTTTTCTCTGTGACCTCTGTGATCTCGGTGGCTAACAATTGAATGGAACCGTTATTCGACAAAGAAATTGATGCTATCCTGCGTGCTTCGCGGAACAGCATACCTGCGCCGACGCCGGCAGCCGCTCATGCGGACGCCGATGCGATGGCTGCGTTTGTCGAAAACGCTCTTCCGGAAAAGACGCGGCTGACGTATGCCGCGCATTTCGCGGATTGCGATGACTGCCGGCAAAAGCTCGCTCTCGCCGTCAGTTTACGTGCGCCTGAAACTGTCGCAGACGCAGTGCCTGCGGCGGTGCCGGCCGCCGTGTCCAAATTGCCGTGGTACAGCGGGCTTCTGCGTTCGCCGGGATTCGCGGCGGCGTTCGGCTTGCTGCTGCTGGCGTTTGCGGTCGGTTTGGGCTATTTGGTTTTGCAGACGCGGCAGGCAGAATCGGATTCTACGATCTCAAGGAACATCGAACAGGAACCTGCGGCAAACACCGCCGCCCCCGCAGCCAACATCGCTGCCGCTCCCGAGGAACAGAAGCCGTCAAATGCCGAGACGGCAGCTACGCCGTCGAACATGATCGCGGCTAACTCAACTGGAACGGGCCGCATGCCCGGCGGTTCAGGTTCGGGCATAGGTGTGGGACAAGGAACCGGCCTTGCTTCGGCTGACCGTGAACTTGACGCTGCTGCTCCGCCGCCGCCGACGGTTATGTCGGCTCCGGCACAGCCTGCCGCAGCGGCTCCTGTTGCTGATGACGCCAAAGCGGCGGAGGTCAGTAAAGAAGAGAGCAAGGATGCCGCCCTGGCGAAGCGAAAAGCAACAGAGGACCGCTTGGAACGCCGCGACGCTCCTCCGCCGGCAACCGCCAGATCAGCCCCGACGCGTTCCGGGCCTGCACAAGTGCAGTCGAACCAAGTTCAGCTCGACGGCCAGGCGGGCCGTGCACGCGAGCAAAGATCCGCGGGCGGCCGCACTTTCGAGAACGTGAACGGCGTCTGGACCGACACCGCATATCGCGGCCAGGCGACGACCAACGTCCGACGCGGCAGCGAAGATTACAAAAAGCTCGACAGCGGCCTTCGCTCGATCGCCGATCGCATTTCCGGCACGCTTATCGTCGTCTGGAAAGACAAAGCGTATCGAATTCAGTAGCTCACATTATTTATAGAGTCTTTCGACCTCTAATTTGCCGTCGGCTCCTGCCCACGCCCGCTCGAACTCACGCTGTACGAACCTCGCGGACGACGTCTTTCCCTGCTTTCTTAGGGCCTCTGCCAATCCGAAAAGTGCACGGCCGCTCCGAGGGCTTCGCTCTATCTCATCACGATAAACGGTTTCGGCTTGAGCATATTGGCCGTCTCTGAGCAGGGCGCGTCCCAACCATTCGCGAATGGGCAGGTCCCAATCGGGCGGCTCCGCGTAGTTGATCTTTCCCTCCAATTCAAGAGCGGAACGCAATAGGCCGATCGCTTTTTTGCGGTCGCCTTTCGATTCAGCGATCTGTCCGCTCAGCAGGTCATCGGCAACCTTCAGAACGGAGCTGACCGAATTGGTGAACAACGCAGCTTCTGCGGGTATCTTCGCTGCCGTCTCACGCATCGCGGCAAGCTCCTTTTCAGCATCAGCGGGCCGCCCGGTCTCGGCGAATGCCATTCCGCGGGCGAAATGCCAATGAGCTATCGTCGTGAGCATATGCGCGGCGGGCCGCGGGAACGCGAGCACCTCGTCCCATTTGTGGAACCGCACATCCACGATGATCGGATACGGCATGAACATCTCAACCGCCGGCACGTCCTTCACATTCGGGCCTGCGTTCGCGGCGAGCTCATTTGCCGTCTTGATCGCAGAGGCGTAATTGCCGTTCCCCGCAAATGACGCGGCAAGCATGTGTATATTGTGGTTGTAGTACATCAGCGGATACGCGCCCGAAGCACCGCTGCGCTCGATGAACTTCCTGTCCGCGATGATCGCCGCCTGATTGCTCTTGACCGACGCCTCGTAATCGCCCGTCCTGAGGTAAATATGCGAGGGCATATGCACCAGATGGCCCGCATTCGGCGCGAGGTCCATCAGGCGGTTCGCCGCCGCGGTGCCTCGTTCGGGCGTCGGGCTTGCCTCGACGGCGTGAATGTAATAGTGGTTCGCCCCCGTGTGGTTCGGATTGCGCCTAAGAACGCCCTCGAGGACGGCGATTATCTCGAGCGTTCCGGGTGCGGGTTTTCCATCGAGCGACCATAGCTGCCACGGACGCAGGTTCATCATGCTTTCTGCATAAAGCGTGGCCGCGTCAAGATCGTCAGGGTAATTCTTCACCAATTCCGCCATCGCCGCGGTGTAATCGTTTGCCAATTTCTGCTGATCCGCATTCGGATCCCGGGAATAGCGTTTTGCCAACGCCGCGATATACGCCTGCTCTGCCGGTGATGCTTTCGAGGCTGCTGCCTGTGCCTTTTTCAGGTACTGGTACGCGGCGGCAAAACGCTCGGGCCCTGCGGGGTCGTTGTAATTGGCACCCAGTCCCAAAGCGATGCCCCAGTATGCCATCGCGAGATCAGGATCCATCTCGGCCGCGTGTTTGAATGAGGCGACGGCAGCGTCATGATTGAACGCGTAAAGATAGGCTAGGCCTTGATTGAAAAATTTCTGAGCCTCGCTATTGTTCGTTGACACAGGATGGTCAACGTCGCCGAGCCCGTTGTCGAGCCAGATCGCTTTTTTGGTCGTAGCCGCTTTGGAAGTGCCGTGCCCGTGCTGAGCGCACACAAATGAAGCGGCTATCAAAATCAATGCTAGAGCTTTCATGATCTTGCCTCCTTTGGCTGTAGAATTTGTAGGACTTTTGCATAATATATAGCGTAAAACGATGCGAAACAAATCTATTGGTTATATGTTGCTAAGCGCCGCTGCACTTAGCCTTTTCTTGGCAGCCGGATCTCCGGCACAGAACGTAGGGTCAAAACCCGACCCCGAGGTCGCGAAGATGGTCAAAGAGGTCTCCGCCAAGAACATCGAGGGCTACGTTCGCAAGCTGGTGTCTTTCGGTACGCGGAACACGCTGTCGGAGCAGAACGACCCGACACGCGGCATCGGTGCGGCACGCGATTGGATATTTGAAGAATTCACGCGTATCAGCCGTGAGTGCGGCGGGTGCCTGGACGTGCAAAAACAGGCATTTACGCAGGAAAAGGCCGCCCGCATACCGGAGCCGACGGTTCTGACCAACGTTTTCGCGATATTGAAAGGCACGACCGCACCGGACAGAATTTACGTCGTTTCGGGGCACTACGATTCGATGTGCACTTCGCCGACGGACGCGAAATGCGACGCTCCGGGAGCGAACGATGATGCCTCGGGAACTGCCGTTTCGCTCGAGCTCGCCCGCGTGATGTCGAAGCGAAAATTTGACGCGACCATCATCTTTATGGCCGTTCCGGGCGAGGAACAGGGACTGCTCGGTGCCGCGTATTACGCCGAACAGGCGAAGCAGGCGAACATGAACATCGAGGCGATGTTCACAAATGACATCGTCGGCGGCGTGCTGACGAAAAAGGATTCGCCGCATCGTAAACGGGTTCGCGTTTTCAGCGAGGGCGTGCCGTCGAATGAAACGCCCGCCGAGGCGAACACGCGACGCAGCGTCGGCGGCGAGAATGATTCTTCGTCGCGACAGCTCGCCCGATACATCAAAGAGCAAGCCGAGCGGTATTTGAAAGACTTTAGTGTTTGGATGATCTATCGGCGCGACCGCTATGGACGCGGCGGCGACCACATTCCTTTCCTCGAACGCGGTTTCGCGGCGGTGCGATTTACCGAGCCGGACGAAGATTACACGCACCAGCACCAGAACGTCCGCACAGAGAACAGCATCAACTACGGTGACACGCCGGACCTCGTTGACTATGAATACAACGCCAATGTCGCACGCGTGAACCTGATCGCTCTCGCGGGACTCGCGAATGCGCCCGCAAAGCCGCGTAATGTCGGCATCGTAACCGGACGGCTGACCAACGACACCGACCTGAAATGGGACGCAAATTCGGAAGCCGACCTTGCGGGCTACGAGATCGTCTGGCGCGACACGACATCGCCGGTGTGGACCAACTCGCAATTCGTCGGCAATGTAACGGCGTACACGGTGAAGAATATGTCTAAGGACAACTACTTTTTCGGCGTGCGTGCGGTGGACAAGGCCGGCAACAAGAGCCCCGTGGTCTATCCGCGGCCCGCTCAGGCGGCGAGGCCGGCGGCGACGCCCAGAGCTTCGAATTAGCGTTTTCGTAACCTCGGTTTTACCGGATTTTCTTCGTCTGAACGTCGAAATGTGGTAGAAATATAGATTGCACGCGCAAATTCGGAAATTGGCAGTTGAGCCCTGGGGGCGTTCTTTTTGATGAAAAGTATTGTTTTGTTCGTGGCGGTCGCTGTTTTGGCCGCCGTTGGTTTATTTTTTGAGGCGCACACCTCGGCTCAATCGGATCGGCTCGGTCTCGCGGACAGCACTCTGGTGTCTCCGCACCTCGTTATCAGCCAATTTCAGGCAGGCTCGCCGGGAAATGCCAATGATGAGTTCATCGAGATACTGAACACGAGCGCCGCCCCGATCGACCTGAACGGCTACCGTCTCGTTTACCGCTCGCAGAACGGGACCAATGACGTAAATTTTCACGCCTGGACCACATCGACGGTGCTGCAGGCGGGGCAGTATTATCTGATCGCGTCCACATCCTATACGGGCGGCGTGACGCCGAACGTTACCTATAACAATGCAACATGCTCGTGTGCTCTGGCAGCCGCCAACGGCGGCCTGGCGATACGCCAGGGCGAGGCCAATTCCGGTGCGGTAATAGACGCGGTCGGCTGGGGAACGGGCAGCAACATCTTCTTTGAAGGAACACGAACGACGGCCCCCGGCGACGGCAACAGCAAAGCAAGGCTGCAGAACGGCTGTCAGGACACGGACGACAATTCGGTCGATTTTCAGACGCTCACACCTTCAGCGGCACGCAACACATCGACGGCACCCGTAACCTGTTCGGGCTCGGGAACCAATCTTTTCGCATCGCTCACAGCAAGCCCGACGACGGTCACACCGCCGGGAAATACTCTGCTGACGGCGACGGTCATTCCCGCGACCACGCCGCCGAGTACCGGCATTACCGTCACGGTAAACCTTACGAATATCGACGGCCCCGCGTCGCAGCCGCTTTTTGACGACGGTACGAACGGCGACGTTACGGCGGGCGATAATATTTTCTCGTTCCTGGCGACTGTCCCAACAACGGTCAGCGGCGGCACGAAGCAGATAACGGGCCTCGCAGCGGACGGACAAGGCCGGACGGTCAATCTCAACCTGAACCTCAACGTCAACGCGCCGCTGCCGAACGAGAATCCGCTGCTGTTCGGCAACCCGTCGAACGCAACGTCAGATCCGGCAAATCAGAACAATTATTTGATCGAGCGGCCCGCATACACGCTGTCCTACAACAGGTCGAAAGGCACGCCGAATTGGGTCGCGTGGCGTCTTGACACCTCGTGGATCGGTTCGGCGAACAGCGGCAGCTTTAGCCCTGACACATCACTGCCGGCGGGCTGGTATCAGGTACAGCCGAGCGATTATTCGGGCTCAGGTTACGACCGCGGGCATATGTGCCCTTCGGGCGACCGCACCGTCAATCAGACGATCAACGATTCGACGTACCTGATGACCAACATCATCCCGCAGCTGCCTGCGAACAATCAGGGGCCGTGGGTCGATTTTGAGAACTACTGCCGCACGCTCGCCAGCCAGGGCAACGAGATCTATATAATCTCAGGCCCTCATGGAAATGCCGGCACCATCGCGGGCGGACAAGTGGTCATACCGCAGGTCACCTGGAAAGTAGTTCTGATATTGCCCAACGGCAATAATGACCTGCAGCGTATTACGAAGGCAACGCGCGCATTTGGGATCATCGTCCCAAATCAGCCGCCTCTGACGCAGTCAACGCCGTGGCGGACCTTCAGAACGACCGTCGATGCGGTCGAATACCTTACGGGATACGATTTCTTCTCCGCGATAGGCAAGAATACGCAGGAGATTTTAGAGAGAAAACGGGATAAGCAGTAATGTTCTATAAGAATTCATTTCGCGGCATGGCCCGCTTTGCGGTCGTAATTTCGCTCTCCGCCTTAACTGCGGTTTCCGCATTCGCACAACGCGAATATCCGATACACGCAATTCAGGGCGATAAGAACGTATCGCCGTACGAACGGCAGATGGTAAAGACCACGGGCATTGTTACGGCCCGTGTGCGCAACGGATTTTTCATCCAATCGCCCGACGACAAGACCGACAACAACCCCGCGACCAGCGAAGGGCTATTCGTCTTTACCCGAACCGAGCCCCGCGGCGAGGCCGCCGTCGGCAATCTGGTCAGCGTGACCGGCCAGGTGACCGAGTTCAGGCCCACTGCGGAGCCGATGTCGCTGCCGATCACGCAGATAGTGATGCAGCAGAACCGCGACCTGATCCAGGTCCTGTCGAAAGATAATCCGCTGCCGAAACCAACCGTCATCGGTGCGAACGACATGAGCGCCCGCACCATCGACGAGCTTGAGCGGTTCGAAGGTATGCGGGTGATGGTCGCTGAAATGACCGTCACGCAGCCGACAGGCGGGCGCATCGACAACATAAACAATAGGGCGACGTCGAACGGCGTTTTTTACGGCGTTGTAAAGGGAATGCCGCGGCCTTTCCGCGAGCCGGGATTCAACATTTACGATTTCATTCTGCTGCCCGACAAGGATAAGAACGATTTCAGAAAAAATTGGCCCAAGATGCCGATCTTCAACTCGAACCCGCACGTATTGCGCGTCGAGAGCATGGCACAGCTAGGCTCGCAGGCCATCGACGTACCGTCGCAGACCGAGCTGAAGAACCTGACGGGCGTGATGTATTACGCGTTCCGCTCGTACGCGATATTGACCGACCCCGATTCGAGGCCGTCGGTCTCGTCAACGCTGAAGAGCTTTAAGATGCCGGCGCCCACCGACACGCAGTTCTCGGTGGCGGCGATGAACGTGGAAAATCTGTTCGATGACGAGGACGATCCGGGAATAAACGAAGAGATCGTAACGGCGGAATCGTTCACGCAGCGCCTGCGAAAGATATCGGCCGGCGTTCGGCTGGTAATGAACATGCCGGACGTCATCGGCATGGTCGAGGTCGAAAATCAGGCATCGCTGCAGCGGTTGGGCAACCGCATAAACGCTGACGCCGTGGCAGCGGGCGGCACCGATCCCAAATATGAGGCACACGTCGTTCGCGGCAACGACGGCCGCGGCATCAATGTCGGTTTCCTTGTGAAAACGTCGAAGATCAAGGTGCTCGAGGTAAAGCAGTTCGGCAAGGACGAAAAGTACACTTCGCCCGGCTCGCGTGAGCAGCGTCTGCTGAACGACCGTCCGCCGCTGATGCTGCGTGCGTCCTTTACTCCTAAGGACAGCGAAACGCCGTTCGAATTCATCACGGTCGTGAACCATCTGAAATCATTCCTCGGCTACAACGACCCGAAACGTCAGGACGACGTAAGAACGAAAAAACGCCTGCAGGCCGAGTTTCTCGCCAAATGGGTACAGGCGACGCAGACCGCCGATCCGAACGCGAAGATCATCCTCGTCGGCGATTTCAACGCGTATCAGTTCAATGACGGCATCGTCGATGTGATCGGAGCGATCAAGGGCACGCCCGCACCACGCGACCAGGTGATGAATCCGTCCGAGGACCTAGTGAATCCCGATATGGTCAACCTTGTCGATCTGATCGCCGCAGACCAGCGCTATTCGTATCATTTCGACGGAAACGCCCAGGTGCTGGACCACATCATCGTCAGCCAGTCGCTGCGGCCATTCATTCACGGCTTCGGCTACGGGCGGCTGAACGCGGATTTTCCGAAAGCTTACCGGAACGACAACGAGCGGCTCGAGAACTTCTCGGACCACGACCCCGCGATCGCATATTTCAACACGACCCCGCGTGCCGCCAGGCCGCAGCAGTAGAGGCCGCAGATCAGCTTTCGAAAATGACCTGTGCGACGGCGTGTTCGGACGTGTGGGAAATTGAAAGGTGAATTCGCGAGGCTCCCATCTCGTTGAACAGCCGCTCTGCCTCGCCGCTGAGTTTCAGCGACGGTGCTCCGGCGTCGTCATTCTCTACCTCGATGTCCGTCCAGGCGATCTTCCCTCGCCAGCCTGTTCTCAGTGCTTTAAGAAATGCTTCTTTCGCCGCGTAGCGTGCAGCATACGAACTGTCGGCGCCCGCGCCGCGGGCGTCGCAGTATTCACGTTCGGCGTCGGTGAACACTCGCTCGCGAAAACGCGGCGTTCTGGCGAGCGTTTCGCGTATGCGATAGACTTCAACTATGTCGATGCCCGTCGAGATGATCATGGAACAGGGGTCAGTGGCCGTTGGCCAGTGGCCGGATGATGAAAGAACTTTAGCAGATTCAGGCTTTTGTTGGCGAGAACGCAGCGGCGTAAAGGTGCTTGTTTGCACCGCATTGGAAGCGGCGGGCTTTGCGAACGGGTTTTCGACGCGGCTCGGCGGCGTGTCCGCAATACCTGAGAACAGCCTGAATCTTGCGGGGTATAACGACGATTCAGAAGAGCTGATCGCCGAGAACAGGCGGCGTTTTTTGAATGTTGTCGGTGATGAATTTCTGCTCGCGACCGTCTGGCAGGAGCACGGCGACCGCATAAAATTGGTCAAAGATGACCAAGATATTCCGGAGAATGACGACAAGGCAGATGCCGTTGCCTCGGCGATGGACGGCATTCTTGCGGCGGTAAAAACGGCGGACTGCGTTCCAATTCTGATAGGGGACACGGCGACGCGGAGCTTTGCCGCGGCCCATGCGGGCTGGCGCGGAACGGCGCTGTCGATAGCAAAAAAGGCTGTCAAGATGCTGATGCGTGAATTCGGCGCGACGCCTGAAAACATGATCACGGCGATCGGCCCTGCGGCATGCGGGCGAAATTATGAGATAGGCGAGGACGTGATGACGGCTTTTCGCGAAGCTTTCGGTGACGATGTGATGCGGTATTTTTCGCCGACTCGGCCCGGCCACGCACTTGTCGATCTGCATGCAGTCAACCGCGACCAGCTCATCGCGGCGGGAATTCCGGATACCGCAATTTTCACGGCTCCATATTGTACAATGGAACGCGACGATATTTTCTTTTCTTATCGAAAGGACCGGCCGAAATACGGCAAGACGGGGCGGCTGCTCTCCGTCATCGGACGTTCGCCGTCAGCGTGATATTCTGGGTTTTCGGCGCGTAGCAAACCTCATCAGTACAAGCCTGAAACCGCACGGCGACGTTCACGGAGATCGTAGAACCACGGTAGTTCGCCGGCACCGTCACGTTGAACGGGAACCGCACCTTGCCTGTGTAAACATTCAGAGGGCGTTCCGAGAACGCTAGTTTTTTGTTGCGGCCCGGCGGATAGGCGACGCGGCCGATGGTGATGCCGCGGGCACTCGGGCGGACCGTTGTGGGAATGGCGTATTCGCTGCCGGGACGATTGGAATTGGTATGAAGCCCTGCGGGAATGTCCAGCACGACGACCGCACGAGCGGTCTTGCCTCGGGATACTGTTCCGTTGCCTATCGAGCCGCTTGCCGACTGAGCTGAAGCCTGTTCAGCGGCACCGAACACCAACAGCAGAAACGCAGCAACGCTAAGTGTGAATACGCTTTTTCTCATAAGAATTATCGATGTTTTTCCCCATCTTCGGGTTGTAATCATTTGACCGAAAAACTCGAGACCAATGCGATGACGCGGCTTTCCGCATCAGCGTCAAGTTCGCCCGCCGACGTAACTTTTAATTGATACAAACTATCGCCGGAAACCGCAAGCTTGTATGTCACGGCGAGCGGTACTTCCCTTTCTTCAGACGTTCCTTCGACGACCGCATATTTTCTGCCGTCGATGACCTCGTCGATCTTCGAAGGCGAATCCACGGCACGCATTGCATCAGCAGCCGCGCTCGAAAGGCTCTTGCCCTTGAGCTTGACGATCTCGGCACGTATCTGGCGAATGTTGTCCTGTGCACCTTTGCCGTATTCCTTGGAGTACGATTCGAACGCCTTCGCAGGGTCGCCGTTCAGAACGTGGAGCATACCCTCGGGCTTTTCGATATAAAATGCGTCCGTTTCAATGGTCTCGGGCTCGAACGCCGCCGCAGCGGAACGCTTGATACGCGTTGAGGCGTAAACCATCAAAGCGACAAGTATCAATCCGGGTATCAGAATTTCCATAACTCAATGCAAACAATCCAAAATGCAAAATGCAGAATGCAGAGTGAAAACGCTCCCTGTCTCCCTGTCTCCTTGTCTCCTTGTCTCCCTGTCTCCTTGTCTACCTGTCTCCTTGTCTTCAGATCATGCCGCTTTCTCCATCGCGGCCAACTGCCCGCATGCGGCGTAAATGTCGCGGCCGCGGGGCGTGCGTACGTATGCATCGATGCCCATCGATTCGAGCGTCGATTTGAAACGCGCGACCGCCTCCGGAGACGAAGCGTCGTAATCCAGCTGTTCCGCACCGTTGTGCGGGATCAGGTTTATTTTCACACGCGAGAGCTGAAACCTATCCAGCAGCCTCGCAAGTTTTCGGGCATCTTCGGGCGAGTCGTTCACACCGCCGAGCATCACGTATTCAAACGTGAACCGCTCGCCGCGGCGCAGGCTGCCCTCAAACTCCTTTGCCGCCGTCATCAGCTCGTCGAGATCCCAGCGTTTGTTTATCGGCATCAGACGGTCGCGAAGTTCGTCCGTAGCCGCCGTCAACGATATCGCCAGATGCGGCCGGTCGGGCAGCGTCGCGAATTCGTAAATTTTCGGCACGATGCCCGCGGTCGATATCGTAACGCGGTTCGGCACGATGAAAAGCCCGTCCTCGTCGGCCGTGATGCGAAGAGCGGTGATCAAATTCTCGAAATTCAGGAAAGGCTCGCCCGCTCCCATGCCGACCAGATTCGTTCCGTGCGGCGTCTCGGCCGCTTCGCCGTAAACGTCGTTCAGGACGATGATGATCTGTTCGACGATCTCGCCGGCGGTCAGATTTCGCAGCAGGCCGAGCTGTGCCGTCAGGCAGAAATCGCATTTCAGCGGACAGCCCGACTGCGACGAAAAACAGATCGTGTCGCGGCCCTCTGTGGGAATAAAAACGGTCTCGACGGGCCGTCCGTCCGCCGTTTTCATCAGATAACGCCGCGTTCCGTCGGTTGAAACGTATTTTTGTTCGACCGTCAGACGCGATATATCGGCACGCTCGGCAAGCTTTTCGCGAAACTTTTTCGGCAGGTCCGTGATGTCATCAAACGACCGTAGACGACGCTGATGCACCGCTTTGAATATCTGCGTGGCGCGATACGGCGGCTCGCCGAGCGATTCGACGAACTCGCGCAGTTCCGCACGCGGCACTCCCGTGATGTGCAGCTTTTCGATCACTCTTTAGATTTTACCGCAGTTAGCGAAATCTTGCGTCGTTCATCGAAACGTCAGACGCTAAACCACCCGCTACCGCAGGTGGTTCTGACGGCCCGCAGTTAGCGAAATCTTGCGTCATTCATCGAAACGTCAGACGCTAAACCACCCGCTACCGCAGGTGGTTCTGACGGCCCGCAGTTAGCGAAATCTTGCGTCGTTCATCGAAATGCCAGACGCTAAACCACCCGCTACCGCAGGTGGTTCTGACGGCCCGCAGTCAGCGAAATCTTGCGTCGTTCATCGAAACGTCAGACGCTAAACCACCCGCTACCGCAGGTGGTTCTGACGGCCCGCAGTTAGCGAAATCTTGCGTCGTTCATCGAAATGCCAGACGCTAAACCACCCGCTACCGCAGGTGGTTCTGACGGCCCGCAGTTAGCGGATTCTTGCCTTAAGGCTCCCGAAGTTGCACAAGATCCGCGCCTGAGTTGCAGAGGCCCGCGCGTGAGTTGCAAAAGCCCGCGCGTCAGCAAGGGCGATAGCGAACGATGGGGCAGGGGAAAGGATCGCAAGCATCTTATCACTAACATCTTCTATCTTAGGCTGCGATGCGGATATCGCCCTTGCTTACGCGCGGGCTTCTGCAATTGTGTTCCACGCCGGTCTCTATTCTCTCTTCCCTCTTCCCTCTTTCCTCCCCACTCTTCCCTCGTTCCTCTCGGCGGTCCGCTATCGCCCTTGCTTACGCGCGGGCCTGGGCAACTTCCCTGCGATCGCATTTGGTAGAATTTACGAAGGATAGACTGTGAAGGCATCTTTTCGCACATATATGATCTTCCTGATCGCGGCAGTGATCGCCGCGACGGGCTGTACGCGTCTGCCGGATGCGCTGGGTGTGAACAGCGGCAATTCCGCACCGGCGAATGCTGCGGCGCCGGCGGCGGCATTGGAAGCATTGCCGTTCGGCAACCCTACGAACGCCGCGGCAGCAGATCCCGACAATTACCTGATCGTTCACGAAAGCCACGTGCTTTCTTACAACTCGAGCCGCGGCACGCCGAATTGGGTCGCTTGGTTCACGCGTGCCTCGAATCTGGGGGATTCGATCCCGCGGCCGCTGTTTCAGCCCGATCCGTCAGTTCCTGCAAAATTGACGCGGATACAGCACAGCGATTATTCCGGCAGCGGCTACGACCGCGGACACATGCTGCCGAGCGCTGACCGTTTCGCCGATGAGCGGCTGAACGAACAGACGTTCTATATGACGAACATCGTCCCGCAGACGATGGCGCTCAACCAATTCCCCTGGCAAAAGCTGGAATCTTACGCACGTTCGCTCGCACGCCGCGGCAACACGGTTTACACCATCGCCGGCGTTTACGGCGACGCGGGCCGGCTGAAAGGCCGCGTTACCGTGCCGACCAATTGCTGGAAGGTCATCGTCGTTTTTCCGCGTGGCGCAGGAATCGAGTTCACCAACCGCACCCGCGTCATCGCGGTCGATATGCCGAATATTGCCGGCATCGAGAACGAGGACTGGAAACGCTACAAAACGACGGTGCGCCAGATAGAGCAGCGCGCGGGCGTCGACCTTTTTAGTTCGCTGCCGCGGGGCATACAGGAAACCATCGAAACACGTCCGCCGATCGAATGGTGAATTTCGGAGATGCAGAAGCCCGCGCGTAAGCAAGGGCGATAGCGAACCTCAACACCGAGCTCTGAAACACAAGCATATTCTGCTTATCGGTTAATGGATCGATCCACGCGCGGATATCGCCCTTGCTTACGCGCGGGCTTCTGCAACTTGGGATCTATGAAGTTATATTACTGCGAATTGGGCCCGATCCCGACCAACTTCACAGCCGCTGAACATTTCTTTTGCGCGTTGCGTATCACTCGGCATGAAACGTCTATTGATCTTTTTATTCGCCGCCCTTTTCATAGCTGCTCCGGCTAACGCGCAATCTGCCGCTGCTCCTGCTGCTGCACCTATTCCCGCCGCCGCACCGTCTGACGTCAATTCGTTAGATTCGATAATGAAGGCCGTCTATGACGTCATTTCCGGTGACGCCGGCGAACCGCGAAATTGGGACCGCTTCAGATCGCTTTTTCACAAGGACGCCAGGCTCATCCCGACCGGCAAGAATCAGCAGACCGGCCTGACCGGTGCACGTGCATCAACGCCCGATGAATATGCTAGATCGGCGGGCTCGTACTTCGCGACGAACGGTTTTCACGAACGCGAGATCGCCCGCCGTGTCGATCAATACGGCAATATCGCTCAGGTATTTTCGACCTACGAGGCATACAGCTCGCGGACCGAGAAAAAGCCGATGCTCCGCGGCATAAACAGCTTTCAGCTTCTTTTCGACGGGCAGCGTTGGTGGGTGATGACCATCTACTGGCAGCAGGAAACGCCGGACAACATCATCCCGAAAAAGTACATGAAAACGGTGAAATAGGAAGCGTTCATTGGTTTCGTTCTTTGCCTTCTTTGCGTCTTGGCGGGAAACCACGATCTTTTTCCCACAAAGCGGCTAAGGCAGCAAAGCCCGCAAAGGAAGAAAGTCCTTAACTGTAGTCACGAGTCTCGCCCGTGATACATCCAGTGACGCGGTTTGGTCGAAATAAGTATTTGACGACGCAACGATCACGATGGCCGAACACATACTCACACGTTCACTCTCGATAGACCTGCCGCGGGCTGAGGTTTTTGAGTTTTTCGCGGACGCGGGAAATCTGGAACGCATCACGCCGCCGGAACTGAATTTTCACATCATCACGCCGCAGCCCATCAATATCGCGAAAGGCACGCTGATCGATTACAAATTGCGGCTCCGCGGCCTGCCTATGAAATGGCGAACCGAGATCTCGCTGTGGGAGCCGCCGTTCCGCTTTGTCGATCAGCAGCTTCGCGGGCCGTACGCGCAGTGGATACACACGCACACTTTCACCGAGACCGCGCGCGGCGGAACGCTGATCGAGGACGAGGTGCGATACCGTCTGCCGCTGGAGCCGCTGGGCGACGTCGCACATTTCATTGTGCGGAAAGAACTGGACAATATATTTGATTTCAGGACGAAGGCCGTAAAGGAAATATTGGAAGGAAAATCTCTAGCCGCATCGGCCGCTGCCTAAACCGCGGGCCAATCACCGCAAAACACGAATTCAGCACGGCCCTTGATGACCATCTCGTCGTCCTCACGCCAGATCACCTCGGTCAAACCTCCGGGCGCCAGCACGTTCACGCGGCGATCCGTTTGCAGAAGGAACGAGCTAAGGACCGCAGCTCCGGACGCACACGTTCCGGAGGCCGCAGTTTCGCCCGCACCGCGTTCCCAAATGCGAAGTTCGATAGCATTGCGGTCGATGACGCGGACAAAAACGATATTCGCACGGTCGGGAAAACGAGGATGAACCTCAAATTTGCGGCCAAGAGTGAGCCAGTCGAGATCGAAATTATCAACGTAGATACAGGCGACAGGATTGCCGACGTTCACCGCAGAGACCGAGTAGGTGCGGCCGTCGAGCTCGATAGGTTCATTGACGACGGCAACACGGCGCGTGTCCGTAACGACAGGCACTTCGTCGCTGCCGAACCGCGGCCTTCCGATCTCAGCCTCGAACCAATAGGCCTCGCCGCTGCGTTCGAGAAACCTGTACTTCTTTACGCCGCTCCGCGTTTCCAGCCTTAAAACCTCGTCGCTCCAAAGCCCTTTGTGATGCAAATAGGCCGCGGCGCAACGCGTGCCGTTGCCGGAAAAACCGGCGAAACTGCCGTCAGGATTTACGATCTCACAGAAAAAATCGGCGTCTTCGGCTTCCATGCGTTTCAGGACCGCGATGCCGTCGGAACCGACGCCCTCATGCCGATGGCAAATGGCTTTCGCCAGCTGCGAAAATTCGACGTTCTCAGGGATCTGATCGCCCTCAATTACGATGTAGTCGTTGCCGAAACCGTGAAATTTGCAAAATTCCATAATGAGAGATCATAGCCGCAAGCTCGAGCTGAAAATGGCTTTAAGAAAACGCGAAAGAGCGAGACTGTCGGCGACGGTTTTTGCGTCAGCTGCGGTCAGACGCTCGCGGATCTTACCGTTGATGTTCAATCGAAGCGCCTTGCCCTTAGCGAAATAGATGCGCGTTTCATCGGGCTGGGGTCCATCGCCGTCCGCCCGGCGAAAATGGAAGAGCAAGACACCTGAATCCGAAAATAGCAGCTCATCATAAACGGTGCGTGCTGAGACATTGCCCGTGATCTTAACGAATACAAGCCGGTCGGGATAGAGGCTTTCTTCGGTGTCGCCGCCGGTGTAAAAGAATTTGACGTTTCTATTGTAAATACCAACGGCACGCCATTGGCGGTTGCGCGAATTGATACTCAACTCGTTCACGACGATCTCTCCGGTCGCGGCGGCTTCATCGTCCGTTTCGGCAAGCCGCACTTTTTCGGCGATGCCGTTGTATCTCTGACGTATGTTCTCGACGCGGCTGTCAACCGACTGCGCGAGGACGCAGATCGGCCACAGCACCAATAATGCGGCGGCGGCGGAGAGGCTTTTTGTCATTGCGACGCTCCTCTTTTAGGGCACCCAATCGGCGATGAAGACGTTCGTGTCGCCCTCTTTCGCGTTGTTTCGGTTCGATGCAAAGACGATCTTCTTGCCGTCAGGCGAGAACATCGGGAATCCGTCGAATGTCTCGTTATACGTGACGCGCTCCAGGCCCTTGCCGTCGAGGCCGATCAGAACGAGGTCAAAATTACGCTTGCGCGGATCGGTCGCGTAGTAGTTCGTGCTGAAGATGATGCGTTTCCCGTCCGGCGTAAAGAACGGTGCGAACGAACCCGAATCGAGATTCGTGATCTGGCGTTTGTTCGAACCGTCGGCGTTCATCACCCAGATCTCGAACGTGGTCGGCACGATCAGATGCTCGGCGAGCAACGCCCTGTATCGGGCAAGCTCAGCGGCGTCTTTCGGTGTCGAACGTCGATAGACGATCTGTTTCGAATCCGGCGAAAAGAAAGCACCGCCGTCGTAGCCGGGCTCGTTGGTCAGGCGCTTTACGTTCTTGCCGTTGATGTCCATCGTATAGATCTCGAGTTCGCCGTCACGCTGCGAGGTGAAAACGATCTTTTTGCCGTCGGGGCTCACGGTCGCTTCGGCGTCGTAGCCGGGCGTGGTGGTCAGCCGCTTTGCCTTGCTGCCGTCGGCATTTGCAATGTAGATGTCATAGTCCGGATAAACGGGCCAGACATAGCCTTTCGACATATCGGGCGGCGTCGGGCAAGCACGGTTAGCATGCTGCGTCGAGGCGTAAACGATCTTCTTGTCGCCTTTCAGATAGTAAGCACACGTCGTGCGGCCGAGGCCGTTCGAAACCATCTTCACGTTCGAACCGTCCGCGTTCATCGTAAAGATCTGATCGCAGCCTAGGCCTTCGCGTTTTGACTGAAAGATCAATTTCTTGCCGTCAAACGAAAAATAGGCTTCGGCATTCTCTCCGCCGAATGTCAATTGCTTGATGTTCTTGAAACGCTTCTCGCCTTCGATAAGGAGCTTGCTGTCCTGTGCAAATGATGCACCGGTTATGGTTAGAATTGCCAAAAAAACAAGATACAACTTTTTCATAACTTAGATTATATTATTAGGACAATAATTTTTCGCATCGTCGAGTACCGCTTTTTTGCCAGATCGTTTGGAAAAACTGTCGCGACCTAATGTAGATGAGATTTGAGACTAGCAGAGATGTCCTGGATTGGTATGAACGCCAGCCGCGCGCTCTGACGCCGGAGTTCATCGCATCGATCCCTTGGGACAAGGTAAAGGACCATCCTTTTGACGAAAAGTACGTGCCTGTCCTTTTCTATATGCGCGACGTCGAGACGCTGACGGACATGTACCACCGCGAGCTGCTGAGGACGCCGACAGGAAAAGATCCGGACATCAGCAAATTCATGGAGCGATGGGGCGTCGAAGAAATAACCCACGGCGAGGTAATGAACCGTTTCCTGAACGAACTCGGTTACGAGACTGACGAAAAATGGCAAACCGAGATCCGCGATGCCGTAACAAAGGCGTATCAGGCAAATGCCTTCATGATCACGACGCTGACGAATCTGATCGGGAAAAAATTTACGGCGACACACATGACATTCGGCGCGATACACGAAATGGAGGCCGCTCAAGGATATCGCCGCTTGAAAACGCTGACCGATCATCCCGTGCTGAATCCGATACTCGACGCCATAATCCGCGAAGAATCCGCACACAACCAGTTCTATTGGAGCGTCGCAAAGCTGGAACTCACACGAAACAAAACCGCCCGCCGCATCGCACGCTTTGTGACCGAGCGCTTTTGGGCGCCCGTCGGCCAGGGCTCATTGGCGAAACGCCGAACGCAATACCTCGTTTCCACGCTGTTCTCTGAGGGCGAAGGCATCGAAACGATCGAAACAAAGGTCACTCAGCGCGTCCGCCAACTGCCGGGATTTGAGGACATTACAAAAATAACCGACACCATCTCGAACATGGCGGCGACGTCGGACGTTCCGTTCGAGGCAGCTCTGCCGTAAGAGGCTGACTAAAGCGGACGGTAGTATTCCACGCCGCCGCTCATTTCAACCGCAATTTTGTTCTCTCTTGCCGCATGGTCGAGGTGCGCGATCGCCTCTGAAATGGCGAGGAAACGGTGCACATCATGGCTGTGTGCGTCGGGGAAAAGCCGCAGGGCGACATCGTACGCGGTCGTTCCGCCGCCGATCAGAGCGATGCAGCGGGACTGTCGATCGTCGATAGCACGAACGTAGCGGTGAAATATCTCTTCAAAATCGGTTATCGGCTCGCCGTGGCCGCCGTGGACAAGTGTCGGCGCAAATGAACGAATGCGGGCGAGACTGACAAGATATTCGCCGAGCGAAGGATAACGTTCATTCGGATCGATCGGGTCCGGTGAAAGGATAGGGTTCGGCGTAATTCGTTTTAGAACGCAGTCGCCGCAGATGATGGTCCTGTCCGCCTCTCGAAGGAAAGAGCACGATCCCGGCGTATGCCCCGGCGTATGCAGCACGCGAAGCGAACCGGAATCGAATTCCAGCTCCATTTCGTCCTCAAGCGGCGAAAATTCGCCGTCGGCAAGCGAATCCGTAAGCAGGCTGACGCTCTCGTAAAGTGCCTGCATCTCGTCAAAAACACTGTCCGGCACGCCCGACCGCCGCATAAGCTGACGATGCTCTTCGCGTGCGAGACGCCCGAAAAGATGGCCCGTTTCCCAATCGTGTATCAATACCTCGGCATTTTTCGCCTCGTCGCGGACCTGTTTTGCGAGGCCGCAATGGTCCTCATGGGCGTGCGTCAGCACGATACGCCGCACATCAGAGAAAGAAACGCCGTGCGAGGCCAGTTTTTTGCGTAAAGCACGGGCCGCTTCGGGCGTTTTCGGGCCAACGTCGATCAGCGTGAGCGGGTCCTCGCGGATGAGATAGACGTTGACATCGCCGACGTAGAAAGGAGTTGGGATAGAAAGCGGGATGATCTTCATAGCCGGCATCGGGCGAGCATTGACGCGAAGTAAAATCAATATCACGCCATATCGTCAATATCCAAATCTGCAGCAGGCCGGACGACATTTCGGGCAGGCCCGACAATTCACACAAACGTAATATTTTACTTGCCTAACCGCCTGTTTTGCGGTAAAAACATTACAGCAATTCGGTTGTGTCTTTTTAGCTCCCGGTTAGCGTCTGGTAAGCAAGCAAATAAGTGAAGACCATACGCGTCAGCCGTAACCCTCGCAATTTTTTGGGGCTAAGGACAGATCCGAAATTCTTCAGCCAAATTTAAGCATTCAGGAGAAATATGATGAGAGATCTGAAGTCTGCGATTTCTGCCGGTTTTAAGGGCTTTTTGCTACTGGCAGCAGCAGTTCTATTTACTGCGGGCCACGCCGCGGCACAGGCACAGGCGACCGCCGCCGACCTGAGCGGAACGGTGGTTGACCCGAGCGGCGCCGTAGTCGCCGGAGCTACCATTACGGCAAGGAACGCCGCCACCGGCATTTCGCGAACCGTAACGTCCGACGGGCAGGGCAATTACCAGATAATCGGCCTGCCGCCGGGTGAATACGAGGTCTCGGCCGAGGCTGCGTCGTTCAGCAAGGTCGTAATTTCGGGCGTCCGGCTGACTGTCGGCCAGGCCGCGAATCTGACCATTCCGCTGAAGATCGGCGACCAATCCGTGGTCGTCAACGTCACCAGCGATGACGTTCAGATCATCGAGACCACGCGGACGACCGTTGCGAATACCATCGATCAGACGCGTATCAACAGCCTGCCGATCAACGAACGCAGTGCTACCGGTTTCGCTCTCACCATTTCGACTGTCGGCCGCGACAACGGACGCCCGGTCGGGCCGGCTCCGACATCGGGACTGAACATCGGCGGTCAACGCGGACGTTCGACGCTCGTACAGGTGGACGGAGCAGACTTTACAGATAATTCGATCAACGCCGCACGCTCGACCGTTTCGCAGGAAGCGGTGCAGGAATATCAGGTCACGACGAACTCGTACATGCCTGAATTCGGACGTGCGACCGGCGGTATCGTCAACGTCGTAACCAAACGCGGCACCAGCGATTTCTCCGGCAACGTATTCGGCTTTTTCCGTCACAAGACAATTCAGGCCCGCAATGCGTTCGCTCCTGTAATTGACGGCGATCCGAACAAGAAGCCGCCCTACACGCGTGCCCAATACGGACTTACGTTCGGCGGACCGCTGAACCCCGGCAAAACATTCTTCTTCGGTTCGTTCGAACAGCGACGCCGCCAGGAATCAGGCTTTTTCACCGGCGACATTACGGGCGGTGCTACGTCGAGCATCACGATAGGGGCTCCGTTCCTGCCGGTATCGCAGACATTTACTAATTTGACCGCGGCTCAGGTCACCTACATTCAGGGAGCACTCGGCAGTGCCAATGCAGACCAGATCAGCCGAGCCATAGCATATGCTCACCTTGCGTCGATCGGCGGCCAGACATCGATCAACGGCGGCAGCACGCTGGTCAACTTTGTTCCGGGCATCGGCGTCCCGGCGGGTCAGGTCGTCGGCAACCGTTTCGTACTTTCAGGTGCTCCGGTCCCGCTGACGAAGAATTCTGCAGGCCAGTTCCTTGCGTTCCGCCCGCTTGGTCAGCTTGCACGCGTCTTCCCGATCTCGGAAAGCAGCACGTTCCTGTCGTTCAGAGCAGATCACACCATCAACGCCGACAATCAGTTGAGCATCCGTTTGGGCTTCAATCCCAGCCGCATCAACGGCATTCAGGATGAATCGCAGAACCAGACGCTCGGCCAGAACGACTACTCGCGAACCGGTATTCAGCGGCTCGAAGATTTCTCGTTCGGCAGCTCGCTGACCAGCATTCTGACGCCGAGGGTGATCAACGAACTCTATTACAACTACGGCCGCCGCGTCGCCAAGTTCGATTCGCAGATACCGAGCGTCGCACTGCAGATCGCAGGTACCGGCTTTATCGGATCGAACCCGTTCTCGCCGGTCGACCGTGTCGAGGCCAGGCATCAGATCCGAAACAACATGACATGGGCGACCGCGAAGCACACCGTCAAATTCGGTGCTGATTTCAACTGGGTCTCCGGCCAGGCTCGTTTCGACCTGAACTTCCCGGGCCTGTTCAACTTCGGCCAGCAGGCCGCCGGTTCGCTCGTATCGGTCAACGGCGTCGCTTGCGATTCGTTGGCTCTGACCACCGCAGGCCTCGGACGCTGCCCGGCGCTGACGGCAACGCAGGCCTACGGACTCGGCTTCCCGAGCGTATTCATTCAGGGCTTCGGCGATCCGAACAGCTCGCTCAGCAACAAACCCATCGCGTTCTTCATTCAGGACACGTGGAAGATACACCCGCGGTTCACCATCAACTACGGTGTCCGCTATGACTACGAATTCACACAGGAATTCGCACCGTCGCCTTTCACCGATCCGCTGACCGGCATCACGCTGACGGCGAACGATGTGCAGACCGCACAGGACGCATTGAATGTGACGCAGGGTTTCCCGCGTGACAAGAACAATATCGCCCCGCGTGTCGGTTTTGCGTGGGACCTGGCCGGCAACGGCCGCACGGTCATCCGCGGTGCGGGCGGCATCTTTTATGACAAGCCGCTGCTCACCGTCTCGTTCAACTCGAACATCGCAGACGGTTCGCAGCAGCAGCAGGCAACGCTCCTGCCGATCGGCGGCCCGTCGCCTTTGGGTCTGTTCAACGCATTTCAGGTGATGCACGGCACGCTGATCCCCTGCAACTTCGCAGGTGCGACGCCGGGCGTCAACTGCACACCGGGCCTGGCACCGAGTGCTCAATATCAGCAGGGCCTGATGCGTTTCAACTCGTCGCTATTTACGGGGTTCGGCCCGATCCTGCCGTTCACGCTGCATGTGAGCAAGGATTTTGAATATCCGATGGCCGTGCAGGGCAACCTGTCGATCGAGAAGATGATCGGCAAATCGATGTCGCTTTCCGCAACGTACATCAACGTGACCGCAAAGCACCTCGCCCATCCGCAGGATGTGAACAACGTGAATTCGCAGGCACTCGTTGACAACTTCCGCCGCTTTACGGCTAACAACCCCGTCGCCTGCGGCGGCCCGTGCCCCGCGGCCGGCCGTGCTCCGACGAGCCTGACGGAAGCAGCTTTCTTCTCGCTGCCGACCACGAACAGTGCCCTTTACACGATGATCGTGCCGGGCTTCGTCATTCGCAACAACACGACGAATCAACTGATCGTCAGCCCGATCGCGGCTAACTTCTTCCGCAAGCTCGGCCCGAACTACTTCTTTGTCCGTGCCCTCACCGGCCTGACCAAAGCACAGTTCGATCCGCTGCTGAACGGAACGCTCCGCACGCCGGGCCCCATCAATCCGTACGCTGACGTCAACGCTCAGATGTCGGACGGCAACTCGTCGTACAACGCGATGAACATCGAGCTGAAGAAGCGTTTCTCGAACGGCATTCAGTTCTTTACAACCTATACATGGGCACACTCGATCGACGATTCGTCCGACCTGCAGACGCTGCTCAAGCCGCAGGACAACACGAATTTCCGTGCCGAGAAATCGAACTCGCTCTTTGACCAGCGTCACCGCTTTGTCATGAGCGGCGTGATGGGTGCACCGGATTCGTGGCGTGGTGCCGGCGGATTCAAGAGCTTCCTGCACGGCTTCTCGTTCGCTCCGATCGTCGAGTTCGGCTCCGGCCGTCCGTTCAACATCCTCGCCGTCGGCGATGCGAACGGCGATTTCCAGAGCACGAACGAGCGTCCTTCGGTACGCGCTGACGGAACGCTTTGTGCGACCGGCATCGACACCGATTGCCAGACGGGCATCTTCCCTGCGAACGGTACACTCGGCCGCAACATGGGCATCACGAGCAACTATTTCTCGGTTGACGCCCGCGTGACCCGCCGCGTCCGCTTCACTGAAAAGGTGAACCTCGACATCATCGCCGAGGGCTTTAACCTCTTCAACCGCTTTAACGAAGCTGCCGGCAACCCGTTCTATCAGGTGGTCAACGCTTTCGGCAAACGCAGCGGCGGCGGCAAGTATTTCAGCCAGCCGACGTCAGCGTTCGACCCGCGTCAGTTCCAGATCGGCCTTAAGCTGAGCTTCTAGGTTTCGACGCTTTTAACCTTTTGGCCGGAGCAACTCGTGTTTCTCCGGCCTTTTTCTTTTTTTCCGCGATGGCAATTTTTTCGTCAGACGTGAAACGCATCGGCACCGAAGCGGGCTTTGACCTCGTTGGCATCGCGCGAGTCGAAAAGCTGGAATCTGCCGATGCGAGGTTCCGCGAATGGCTGGACCGCAGCTTTCACGCCGCAATGGCGTGGATGGAACGCGAACCTGAAAAACGTTCCGACCCAAGACTGATCTTTCCCGAGTGTCGGTCGGTCGTCGTTTTTCTGCACAATTACTACACATCGCATCGCCACACATCGCCGGGCAAGGTCTCGCGATACGCGTGGGGCGACGATTATCACAACGTCCTGCGTGAAAAGATGGAAACCGTCCTCGGCGAACTGCGGACAATCGACGTGACCATTAAGGGCAAGTTATGCGTCGATACATCGCCGATAATGGAAAAACCGTGGGCCGTGCGTGCGGGCCTCGGCTGGATCGGCAAACACTCGAACCTGATCACACGCGACATCGGCTCGTGGGTTTTTATTGGTGCAATGCTCCTGAATGTCGACCTTGAGCCGGACGCTCCGTTCACCGAAGACCATTGCGGCACATGCACCGCGTGCCTCGACGCCTGTCCGACAAACGCCATCGTCGAACCGTATGTTGTCGATTCGGCAAAGTGCATCTCGCACGCGACCATCGAACTCCGCGGCGAAACGCTGCCCGATGATGTCGCCCAAAACCTCGACGGCTGGCTCTACGGCTGCGACGTCTGTCAGGACGTCTGTCCGTGGAATCGTTTCGAAACGCCAACAGGTGAAATTCGCTTTGAGCCGCGAAATAGTGAGACATCACTCGACGCCGTTTCGCTCTCTAAGATGTCGCACGAAGAATACGTCGAGCGGTTTCGCGGTTCGGCCATAAAACGTGCAAAATTAAGCGGACTGCAGAGGAATGCAAGATACTTGAACACCGGATCCCAAAAGGAGAATTGAGATGTCTTTCCAACATTCGACGAAGAAATTGTCGCAGATACTTTTCGTTTTAATAGCAATGCTTGTCGTCGCAGCAAGCGCTTCGGCTCAATCATCAGCGGCAGCATCGCGTGAATACAAACGCCTCTTAAAACTGAGCAACGATCTGAAAAAGATACCGTTCGACCGCTACGACAAAGAGCCGCACCGGACGTTCCTGAAACGCAACGACAAGGACATCGTTTACAGCGAACCCGCGGGACAGTGGTTTGTCCGTTCGGGACGTTTCTGGGACCTTTATAAGAAATACGCCAAACTGCCGATCGCTGACGACATCGCGTGGTCGGCCGCGGACAATCCACTGCCGGGCGAATGCGAAGGCTATGTTAATTGCTACATGTATAACATTCGCGTGACCTACGGCGAATACCTCAGGCTGTTTCCGAACGGCAAACACAGCAAGAAAGCGGTCGATCGGATCGTCGAATATCAGCAGTACATGGCCGACGATGAATATACGAACTACGAAGGCCCGGGAGATGACGCCGCCGAACGCAGTGACCTGAAAAAGATGATAACTGAACTGCGCGATATACTGACGAAAGCGTCTCCAGAGTCAAAGACCAAGGCTCTCGAACAGCTCGCCGTTATCGAATCGCGTTTCGCCCGATAGCGCATTTTACGGGCGATTCCTGATATCATTGGGATATGCTCCGCGACGGCTACAACAGAACCATCCGCGATCTGCGGATATCGCTGACCGATCGCTGCAATTTCCGCTGCTTCTATTGCCTGCCGCACGGCGAGCCCGCGTGGGCGAAAAAGGAAACGCTGCTCACATTTGAAGAGATCGCGAAGCTCGCGGATATCTTCGTCTCGCTCGGCATCGAAAAGATACGCCTGACCGGCGGCGAACCGCTGATCCGCCGCGACGTCCCGGTTCTCGTAGAAAAGCTCGCCGTACTAAAACCGCAGCTTGCCGATATCGCACTGACGACGAACGGATTCGATTTCGTCCGCCATGCCGATGCCTTGGTGGACGCAGGGCTCGACCGCGTGACGTTCAGCCTGGACAGCGTACGGCGAGATCGATTTGAGGAAATTACCGGCGTGGACGCTCTGGACCGCGTCGTCGAGTCGATAAAATACGCGAAAAAGATCGGGTTCGATCCGATCAAGGTGAACGCCGTGATCGTACGCGGCCGCAATGATGACGAGATCGTCGAACTCGCGCGTTTTGCCCGCGAACACGGCGTCGCGTTCCGTTATATCGAATACATGCCGCTCGACAGCGGCCACGGCTGGGACCGCAGCCATGTCGTCTCCGGCCGAGAGATACGCGAGGCTATCGACGCGGAGTTTCCGCTGGTCTTGAAAGAAACTTCCCGAGGAAGCGGCACGTCGTGGCGTTACGGCTTCGCCGACGGCTCGCCCGGCGAGGTCGGCATCATCGCTCCGGTAACGGAGATGTTCTGCGGCCAATGCTCGCGTATTCGCCTGACCGCCGACGGGCAGATACGCACCTGCCTTTTCTCCAACCGCGAACACGACCTCCGCGGCGTCCTGCGTTCCGGTGCATCTGATATCGATATTGCCGACTTCATCCGCTCGGTCGTCCTGGAAAAAGAACCGCGGCATTACATCAACGACCCCGCATTCTCACAGCCCGAACGCACGATGAGTTTCATCGGCGGGTGAGTATCTATCGGACCTAACTCTGAAAGGATTTGTCGCGGCGATCGCTTGCCGCGACGAAGGTATTCTGCAATTTTTATTCGGTGATCGACATTTCGGTTCGCATTCGAATGCCGCCGGGCGTAATGACGGTGAAATTATTTGGGAGATCCTTCCCCTGTTTCTGAAATGCTTCAGAGACGAGTTTGGCTTTTGTTTCGGGACTAAGTCCGGGCAATCGAACCAAAACCACGCCGTCGGACAATAAACGGCGGTCTAAGAAAACCATTTCGCCAAAGTCCTTATCGGCAGTGATCAGTAATGCCTTTTTTGAATTCGCCCGATCAAATACGGTGTTGTCGTCAATGCTCGGTTCTGATTCAGCGATGTAGGAAACGTCGTGGCCGTCGTTCCTCAATCGTGCTACGATCTGTCGATCGATGCTTTCGTCCGCCAAAAGATTCATGCAGCTTTCAACGAAGTGCTCGGCAGATTGCTCACAGCGAAGTGAAGCGCCGCAGAGATGGCTTCGCGGGTCAGTCGCGGATGTGCGTCCAGGATCTGCTCGATAGTTTCACCAGCTGCGAGTTTTTCCAGGATCAACTCAACTGTGATGCGCGTTCCGGCAACGACAGGCTTGCCCATCATTACGTTTGGTTTCGATTCAATGAGCTGTTCATACATAACTCGTCTATTATACAGCAATTGCGTTTACCGGGTTACGCAGTTTGAACATGCATTCTCACAGCCCGAACGCACGATGAGTTTCATCGGCGGCTAGACGTTGGATTATACTAGCGTCATATGTCCGAGCCCGTCGCTATCGAATCCATCCTGTCCGAAGACCGCGTTTTTCCGCCGCCGCCGGAATTTGCCGCCGCGGCGCACATCAAGAGCTTTGAAGAATACGAGCAGATGTATGCCGAGTCGATGCGGGACATTCCGGCGTTTTGGGAAAAGCAGGCCGAGGAACTTGAGTGGTTCGAAAAATGGCAAACGGTGCTCGAATGGAACTCGCCGCACGCGAAATGGTTCGTCGGCGGCAAGATCAACATATCGCAGAATTGCCTCGACCGTCATCTGACGACGTGGCGTCGGAACAAGGCGGCATTTATCTGGGAAGGCGAGCCGGGCGAACAGCGGACGTTGACGTATCTGCAGCTGCACCGCGAGGTCTGCCGTTTTGCTAACGTATTGATAAAGCTGGGAGTTGCGACCGGCGACCGCGTCGCATTGTATATGCCGCTGGTGCCGGAACTGGCCATCGCGATGCTCGCTTGTGCACGAATCGGCGCGACGCATACGGTCATTTTCGGCGGTTTTTCGGCGGACGCCATTCGCGACCGTGTGAACGACGGCGGCTGCAAGCTCATCGTTACCGCGGACGGTGCTTTTCGACGCGGAACCGAGGTTCGACTGAAGGACGCCGTTGACGAGGCCGCAAAGCAGACGCCGACCGTTGAGAACGTCGTGGTATATCGACGCACCGGCAGCAAGGTAGCGATGCAGCCGGGACGCGATCATTGGTGGCACGAGATCATCGAAACTGTCGATGCCGTCTGTCCCGCCGTTCCGCTCGACAGCGAACATCCGCTATATATCCTTTACACGTCCGGCACGACCGGCAAACCGAAAGGCATTCTGCACACGACGGGCGGCTATCTGACGCAGGCGGCATATACGTCGAAAATGGTCTTTGACCTGAAGGACGAGGACGTCTATTGGTGCACCGCGGACATCGGCTGGGTGACCGGGCATTCATACGTGGTTTACGGGCCGCTCGCGAATGGTGCGACCGTCGTCATGTACGAAGGCGCGCCGAATTTTCCCGGCTTTGACCGTTTTTGGGACATCATCGAACGGCATCGCGTGACCATATTTTACACGGCTCCGACGGCGATACGTGCTTTCATAAAATGGGGCGAGGAACATCCGCTGAAACACGACCTTTCATCGCTTCGCCTGCTCGGGACCGTCGGCGAGCCGATAAATCCTGAGGCGTGGATGTGGTATCGCGAGGTCATCGGCAAAGGCCGCTGCCCGATCGTCGATACATGGTGGCAGACCGAAACGGGTTCGATAATGATCTCGCCGCTGCCCGGTGCAACGCCCGCCGTTCCGGGCACAGCGACGCGGCCGCTGCCGGGCGTGATGGTTGACGTGGTCAAAAAGGACGGCACAAAATGCGAGCCGAACGAAGGCGGTTATCTGGTCGCAAAGCATCCTTGGCCGTCGATGCTGCGCACGTTGTGGGGCGACGACGAACGCTACAAAGAAGCGTATTGGTCCGAGATCCCAGGACACTATTTCGCGGGTGACGGTGCTCGGCGTGACGAACGCGGCTATTTCTGGATCATGGGCCGCGTCGATGACGTGATAAACGTAAGCGGCCATCGACTGGGAACCGCGGAGATCGAATCGGCACTCGTTTCGCACGAAGCCGTCGCCGAAGCCGCCGTCGTGGGCCGCCCCGACGAACTGAAAGGCCAGGCCATCGCCGCGTTCGTTACGCTGGAAGGCGGCCGCACAGGCAGCGACGAATTGAAAGAAGCTCTCCGTGCCCACGTTCAGAAAGAGATCGGTGCGCTAGCCAAACCTGACGACATACGTTTCACCGACGCGCTGCCGAAAACGCGTTCGGGCAAGATAATGCGGCGTCTGCTGCGTGAACTTGCTGCGGGCGGCGCCGTCGCGGGCGACATCACGACGCTGGAAGATCTTTCGGTTCTGGAAAAGCTCCGCGAGGACGAGGAATAACGCGAAATGGCAGAACGCATATACCGCGATTCGGTTCACAACATCATCCGCGTCAATACCGACACCGCGGAGGGCAAGCTCGTCACCAGGCTGATCGACACGCCGGAATTTCAGCGGCTGCGGCGGATACGCCAGCTCGGGCTCGCGTATTTTTCGTATCAGGGAGCCGAACATTCGCGGTTCACGCACAGCCTCGGTGCGTATCATCTGGCGGGGCGAATGCTGGCGAAACTGCGGCTCGACAGCGACATCGACGAAGAGCTGCAAACGGCGGTCCGCGTCGGCGCACTGCTGCACGACATCGGCCACGGGCCGTATTCGCACGTGATCGAATCGATACTCGATTTTCATCACGAAGAATTCAGCATCGCAGCCGTATTGAGCGAGAAAACCGAGGTCGGGCGTCTGCTGCGCGAGTATTCCTCGAATCTCGCAGAAAACATTGCGGCGATCATTCGCGGTGATTTTCAGCCGGCTGCGTTAGCGCAGATAGTTTCGTCGCAGCTCGACGCGGACAGAATGGATTACCTGCTTCGCGACAGCCTGATGACAGGTGCTCGATACGGCATTTACGATCTGGAATGGATAATCAAATCCATCGAGATCAGCCCCGACGGCGAGCATCTTTACGTGTCGGCACCCGGCATTTACGCCGTCGAAGACTATCTGCAGGCACGCTATTACATGTATCGGCAGGTTTATTTTCACCGCACGCTGCGTTCGGCCGAGGCCGTTCTGCGTGTGCTGCTGAAACGCGCCCTTCGCGTGCATGCCGACGGCGGCGACGCGTGGACCGCCGCCGATTCGCCGATGTCGCGGGTACTCGCGGGCGAGAAACTGACGCTGAAAGAGCATCTGGAATTTGACGACGCCGACGTGCTTTACAGCATAAAACGCTGGCGGCATTCCGGCGATGAGATACTCGGCGATCTGGCGGGGCGTTTCCTTGACCGCAGGCTTTTCAAGGCATTTGACCTCGACATGCCGGACGATGAGCGGCGTGATTTCATCACCGCGGCACGCGAGATCGTGGCGTCCGGCGGCTTCGACCCGGATTACTATTTCTACGAGGACCGAGCGGAAAACAAGCCCTACACTTACTATTCGAAAGAGAACGTCGAGAAAAAGAACCTCATTTTTGTAGAACACGGTTTCTCGAATCCCGAGATCCGCGAGATCTCGGAAGTAAGCGCCGCCGTTCGCGGGCTGCAGCAGGGCTACAGCATTCACCGCATTTGTTTTCCCGCGGAGATGAAAGAGAGGATCGGTGCACTTTACCGCAAAGACAGTTAAATTCGCTGCGGCGTTTGCGGTCGTTTTGCTCTTCGCGGCATCGGCGGCGGCGCATCGGATCGCCATCATTGCTCCGGACAAGGCGGTGGAAAGCGTCGCTTTCGCCGAAAAGCTGACCAACGCCATCAGGGACGTCGATCTGATCGACGGCGAAATGGCGCGTGCGGCATTTGAAGCGGTGGCTCCTGAGAACGCTTTCAACATGACACGCATCGAAGCACGCCGCGCCGGCTCGGCGATCGGCTGCAGCCATTTCGTCGTCTTGCGTTCGGCGGTGCAGCGGCGGACGTCGTTCGAGAAAAAGGAATATTACGAAGCGTACGCCGTGGTCTTTGTGGTCAGTTCGCGAACCGGGCGTCTGCTGCTGCCGATCCTGCGTTCGGCTGAAAGCAGCAGTTCGAAAGATGCATTTGAGAAGCTTTTGACCGAAATTCCCGCTGTCGCGAAAGAGATAGAGACAGAAGCTACGTCGTCTTTACGCAGAGAGTTAGCCGAACCGCCGCCGCCCGCGATGGAAGAGCCGCCCGACGAAGGAACGGCCGCCGCACGCGGTTTTCGGGCGCCTGTGCCGTATCGGCGCATCAGGCCGGAATACACACGAACGGCGAATCTGTACGACATCGCGGCGACGGTCGAGATAACGGTCGATCTGGACGAGAAAGGAAAAATACTGCGGACAGAGATCGAGCGTTGGGCCGGTTTCGGGCTGGAAGAATCGGTCGAAAAGGCGGTGCGTTCGATGAACTGGCGGCCGGCGGAACGCGGCGGCAAACAGATACCGATGCGGTTTCTGCTGCGTTACAATTTCACAAAACTCCCACGCGACGCGGACCGCGAACAATAGATGAGAACCATTCGGGCAGTATTGAGAATGACGGCTTTCGTGCTCGGCACGCTGGCGATCTATTACTATTGGTTCTTTACGCGGCCCGTCAGACGCGATCCGGCCGAGGCACGGCGGCATACATTCTTGCGTTGGTCGCGATACTTCAGATGGAACGCGGGAATGAAGCTCGTCGTGAAAGGCACTCCGCCGCCGCCGCCGTTCTTCCTGGTCTCGAACCATCTCAGCTACACGGACATCGCCGTTCTGCGGCTGGCTGCGGAGGGCGTTTTCGTTGCGAAACAGGATATCGAAAGCTGGCCCGTCGCGGGCAAGATCATCGCAGATATGGGCACGGTTTTCATCGACCGCGAGAACCGCCGCGACATTCCGCGTGCAGGCGAGCTGATCGACGCGAGGCTCGACGCGGGCGACGGCGTGATCATCTTTCCCGAAGGCACAAGCACACGCGGCGAGGTGGTGCTGCCCTTCAATTCATCGTTCTTTGAATACGCTGCACGGCGAAATATCGCTGTTTATTACGCCGCTGTCAGCTATTCGACGCCGCCGGGCGAGCTGCCCGCCGACACCGTCTGCTGGTGGGACGACATCTCGTTTTTCGCACATATGTTCCGGCTATTCTCGGTGAAAAGCTGGACGGCAACGGTTACTTTTGGTAGCGAACCTATAACAAGCACTGACCGCAAACTACTCGCCCGCGAACTGCACGAACGCGTGAGCGAAATATTCAAACCCGTTGCATAAAAAAGGCCGCACTCGCGTGCGGCCAAAAGCTCTGACTAAACAAGGTTTTAGATCTCCTCATCGACATCAACATCACCCAGATCGACGTCGTCGAGGACCTCTACGGTCTCGTCCATGTCGTCCAGCACGATATCTTCATCCGGTTCGTCGCCTTCGAGGATGGTCATATCGGCCAGGTCGCGGCCGCCGAGTTCGGCAGCCGTCGGGATGTCAATGCCGCCGCGGATGTAGTCCGTCATGCGGTCAAATTCATCCTTCGGTTTTTCGTCCATCGTCTTGTCATAGGCGATCTTGTTGTTGCGGTAATATTTCATGCCGGTTCCCGCCGGGATCAGGCGGCCCATGATGACGTTCTCTTTCAGGCCGCGCAGGTAATCGACGCGTCCGGAAATGGCCGCCTCGGTAAGCACGCGTGTAGTTTCCTGGAAGCTGGCCGCCGAGATGAACGAATCGGTCGAAAGCGATGCTTTCGTGATGCCGAGCAGGAGCGGTTCGCCGACCGCGGTCTGGCCTTTTTCTTCGGCAACGCGGCGGTTCTCGTCCTCATAGCGGAAGCGGTCGACCTGTTCCTCGAGCAGGAATTCGGTATCGCCGACCTCTTTTATCTTGACCCAGCGGAGCATCTGGCGAACGATCACCTCGATGTGCTTATCGTTGATGTTCACGCCCTGCAGCCGGTAAACTTCCTGGATCTCGTTCACCAGGTAGCTCTGAAGGGCCCACATACCGAGAACACGCAGGATGTCGTGCGGATTGAGCGGGCCGTCCATCAGCGGTTCGCCGGAGCGGACGACGTCGCCTTCCTGCACGTTGATGTGCGTACCGCGAGGGATGTCGTATTCCTTTTCGGTGCCGTCCTGGCCGCGGACGATGATCTTGCGTTTACCCTTTGAAATGGGGCCGAATTCGACCACACCGTCGATCTCGGACATAACGGCAGTTTCCGCCGGACGCCGTGCCTCGAAAAGCTCGACGACACGCGGCAGACCGCCGACGATGTCCTTGGTCTTGGTGGTCTCACGCGGGATCTTGGCGATGATGTCGCCTGCCTTGACCTGGTCGCCGTCCTCGACGATGAGGTTGGCACGGATGGGCATCTGATAGGTCTTGAGGACCTTGTTGTTGCCGCTGCGGATCTCGAGACGAGGCTGATTTTTCTCGTCCGAATCCTTAACGACCAGACGACGCTGTCCGGTGACCTTGTCGATGTCCTCTTCGACGGTCTTGCCCTCTTTCAGGTCCTGATATTTCACGACGCCGTCAACCTCGGTCAAGATGGCGAAGGTGAAAGGATCCCACGTTACGAGAACGTCGTCCTCTTTGACCTTTTGCCCGTCCTTGACGTGGATCTGAGCACCGTAAACCACCTTGTAGTGGGCTACTTCGCGTCCGCGTTCGTCAACGATAGCGATCTCGGACTGACGACGCATCGACACGAATTCGCCGTCGCGGTTCTTGATGACCTTCATTTCGTCAGAGAACTTAACGGTTCCGTCGATAGATGCGACGTGCTTGGTCTCCTGTTCGAGGCGTGCGGTACCGCCGACGTGGAACGTACGCATCGTGAGCTGAGTTCCGGGTTCGCCGATGGACTGTGCCGCGATAACGCCGACCGCTTCGCCGATCTCGACCGTATTGCCGGTGGCGAGGTTGCGGCCGTAGCATTTCACGCAGATGCCGCGGCGTGATTCACACGTGAGCGGGCTGCGGATGCGGACCTTTTGCAGGCCGGAAAGCTGTACGTGTGCACCGAGTTCTTCGTCGATCTCGACGTTGGACCGGACGATCACGGTGCCGTCAACGGGGTCGATGATATCGTCGAGCGATGTGCAGCCGACGATGCGGTCACGCAGGCTTTCGACCTCTTCACCGTTTCGGATGATGGCCTCTGCCCAGATGCCTTTCATCGTGCCGCAATCTTCTTCGGACACGATAACGTCTTGAGCGACGTCAACCAGACGCCGCGTCAGATAGCCTGAGTCGGCCGTCTTGAGCGCCGTATCGGCGAGGCCCTTGCGAGCACCGTGCGTCGAGATGAAGTATTGCAGAACGTCGAGGCCCTCGCGGAAATTCGCGAGAATCGGATTTTCGATGATCTCGCCCGACGGCTTGGCCATAAGGCCGCGCATACCGGCGAGCTGCCGGATCTGAGCCTCAGAACCTCGAGCACCTGAGTCCGCCATAACGAGGATCGGATTGAGTTCCTGGCGTTCGTCCTCGCGGGCGTGCATCGCCTTGAACATCTCTTTCGCCACCTGATCCGTAACTTCGGACCAGATCGCCGTAACTTTATTCGTGCGTTCGAGGTCGGTCATCGTAGCTTCTTCGTACTGCTTGCGAAGCTTGTCAACCTCTTTCGACGCCTTCTCGATGATCGCCTTTTTGCTTGCCGGCGTGACCATATCGTCAATGCCGATCGAAACGCCCGCACGCGTGGCGTACAGGAAGCCCATCGCCTTCAGATCGTCGAGCAGGACGACGGTGTCGTCCAGGCCCAGCCGCAGATGGCTGAATGTGACCAGCGACTGCAGGCCTTTCTTTTTCAGAACGCCGTTGACGAACGGCAGGCCGTCGCGGGTCAGACGCTCATTGATGATGACGCGTCCGGCGGTCGTTTCGACGAGCTGGTCGGTATTTTCGCGAACCGTCGCACGCATCACATCCTGCGGATCGTGTTCGAGCGTCAGGTCGATGAGTTCACCGCGCCAACGGAGCCGTATCTTCGTCTGCGTTTCGACGACGCCTGCGTCAAGAGCGAGCAGAACCTCATCGATCGAACCGAACGCTTTGCCCTCGCCCTTCATTCCGTCGCGGGCGAGCGTCAGATAGTAGCTGCCCAGAACGATGTCCTGCGACGGCACCGTGATCGGCTGGCCGCTGGCCGGCGAGAGCAGATTTTTGGAAGCGAGCATCAGCACGCTTGCTTCGATCTGCGCTTCAGCGGAAAGCGGAATGTGGACAGCCATCTGGTCGCCGTCAAAGTCGGCGTTGAACGCCGTACAGACGAGCGGATGGATCTTGATCGCCTTGCCCTCGACCAGGACAGGCTCGAAAGCCTGAATGCCGAGGCGGTGCAGCGTGGGCGCACGGTTCAGCAGAACGGGATGCTCAGTAATGACCTGTTCCAGAATGTCCCAAACGATGGGCTCCTGGCGTTCGACCATTTCGCGTGCCTGTTTGATGGTCGCCGCGTGTTCGTCGGATTCGAGCTTGCTGTAGATGAACGGCTTGAAAAGCTCAAGCGCCATCTTTTTCGGCAGCCCGCACTGATGCAGTTTCATTTCGGGGCCGACGACGATGACCGAACGGCCCGAGTAGTCAACACGTTTGCCGAGCAGATTCTGACGGAAGCGTCCCTGCTTGCCCTTGAGCGTACCCGACAGCGACTTCAGCGGGCGGTTGTTGGCACCGCGAAGTACGCGGCCGCGGCGGCCGTTGTCGAACAGAGCGTCGACGGCCTCCTGCAGCATTCGTTTTTCGTTGCGGACGATCACCTCAGGCGCATGCAGCTCGATGAGCTTCTTCAAACGGTTGTTCCGGTTGATCACGCGTCGATACAGATCGTTGAGGTCAGACGTCGCAAAACGTCCGCCGTCCAAAGGCACGAGCGGGCGAAGCTCCGGCGGAATAACGGGGATCACTTCCATGATCATCCACTGCGGGTCGTTGCCCGAACGCAGGAATGAGTTCGCGACCTTGAGCCGTTTGGAATATTTTAGCTTCTTTTGCTGCGAGGTCTCTTCCTTCATCTTCTGACGAAGTTCATCGACGAGTTCCTCGACATCTACCATTTGGAGCAGGTCCTTGATGGCCTCGGCTCCCATTTTGGCTACGAACTTGCCGGGATGCTCGCGAGAGAGTTCGCGATAGCGCTCGTCCGAAAGCAGGTCCTTCTGCTTCAGGTCAGGCAGTTCGCCCGGATCGACGACGATGTAGGTCTCGAAATAAAGGATCTTTTCGAGGTCGCGCAGAGTGATGTCGAGCAAGTGGCCGATACGCGATGGCAGCCCTTTGAAGAACCACACGTGCGAGCAGGGGCTGGCAAGTTCGATGTGGCCGAGCCGCTCGCGGCGGACCTTTGACTGCGTTACCTCGACGCCGCATTTGTCGCAGATGACACCGCGGTGCTTCATCCGCTTGTATTTTCCGCAGAGGCATTCCCAATCCGTTACCGGACCGAAGATGCGGGCACAAAAAAGCCCGTCACGCTCCGGCTTGAACGTCCTGTAGTTGATGGTCTCGGGCTTTGTTACCTCGCCATGCGACCACGAACGGATCTTGTCGGGCGACGCGAGCGAGATGCGGATGGCCTCGTAGTTCGAGGTGAGCTGCGTCTTGTTATCGTTATGCAATCGAAACATATTTTCTCCAATAGTCTGGAAAGTCCGGTCAGTCCGGAAGGTCCGGGAAGTCCTTTCGAGACCTCCCGGACTTCCGGGACTTCCTAGACCATTAATCTACTCCAACCAATGTATCCACGCCGGCTACCACTTCTTCCGGATCGACCTTTTCGATGAGTTCGATGTCGAGTCCGAGCGACTGAAGTTCGCGGACGAGCACGTTGAACGATTCCGGGATGCCGGGCTCGAAATCCGAGACGCCCTTGACGATGGTCTCGTAGATCTTCGAGCGGCCGGCGACGTCGTCCGACTTGCAGGTGAGCAGTTCCTGCAGGATGTGCGCCGCACCGTATGCTTCGAGTGCCCACACCTCCATTTCGCCGAAACGCTGTCCGCCGAACTGAGCCTTTCCGCCGAGCGGCTGCTGCGTGATCAGCGAATACGGGCCGATGGAACGTGCGTGGATCTTGTCGTCAACCAGGTGCGACAATTTGAGCATATATATGTAACCGACGGTCACTTTCTGCTCGAACATCTCGCCGGTCAGGCCGTCGTAGAGCTTCGTTTTGCCCGATGGGCCGACCGAAGGCCGCAGGCCCAGCTCGTCAAATTTGCCGTTCGCCTGCTTGATGTATTCCTTGATCTCGGCCTCGCTGGCACCGTCGAAAACGGGCGTCGCGAAATGCAGGCCCAGAACGCGTGCGGCCCAGCCGAGGTGCGTTTCCAGTATCTGCCCGACGTTCATACGCGAAGGCACACCGAGCGGATTGAGCACTATCTCGACCGGAGTTCCGTCCGGCAGATACGGCATATCCTCTTCGGGCAGGATGCGTGCGATGACGCCCTTGTTACCGTGCCGGCCGGCCATCTTGTCGCCGACCGAAAGCTTGCGCTTCATCGCGACGAAGACCTTGACCATCTTGATCACGCCCGGCGGCAGTTCGTCGCCCTGCTTGAGCTTGGTGATCTTTTCGTCGTAGATGTCGCGAAGGATGTTGATCTGGCGTTCGGTACGCTGTTCGTATTCCTTGATCTCGCCTGTGATGTCGATGGAACCGGCGGCGACCTCCGCTTTGCGGAGCAGCTTGGTGTCGATGCCGTGCAGCTTTTCACGCGAGAGCGTTTCGCCCTTTTTGATCAGGACGTCCTTGCCGTCAACGAGGTCCTTCGTCAGCTTGCGGCCGTCGAAAAGCTCATAGATTCGCTCGTCACGCTGTTCCTGCAGGATGCGGATCTCGTCCTCGAGGTCGCGGTGAAGCGCTTCTTCTTCCATTCCCTCGATGTCCAGGCTGCGGCTGTCCTTGTCCTGGCCCTTTCGGGTGAAGATCTGCACGTCAACGACGGTGCCGTCGATGCCCGGAGGACAAGTCAGGCTGGCGTCCTTTACGTCGCCTGCCTTTTCACCGAAGATCGCACGGAGCAGTTTTTCTTCCGCGGTCAGCTGCGTCTCGCCCTTGGGCGTGACCTTGCCGACGAGGATCGAGCCCGGCTTGACCTGAGCACCGATGCGAATGATGCCCGATTCGTCGAGGTCGCGAAGCATGTTCTCGCCGATGTTCGGGATGTCGCGGGTGATCTCTTCGGGGCCGAGCTTGGTGTCGCGAGCCTCGATCTCAAGTTCCTCGATGTGGATCGAGGTGTAGAAATCGTCCTTCACGAGACGCTCGGAAACGAGGATGGCATCCTCAAAGTTGTAACCGCGCCACGGCATGAACGCCACCAGCACGTTGCGGCCCAAGGCGAGTTCGCCGCGGTCGGTACACGGGCCGTCGGCGATGACCTGTCCCTTGCGGACGCGTTCGCCGACAGAAACGATCGGACGCTGGTTGATACAGGTGTTCTGATTCGAACGCTTGAATTTGACCAGCGAGTAGATGTCGGCGGTCACCTCGCGGGAGATGGTGCCGTCAACCTGATGGTCGGCCTTGACGATGATGCGTTCGCTGTCAACGTAGTCAACGACGCCGTTTCGTTTTGCTACGACCACCGCACCGGAGTCGCGTGCGGCGATCTTTTCCATACCGGTGCCGACATACGGCGACTCGGCACGGAGCAGAGGAACGGACTGACGCTGCATGTTCGAGCCCATCAGAGCACGGTTGGCGTCGTCGTTCTCGAGGAACGGGATCAGCGACGCTGCCACCGAAACGAGCTGTTTCGGCGAGACGTCCATGTACTGGATCTCCAGCTTGTCAGCCGTGATGAACTCGCCTTTTTGACGGGCGGCGTTGCGCTCGTTAACAAGAAAACCCTTTTCGTCGAGCTCAATATTCGCCTGTCCGATGATATAGCGGTCCTCTTCCCACGCGGTCAGATAGAACGGATGCGGGTCGAATTCTGCCTTTTTGCCGTCCTTGATCTTCTTGTTGGCTGCCTCGACATCTTCGAGCGGTACGTGATCGCCCGGCTTGAATTTCGTATCGCCGCCGTTTTGGACGAGCACGTATTCGATAACGCGGCCGTCAACGACCTTGCGGTAGGGCGATTCGATAAAGCCGTATTCGTTGATGCGTGCAAAACACGACAGCGACGAGATGAGTCCGATGTTCGGGCCTTCAGGCGTCTCGATGGGGCAGATGCGGCCGTAGTGCGTCGGGTGAACGTCGCGAACCTCAAAGCCCGCACGCTCACGCGAAAGTCCGCCCGGCCCGAGCGCCGACAGGCGGCGTTTGTGCGTGATCTCGGACAGCGGATTCGTCTGGTCCATGAACTGCGAGAGCTGCGACGAACCGAAGAACTCGCGGACCGCGGCGGTCACCGGCTTTGCGTTGACCAGGTCACGCGGCATCGTGGTGTTCATGTCCTGCTGTATGGACATCTTCTCCTTGATAGCGCGTTCCATGCGTTCGAGGCCGATGCGGAACTGATTTTCCAGGAGTTCGCCGACCGCGCGTACGCGGCGGTTGCCCAGGTGGTCGATGTCGTCCTGCGAATAATGATTGCTGTCGCGTTTCATGCGAAGCAGATAATTCACCACGTCGAGGAAATCCGTCGGCTGCAGCAGCGGATCGTTGATGCGGTCCTTTTCAGGACGGCCCATCTTGATATTGAATTTGAGGCGCCCGACCCGCGACAGATCGAATCTGCGCGTATCAAAGAACATTCCCTCGATCAGCCGATATGCGGTCGGAACGGTCGGCGGATCGCCGGGACGCATCTTGCGGTAGATCTCGAGCAGTGCGTCAACGGGCTTTTTGATCGGGTCTTTACGAATGGTCGCTGAGATGATCTCGCCGATCTCGTCCTGCTTCGGGAAAAAGACGGTCAGGTTCGAAACGCCTTCTTCGATGATCTGCTGCAGTTTGCCCGCGGTGATCTCGGTGTTCGATTCGACGATGACCTCGCCTGTTTCGGTATTGATGATGTCGTCGAGGGCGTAAACTCCCTCAAGGTCGGCCGCCATTACGGCAACGCGGGACGTGCCCATACGCTGCAGTTCGGCGAGCGCCATCTTAGTGATCTTTTTGCCCTTGCGGACAACGTCCTCTTTCTTATCCTTGATGTCCTCATCGGCGCGCAGGCCTACGAGATGCGTCTTGCCGTCCTCTTTGACCTTTAAATAGACGTTGCCTTTATCGATCTCGATCTCGTCGGTCGTGTAGAAAAGCTTCAGTATCTCGGCATCGCTGAATTCCGCTTCCTTGACGACCTGCTCCAGAATGCTGTCCGAAACGGTCTTCATGTCGATCTGCGGATTTAGCCACAGGCCGAGCACGCGGAGGAACGACGTCGCGATGAGCTTGCGTTTGCCCAAGCGTGCGTGGAGGATCTCTTTCTGATCGTATTCGAATTCGACCCACGAGCCGCGGTACGGGATGATCTTCGCCAGAAATTCGTCGCGGTCGCCCTTGAAGAAAACGCCGGGCGAGCGGTGAAGCTGCGATACGATGACGCGCTCGGTTCCGTTGATGATGAACGTACCGTTGTCGGTCATCAGCGGTATCTCGCCAAAGAAAACGTCCTCTTCCTTGATATCTCGAACGGTCGAAACGCCGGTCTCGGCGTCCTTGTCGAAGACCGTCAGGCGGATCTTGACCTTCAGCGGCACGCTGTACGACATTCCGCGTTCCTGACATTCCTGCTGGTCGTGCTTGTGCTTCAGGCCGACCGGCTCGCCGCAGTTGTTGCAGAGGTTCGGGCGGACGGCGTTGAAGATGCCGCAGTTCTTACAAAGCACTTCGGCCGGGTTGAACGGATCGACCTTGATCTTTGCCGAGCAGTTCTTACAGTTGGACCGCAGATGCTCGAGGCCTTCGAGGTTGCCGCACTTGCACTGCCAGTTGCCGATCTGATATTCGACGTACTCCAGCGTCGCGGTCTCGCGAAAATCCGAGACAGGGAAAATTGACGAGAAAACCGACTGCAGGCCGATGTGGTCCCTTTCTTCGGGGATCAGGTCCATCTGCAGAAAGCGGTTATAGGATTCTCGCTGTACCTCTATCAGGTTCGGGATCTGTGCCGTGGTGTAGATCTTTGAAAAATCTACGCGCTCCGGCGAACGGCTCGTTCTGAGCCCCAGCCCGTTCGGTGAATTTTGAAGAGGATTATTGATCATATGAATTTAGCGGGTTCAAAAAAACCTATTGATTTCGGCGGCCTTTACTGCTAGGATTACCCCGTTGAAAAAGCACTCGCCCTTTCGGTAAAGACGGCAAACGCGGCCTAGGGCAAACGATGCCCAGACCGCTTTTCAGCAGCTATCGCTGTGAATATAATTTTCGGGCGTGCCAAAAAAGAGACACTCACTCCCCACGTTTACAGGCCTTTAGGCCCATTCCATCGCCGCTGCCAATTCCACGCTGATATCGCTCCGTCCCACGCCGGGCAAGAGGCAATTTACGTGAAACGATAAGTATAGTCCTATTTGCGTCAAGCGCGCAAGGAAAACTAGGGGCCGTGCCGAAACACGGCCCCGATCCGTATCGTCGAAAAGGTTATTTGACCTCGACGGTTGCGCCGGCTTCGGTCAATTTTGCCTTGATATCGTCGGCTTCTGCCTTCGAAACGCCTTCTTTGAGGGCTTTCGGAGCGCCGTCGACGAGATCCTTGGCTTCCTTGAGGCCGAGGCCCGCGACAACTTCGCGGACGACCTTAATGACGGCGATCTTGTTGCCGCCGGCCGAAGCGAGAACGACATCATACGAGTCTTTCTCTTCAGCTGCACCGCCGGCATCGCCTGCGCCTGCACCGGCCGCTGCCACCATTACCGGAGCCGCTGCTGCCGCTGCCGAAACACCGAAGACCTCTTCGAGTTCCTTGACCAATTCTGACGCTTCGAGAAGCGACATGTTCTTCAAATATTCGACTACGTCGTCTTTTGTAATTGCCATGATTTTTATCTATCTCCTGTTTAGGGTTCTGTTTCTTAGTAAATAGTTAATAGTAAATCGTGAATAGAAAAGCTCTATTTACTAATTGCGATTCACCATTTACCGCGTATTTGCCGCTAGAACCCAGGGACGCTCAAAGAACGGGCTGCATCTCCTTTCTTCGGCCGTCCGAAGCCAAGCGACCTGACAAATCACTCGGCTCGTTTTCCTTGAGTACGGCTGTTTGCGGACGCCGCCGTCCGCATTTTTTCAAATTCAAGATCTGATATCTCAAATTCCTTTGAGAACACCAGATCTCAAAAACCTATTCCGCTGCCGGCTCTTCTGCCGGAGCTTCTTCAGCAGGTGCTTCTTCAGCAGGTGCTTCCTCCGCAGGTGCTTCCTCAGCAGGTGCTTCTGCCGCGGCTTCTTCAGCCGGTGCTTCTGCCGTCGGAGTTTCTTCTGCCGCTGCTTCAACTGCCGGTTCTTCCGCAGGAGCTTCTGCTACTGCCTCTTCAGCCGGTGCTTCTGCGGCTGCAGCGGGCTCTCCCGCTGCACGGCCTTCCTGCTCGCCGATCTGCTTGATCACGACCGCAAGGTCGCGCGGAACCGCGTTGATGACCGTGACGATACGCTGTGCTTGTGCGTTGAGCACGTAAAGCAGTTTCGAGATGAGTTCTTCTTTCGAAGGCAGGTTCGCGATCGTGGTCAGTTGGCCGAGATCGACGACCTTTCCATCGACAACTCCGGACTTGAAGGTGTAGATGTCCGAGTTGTCCTTCATGAACTTCGTCACTGCCTTTGACAGCACGACGGGATCATTCTCGGTCCATGCGATCGCGGTCACGCCTTTCAGCGCGTCGGTCACGCCTTCATACGGCGTGCCTTTGACGGCGATGCGTGCCAGCGTGTTCTTTACTACCTGATACTGTGCGCCTGCCTCACGCAGAGCGTTGCGAAATTCCTGATCCTTGGCGACCGTGAGCCCTGTAAAGCTCATCACCATCGCGGACTTGGAATTCTGCAGCGATTCGGTGAGGACGGCCAGGTCGTTTGCTTTTGTTTCTCTTGATTTCATTTTTTAACTCTCGGCAGCGTGCCCGTTTGTGCGGACATCTGCTGCCAAAGCCTCCTCACTTAGATATACGACAGCTCATCGAGCAGAACGCCCGGGCTCATCGTCGCGGCCAGATTGATCTTTTTCAGATAACGGCCTTTTGCGGTGGTCGGCTTTGCCTTCATCACCGCGTTGATCAGAACCTTTGTATTTTCGGCGAGCTTTGTCTCATCGAAAGACACTTTGCCGACCGGCGTGTGGATGACGCCCGTCTTGTCGACGCGGTATTCCACTTTACCTGCCTTCGTTTCTTCGACGGCCGTTTTCACGTCCATCGTAACTGTGCCTGTTTTCGGATTCGGCATCAGGCCTCGAGGACCGAGGACCTTACCCAACTGGCCGACCTTGCCCATCATGTCGGGCGTCGCAATGAGTGCGTCAAAATCCAGCCAGCCGCCTTTGATCTTGTCAACGATGTCGTCGCCGCCTGCGATGTCCGCACCGGCCTCCTCGGCCTCGCGGATCTTGTCGCCCTGTGCGATAACGACCACGCGTTTTGCCGCTCCGCCGAGTCCGTGCGGGAGCACGACCGTACCGCGAACCAGCTGATCCGCTTTACGCGGGTCAACGCCCAGCCACATTGTCAATTCGACCGTTTCGTCGAACTTGGCGAAAGCGATCTCTTTCAGTTTGCCGATCGCTTCGTCAAGCGTGTACTTTTTGCCGTGCTCAATCTTTTCGAGCGCGGCTCGATATTTCTTGCCTCTTTTCATTTTACCTCCAGGTAATAACGAGCAGCATTGCTGCTCTCCCAAGGAGAAAGGTCAAAGGCAAAAGGCAAAAATAGTTTTTCCTTTTACCTTTTTCCTTTTACCTTAACCTTCGACTGTCAGTCCCATTGACCTCGCCGTTCCTTCGATGGTCCGCATTGCGGATTCGAGGTTCGTCGTGTTCAGGTCCTGCATCTTCTTTTTGGCGATCTCTTCGATCTGAGCCTTAGAGATCGTTCCCGCTTTTTCGCGGTTCGGTTTACCCGAGCCTTTCGCGATGCCGGACGCCTTGCGGAGCAGGTCCGCGGCCGGCGGTGTTTTCGTTTCAAAAGTGAACGAACGGTCCGCGTAAACCGTGATGACCACCGGAATTTTCATGTCCGGGTCGTCGTTCTGCGTTTTGGCGTTGAACGCCTTGCAGAATTCCATGATGTTGACGCCGTGCTGACCCAAAGCCGGGCCGATCGGCGGAGCCGGATTTGCTTTGCCCGCAGGTATCTGCAGCTTAATGTAACCTTCTATCTTCTTTGCCATTCTTGTCGGAACGCAGGCAGCCTTGCCTGAATTCTTCTCCTTCTTCGATTTACGATCCCGAACTTTCGCCCGGGAATGTCCTCATTTTGCCGGGAGATGCAGGCTGGCAGCCTGCGTCCCCGACGGTTAATTCTCTTCCGCAAAGGTGACCTTTTCCACCTCAAGGAAACTAAGTTCATACGGCGTAGAACGCCCGAAAATTGTGATCGAGACCTTGAGAAGCGCTTTGTCCTCGTTGACCTCTTCGACCTTGCCTGTAAAGCTGGCGAAAGGCCCCGATTTGATACGCACGACCTCGCCGACCTGATAGGTGAACTTCGGTTTCGGCTTTTCGGTCGCGACCTCGATATTGTGTACGATCTGATCGACCTCTGCCTGCGAAAGCGGCGTCGGCTGGCGGCCGCCGAGGAAGCCCGTCACTTTCGGCGTCGATTTGATCGCGTGAAAAACGTTGTCGGGTATCTTGCCGGAATCGTCACATTCGATCTCGACCAGCACATAGCCCGGATAGAACATTCGCTCGGAAACGACCTCTTTGTTGCCGCGAAGCTCTACGACCTTTTCTTTCGGGAGCAGAACGCCCGTGATCAGCTCGGCAAGTTCCAGGTCGCGGATACGCGCGTTGAGGCTTTCGACGACCTTATTCTCGTGCCCGGAATACGTGTGTATGAAATACCACTGTTTCATTTCAAATATCCCTTAGACGCCCGCGATCTTGTTGACGAGCCACGTCAGGCCTTCGAGAATGTAAACCCATCCTTTATCGACCAAGAACAGATAGACCGCAAAAAATACGACGCAGATCAGCACGATGATCGTCGTTCCTTTTACGTCGCTGGACGACGGGAACGTCGTTTTATCGAGCTCGGCGCGCGTTTTCTGTATGAATTCGCCGACGCCTTCTTTTCTTTTTCCCTCTATCGAGGCTGCTTCTGACACCTAAGTCTCTCCTAAATGCTTCAAATGGCAGGGGTACCAGGACTCGAACCCGGACCTAAGGTTTTGGAGACCTCCATGCTAACCATTGACACCATACCCCTAAGACCAAATGCAAAGTGCAAAATGATAAATGCGATAATTGTGCATTTTGCACTGCGAATTACTATTTATTCTCGCGGTGCAGCTGGTGCTTGCGGCAGCGACGGCAGAACTTTTTGAACTCCAGCCTGTTGGGCGTGTTCTTTTTGTTCTTGGTCGTCACGTAGTTGCGCTCTTTGCACTCCGTGCACTGCAAAATTATGTTATCTCTCGGCATACTTCCTCAGTCGCCGGTTGCCGGCAGCCAGTTGTCAGTGCCTTTTTCCGGCGACCGACAACTGACAACTGACAACTGACTTTTATTCAACTATCTCCGACACGGTGCCGGCACCGACGGTGCGGCCGCCTTCGCGGATAGCGAAGCGGAGTCCTTTTTCCATGGCGATCGGTGCGATCAGCTCGATCTCCATCTGGATGTTGTCGCCCGGCATCACCATCTCGACGCCTGCCGGCAGGTGTGCTACGCCCGTTACGTCAGTTGTACGGAAGTAGAACTGCGGACGATAGCCCGTAAAGAACGGCGTGTGGCGTCCGCCCTCTTCTTTCGTGAGGACGTATGCTTCTGCCTTGAACTTCGTGTGCGGCGTGATCGAGCCCGGTTTGGCGATGACCTGTCCGCGTTCGATCTCTTTACGCTCAACACCGCGGAGCAGCAGTCCGACGTTGTCGCCTGCCATTCCCGAATCAAGAAGCTTCTTGAACATCTCGACGCCCGTTACAACGGAGTTGCGTGTCTCTTTGATGCCCACGATCTCCACAGGCTCGTTCACGCTGATCACTCCGCGTTCGATACGTCCCGTTGCGACCGTTCCGCGTCCCTGAATGGTGAAGATATCTTCGACAGGCATCAGGAACGGCTTGTCCGTCTCGCGTGCGGGTGTCGGGATGTAGTCATCCACTGCCTGCATCAGTTCGTCGATCTTTGCTTCCCATGCCGGATCGCCTTCCAGGGCCTTCAGTGCCGAGCCCCTTACTACAGGGATCTCGTCGCCCGGGAACTCATACGACGAGAGAAGTTCGCGAACTTCCATCTCGACAAGCTCCAGCAGCTCTTCGTCATCGACCATGTCCACTTTGTTCATGAACACCACCATCGAAGGCACGCCTACCTGGCGGCCCAAGAGGATGTGCTCACGCGTCTGCGGCATCGGGCCGTCCGTCGCTGCCACCACAAGGATCGCTCCGTCCATCTGTGCCGCTCCCGTGATCATGTTCTTCACGTAGTCAGCGTGGCCCGGACAGTCAACGTGTGCATAGTGGCGGTTCGCCGTCTCATACTCAACGTGCTGTCGCGATCGTGATGCCCCTCGCTTTCTCTTCCGGCGCGTTGTCAATACTGTCAAACGCTCGCACCACCATCTTCGGGTTGTGCTTTGACATCACTTTCGTGATCGCCGCCGTCAACGTCGTCTTCCCGTGGTCAACGTGACCGATCGTACCGATGTTCACGTGCGGCTTGCTGCGATCGAATTTCTCTTTGCTCATTTGCTTCCTCTTCTCTAAATTTCAGATCTCTGAACCAACGGTCCGAGGCCCATTTACCAACTTCTGGAGCCCAAGACGGGATTTGAACCCGTGACCTCTTCCTTACCAAGGAAGCGCTCTACCCCTGAGCTACTTGGGCGAACCGCCAAAATCAATGGAGCGGGAGACGAGGCTCGAACTCGCGACATTCAGCTTGGAAGGCTGACGCTCTACCAACTGAGCTACTCCCGCCCATTTCCGGAATCTCAAATACGCGATCTGAAATTCCAAGGCCTAATGGTGCATGGGGTAGGATTCGAACCTACGTAGGATGTTACTCCGCCGGGTTTACAGCCCGGTGCCATTAACCACTCGACCACCCATGCAAACCAAATTGTTAAGATGCCATAACCGGCTTTTAGAGCCAATTGGCAAATTTCCAATGATATCTAAACAGTAAATAGCGCGCAAGCGCCAAAACAGCGTTATTTCGGCGCTGTATCAGATCAGCTTGTCAGGCGTGATCGGCAGGCTACGGATGCGTTTTCCCGTAGCGTGATAGATCGCGTTGGCGATCGCAGCCGGAATTCCCACCAAACCGAGCTCGCCGAGGCCTTTTGCGCCGAGCGGATTAACTATCTTGTCCTCTTCTGGAACAAAGATCGTTTCGATGACGCCGATATCCGCATTTACGGGCACGTGATAGCCGGCAAGGTTCGGATTCATGATACGGCCGAGCTTGTGATCGACCTCAGTATGCTCCATCAACGCCATGCCGATGCCCCAAACGACGCCGCCCATTTCCTGGCTGTGTGCTCCCTTCGGGTTGATTATTCGCCCGGCCGCCGTACCCTGAACGACGCGGGTGACGCGAACTTGCCCTATTTCTTCGTCCACCTTGACCTCGACGAATTGAGCGCCGTGCGAGGCGATCAGGTATTTGCCGCGTTCGGCCGCATCGGGTGCAGAACGGTGGAGCACCGAAATGCTGCTCTCGCTGTGTCCTTTTAATATGTCCTGAAAACTGCGGCGGGTTTCCGGGCGTCCCTTTACCGCGGCCGAACCGTTCTCGAAAACGAGCTGATCGAAAGCCACGCCGCGAAACGGCGAATTTTCTTTGGCGTTCGCGGCGTCAACAAGCGCTTTCAACGCCAATTCACTCGCCTCTTTAACAGCGGTGCCGACGCTCGAGGTCGTCGTTGAACCGCCTTGCCCGGGCGTCGGCGGCATATCGCTGTCGCCGAGCACGAACGTGATCTTTTCGATCGGCAGCCCCAGAACCTCCGACGCGATGATCGTCATCGTCGTGTATGTGCCGGGACCGATGTCGGTCGTGCCGCTCTCGACGCGGGCCGTGCCGTCGGCATTCAAGATCACGCGAGCCGATGCAGGTGCCTGGCTTGCGGGCCAGGTTCCGGTCGCGAGGCCCCAGCCGACGAGATATTTTCCGTCGCGCATGGACCGCGGCTCGGGGTTGCGCTTGCTCCAGCCAAAACGCTCAGCTCCCTGTTTGTAACATTCGCGGAGCTCCTTGCTGGAAAACGGCCTTCCTGTTTCGGGGTCGGTCTCGGCGTAATTTCGCAGGCGGAGTTCGAGCGGATCGAGCTTCAGCTTGTACGAAAGCTCGTCGAGCGCCGATTCCAGAGCGAAAATGCCCGAAACCACGCCCGGCGACCTCATCCAAAGCGGCGTCTGCAGATCGGTGCGCGCGATCTTTGCGACCGTCCGCACATTCGGGCAGGCATAAAGCCCGCGGGAAACGCCGACGAGGCCTTCGGAAAAATTCTCGTATGCGGACGTGTTGTGAACCGCCTGATGGATGATCGACGTCAGCTTGCCGTCCTTGTCGGCAGAGACCTTTATGTTCTGTATCGATTCGGGGCGATAGCCGTGCGCTGTCGCAAGCTGGCGGCGTGAATAGACGACCTTTACGGGACGCTTCAATTCGCGCGACGCCATCGCCGCGACGATCAGATTCGGCCCGGGCCGCAAAGCCGCACCAAAAGCACCGCCGACGAAAGGCGAAAGCACGCGAATGTTTGCCCTTTCGATGCCGAACGCCGTCGCCAGATAGCCTGTCGTTCCCTGAATTCCCTGCGTCTTGTCGTAAACGGTCAGCTTGCCGTCTTCCCAATTCGCGACCGTCGCGTGCGGCTCCATCGCATTGTGGTGTTCGATGGGTATGTAGTATTCCGCCTCGACCTTGAATTCGGCGGCGGCGAACGCATCTTCGGGCTTGCCGCGGTCGGGCTGTTCGCGGCCGGGCACGAATGCACTGCCCAGAACGCCGCGAAGGTCGGTCGCGTGTGAAGCCTGTTCATACGTCACTTTGACAAGCGACGCGGCATAGCGGGCCTCTTCAAACGTCTCGGCGACGACGACGGCGATCGGCTGGGCATTGAAACGTATCTCGTCGCTCGTCAACGCATAAAAAGGCCTCGGTATGGCGTCCGGAGCCGGCGTCGGCACGGCGAGTTTCGGCAGATTCTTGTGCGAGAGCACCTTTATCACGCCGGGCTGTTTTTCTGCTTCCGCTGTATCGATATCGCGAATTTTGCCCTTCGCGATCGTGGATTGCACAAGATAGCCGTACGCCATATTCGGGAAGCGAAATTCGGCGATATACGTTGCCTTTCCCGTCACTTTCGCACGTCCATCGACGCGGCTCGGCTGTCGTCTCAGATCGTCCTGCCTCATATTTTAGCTGCCCTCCTTAATGCACGCTCGACCGAACGCTGCGTCATCCGGACCTTGTACGCGTTGTCAGAAAGCGGCTTTGCGTCCTTTACCGCGAGGTCGGCGGCCTGTTTGAGGATCGCGGCATCGAGCTTTTTGCCGGCGAGAAAACGCTCGGCTTCGGTGCAACGCCACGGTTTATGAGCGACGCCGCCAAGAGCGATGCGGGCCTGCTTTATCACGCCTTTGTCCAGCTCGACCGCGGCCGCGACGGAGACGAGTGCGAATGCATAGCTCGCACGGTCGCGGACCTTTAGATAATAGGTATTCTGCCCGAAATTGCTTTTCGGAATGTCGATCGATGTGATCAGTTCGCCATGCGAGAGGTTATTGTCGAGTTCCGGCAAGTCGCCGGGAAGGCGGTGAAAGTCGGCGAATTTTATCTTTCGCTCCTTGCCGTCCGGCTGACGAACGTTAACCACCGCGTCGAGCGCCGCCAGAGCGACGCACATATCTGACGGATGCACGGCCACACAAGAATCGCTCCATCCGAATACGGCGGAATAGCGGTTCAGGCCGTCCTTCGCACCGCAGCCGGAGCCGGGCTGACGCTTATTGCACCGCGTCCCGAGGTCGTAAAAATAAGCACATCGCGTCCGCTGCAGCAGATTGCCGCCGTTCGTCGCCATATTGCGTATCTGCGGCGACGCACCGGAGAGAATTGCCTGCGTAAGCAGCGGAAATTGGCTGCGGACGAGCGGATTGTTCGCCGTGTCGGAATTTTTCGCCAACGCTCCGATCGAGACGCCGCCGTCCGGAGTTCGCCGTATCGCTGCGAGTTCGAGCCGCGAGATATCGACAAGCTCATCAGGCCGATCGACGTTCTCTTTCATCAGGTCGATCAGGTTCGTTCCGCCCGCGATAAAACGCGCGTTGCGGTTCGCGGCGACGAGCTTTGCGGCATCGGCAGGTGCAGAAACGCGTTTGAAAGCAAATGGCCTCATTTCGCACCTCCTGCGTGGACTTCCTCGATCGCGGCGACGATGTTCGGATAAGCACCGCAGCGGCAGATATTGCCGCTCATGCGTTCCTTGATCTCAGCTTTTGTCAGTTTCGGCGAGCCCGCGGCGAGGTTTTCGGTAGCGTAACTCACGTCGCCACGCTTCGCTTCGTCGAGCATCGCGACAGCCGAACATATCTGCCCCGGAGTGCAATAGCCGCACTGCAGGCCGTCGAATTCGACGAATGCAGCCTGCATCGGATGCAGTTTTTCGCCGTCGGCGAGTCCTTCGATGGTCGTAACGCGGCGTTCGCCGCACATTGCGGCAAGCGTCAAGCACGAAAGCTCCCGGCGCCCGTCGATGATGACCGTACACGCACCGCATTGGCCGTGATCGCAGCCTTTTTTCGAGCCCGTCAGCTCAAGCTGTTCACGCATGGCGTCGAGCAGCGATGTCCGCGTATCAATGGGCAAGCTGTGTTCTTTGCCGTTGATGCTGAGCTTTACGGTGAGCTTTTCGACCGCGATGCCGCCCTCGACCGCAGGTTCGCTGGCAACTGCGGGAACGACATCCATCAGCGTTATCGCCGCCGCACCGATGCCCGCAAGTGCAGACCTTTTCAGGAAATCTCGCCGCGAGCCTTCACCCAAAAGCTCCCGTTCGTCAGGAAGTTTTATCTCGTCATGCATAAAATTGTATGGAACCACAATTTTAGCATGATCGCGGGCTCTATGACTTCTTCGAGCGCGGATGAAAATCCTCGTATGCCTTTTTCAGGTGTGCGCCGGTGATGTGCGTGTAGATCTGCGTGGTGGAAATGTCGGCGTGGCCGAGCATCTGTTGGACGCTGCGTATGTCGGCGCGGTTTTGGACGAGATGCGTCGCGAAAGAATGCCGCAGCGTGTGCGGCGAAACGCCTTCGAGCCCGCATTTTTCAGCGTATTCGCTGATCATCAGATAGATATGCTGGCGCGTCAGCGGTGCTCCACGTTCTGAAACGAAAAGCTGCGGACTGACGTCAACGCTGTTGTTGCCGGCCTTTCGCCGTGCCGCGAGATAGCTTTTCACCCATTCGGCGGCGGACGTGCCGACGGGAATTTTGCGTGTTTTCGAGCCTTTTCCCGTTGCGGTCAAAATGCCGCCGTCTATGTCGATATCTTGGATTCGCAGATCGACCACCTCAGAAACACGCAGGCCGCAGGCATACATCAGCTCAAGAATGGCACGATCGCGCAGGCCTGAAAGAGTCGAAACGTCCGGCACAGCGAACAGCATTTCGATCTCAGTCGTGTTTAGGAATTTCGGCAGATGAACGCCCTGCTGCGGCGAGGTAAGGTCGTCTGCGGGATCGGCAGTGATATGCTCCTCGGCAAGCAGAAAAGCATAAAAACGCCGAACGCTGCTGATCATTCGCCGACGCGAATTCACCGCCAAACCTCTCGCCGCCAGGTCCATGAGCCATTCGCGCAGGTCAACGCGCGTCATCGCCGTCAGAGCGATGCCGCAATCTTCCGCCCAACGCTCGAACCGCCGCAGATCCGCCTCGTAGGCGTTGAGCGAATTCGCGGCGAGGCCCTTTTCAACGCGGGCGTATGTGATGTATTCGCGGATAAGGTCGCGCATTCACCGTCATTATAACAGCGAGCGGATATACTATCGATAAATTGGTTGAGATCTGAATTCGTTCCTTAACTACCGGCGAATGGCGTTCCGACGATTCCCACAGCGAGCTCTGCCCAAATGATGAACAACGCCAGCAGTATCACGGCGCATGCTATCATGCGGTGCGATGTCTTTTGCAGCAGCCGCAACGCAAGCTCACAGAGGATTCCCGTTCCAAACAACAGTACGCCGCCGACCACGAAATCCAACGCTGTCCAATTCACTTCAGCGGTGAATATCATCGCGATCGCCGGTATCGCCAGCAGCACAGCTGCCGCGGCGATCAAGAAAATAAGACGTTTTGAGTTGCCCATACTGAAACCTCTTACGAATAAACTCAAGTCGCAGTTTACTCTTATTTCTTCTTTTGCGATACCTTTTCGCCCATGTTCTCAACGGGCAGTGCGGCGGGGTCGTCGATAGGAAATGTAAGACGTTTGCCCTGAATCAGGAAATTTTTGCCGTTCCATTTATAAACGGAACGCGTGTAGTGCGTCGGGCAGCAGATCTGCGGACGGTCGTCCTCGATGCGGCCGGTTTCGATCTGACCGAGAATGAAGCGGTCCTGCCCGTAAAGCTCGACGGCGAGCATGCCGTCTTTCGGAGCAAGGCATTTCAAGCCGCCTTCGGCCCGGTCGCCTGTGCGAAAATGCCACAAAAGCTCCGGCTTTTCATCTTTCCACCCGAAAACGTAAACGATCTGCGGAATGGCGGCTCCGCCTGTTTCGATCTTGAGCACGACGACTGCCTCATCATTTCCGTCGCCGGTGGCATCGAAATATTTCACAGAAACGAGCGACATACCGATACGCTGCCGGCTCTTATCTGCGATCTCCGCGGCTTCGACATTGCTCGGGGCCAGGTCTTTTGCGACAGGCTCTGCCTTCCCGTTTTGAAGTTCTATGTCCGTCGTGCCATCAGGATTTTGCCAACCGCGTGGAAGCTCGTATTTGAAATTGCGGAAATCGAATTTGCCGATCGGCGACGACGTCTCGGCGTATTTGCTGTCGGTCAATTCAGCCTGCAGATCGGGAGTTTCCGGGGTCGGCGTCGGCGAAGGCGATGAAAGCGGCGGCAATTGCGCCGTCGCTTCGATATTTTGCGGTGTTTCGACCTTGCCGCCGCACGCCGCTATAACTCCGGCAAATGCGCACGAGATCGTAAGTCGTATAAAAAAGTGCATTTTGAATCCGGGGAGATCCAAAAACTTCAGTAGATAGTTTTAAGGTGAAGTGACGATTTGTAACTATCCACTATCAACTTGTCACTATCCACTGAAGAGATCTACGCACGCGTCAAACTTCGGTATTTGATGCGGTGCGGCTGATCCGCGTCGTGGCCGAGACGGCGTTTGCGATCGGCCTCGTACTCGCTGTAATTGCCGTCAAAATATTCAACATGGCTGTCGCCCTCGAACGCCAAGATGTGCGTCGCGATGCGGTCGAGGAACCAGCGGTCGTGTGATATTACGACGGCGCAGCCCGCGAAGTTCTCCAGAGCCTCTTCGAGCGCACGCATCGTGTTCACGTCCAGATCGTTCGTCGGCTCGTCGAGCAGAATGACGTTGGCACCCGATTTCAGCATCTTGGCGAGATGCACGCGGTTGCGTTCGCCGCCCGAAAGCTGGCCGACGCGCTTTTGCTGATCAGAGCCTGAAAAATTGAACCGCGAAACATACGCCCGCGAATTCACCTCGCGCTTGCCGAGCTGAATGATATCGAGCCCGTCAGATATCTCGTCCCAAACTGTCTTATCGTCCGCAAGCGAATCACGCGACTGATCGACGTAGCCGAGCTTCACGGTCGGTCCGACCTTGAACGTGCCGCTGTCGGGCTGGTCTTGTCCCGTGATGAGCCGAAACAGCGTCGTCTTGCCGGCGCCGTTGGGGCCGATCACGCCGACGATGCCGCCCGGCGGCAGCGAGAATTCGAGGTTCTCGAAAAGCAGTTTGTCGCCGTATGCTTTCGAAACGCCGTGCGCCTCGATGACCGTATCGCCCAAACGTTCGCCGGGCGGAATGAAGATCTCGAGCTCCTCGCTGCGTTTTTCGGATTCGGTCGCGACGAGCTTTTCGTAGTCGTTAATGCGCGCTTTCGATTTCGCATGACGCCCTTTCGGCGACATACGGATCCATTCGAGCTCGCGTTCGAGCGTCTTGGCACGCTTGTCCTCAGACTTCTGTTCCTGAGCGAGCCGTGCCTGTTTCTGTTCGAGCCAGGACGAGTAATTTCCCTTGAACGGGATGCCTTCGCCTCGGTCAAGTTCGAGTATCCAGCCGGCGATATTGTCGAGGAAATAGCGGTCGTGCGTTACGGCGATGATCGTGCCTTCGTAACGCTGCAGGTGCTGTTCGAGCCACGCGACCGTCTCGGCGTCGAGGTGGTTCGTCGGCTCGTCGAGCAACAGGATGTCGGGCTTTTGCAGCAGCAGACGGCACAGAGCGACACGGCGTTTTTCACCGCCCGAAAGGTTCTTGATCGGCGTATCCGGCGGCGGACATCGAAGCGCGTCCATCGCCATCTCGAGCCGCGAATCTAGGTCCCAAGCATCCGCCGCGTCGAGCTTTTCCTGAACCTCGCCCTGGCGTTCGATCAGCGCGTTCATCGCGTCGTCGTCCATCGGCTCGGCAAATTTCGCGTTAATTTCCTCGTATTCCTTCAGCAGATCGACGGTCGATTGAACGGTCTCTTCAACGATCTGCTGGACGGTCTTCGATTCGTCGAGCTTTGGCTCCTGTTCGAGATAGCCGACCGAATAGCCTTTTGAAAAAACGACCTCGCCGTTGAACTCCTTGTCAGTGCCGGCGATGATCCGCAGCAGGCTCGATTTGCCTGCACCGTTCAGGCCCAAAACGCCGATCTTTGCACCGTAGAAGAAAGACAGATAAATGTCCTTCAGAACGGGCTTTTTGTCGTAAAACTTTGATACTTTGACCATCGAAAAGATGATCTTGTTCGGTTCGGTCATAAAAAAACTATTGCCACAGAGAACACAGAGGTCACTGAGGAATCTTGATACTGATCAGTCACCCTCGGAGACCTCGGTGCTCTCTGTGGCTCAAATCGCAAACTCCTAATCTATCGCTTGGGTAAATTGATACGCAAGCCGAGGCGGACGGAACGCGGTGCGGCGATCGTGCGGACGGGCGTTCGGCCGATGTCATAGCGTGAATTGAAAAGGTTCTCGATAGCGAGTAACGCCTCGACGGCGTCAGAGAATTTATGCGCGGCACGGGCGTCGGCGGTGAAATATTTTCTGAGCAGCAGCGTGTTTCGGTCGTCCTCAAATTGCGACGACGAAGCTCGTAGCTGCGTCGATACGTTCCAGCGTCTGCCGATGTCGTATCGAGCCTGTGCGGTAAAACTGTGGCGGGCGACCTGCGGCAGAGCGTTGCCGACGAGTGCCGGATCGGCGGGAAAGCTGCTGATCTTTGCATCTACGAAGAGATAGCCCGCGTTTAGTTTCAGTTTCGCCATCGGCCAAAACTGCATATCCGCCTCGAAACCGCGGCTCAGCGTCGAACCGACATTCCGCCGCTGCCGCGTGATGAGCGTCGGCGTGGACGACGTCGTTATGCTGACGACGGGATCGATGACGCGCGTCGAATAGACGCTCGCACGCAGTATCAGCGTCGGGTTTGTCAGCGAATAGCTGCCGCCGGCCTCGAACGTGTTCGCACGCTCAGGCGTTAGGAACGCGTTTGCTTCCGTCACAATGTTGCCGACGCGAAAGCCGCGGTAAAGCTCGTTCAGCGACGGTGCTCGAAACGACCGTGCGTATGACGCATAAACAGCCGCGGCATCATTGATGTCGAAAACGGCGGCAATGCGCGGGCTGAATGATGTATCGCTGCGGTCGGGAAAACGCGTCTCTGTGACATTGCCGGTTGCGATGGTTCGCGTCGTCGCGATGCCGTCAGAATTTTGCCGCGCATCGATGCGTGCGGAGAGATTGAGAGAAAATTTCGGCAGAGCTTTCCAATTATCTTGTATAAAAAATGACAGGTCGCGTGCCTCGCCGCCCGATCGGCTGACGTTCGCAGGATCTCCTGCAATGTAGCCGACCTCGTCGCTGAAACCGCGGGTTCGCAGCATTTCGGCAGACGCCGCGAACGAATGATCGGACAGCCGTTTTCGCCAGAAAATGCTCGCTCCGACGGCGTTCGAAGGCACTCGCTGCAGCCGCGTCAGCGTTTCGCTTTCCCGATCCGTGGCGACGGCGGAGAATGTCTGATCGTAAACCTGCCGCTCGCCGAAAGCACGAAATTGCATCTCGCCGTAACGCTGTGACGCCGCATCGGCACCGAACGCAAGCTGGCGGAAATTCGTCTGATTGTCGGTCAGGCGTGTGCCGTTGTCGCGGCGTTCGCGAAACAAGTTGCCGCGTGCGAAAACGCGGCCCGTTTCGCCAAAACTCCTGCCGATCTTCAATATCAAACTCCCGTGCCGCGACGCTGCGGGCGTATCAACGCTGCCGCGGGATGCTTCTTCGACAGGAATGTAGCCGCCGGTTCTGAACACGTCGCCGATCAGATCGACGTGCCAAAGGCCGCGTGAAGCGAGCAGCAAAGCACTCAGATCGCCCGTGTTTTGACTCGCGGCCGAGGTTTCGGCTTTGAGCAGAAATTTCTCTCCGCTACGCTTTACGGGAACGATATTTATCGCACCGCTAAGGCCGCCGCTGCCGTAAAACGAACTCGCACCGCCGCGGAAAACCTCGATCTGCTCGACCGCGATCATCGGCACACGCGACCAATACGTCCAACCGCCGAACGCGTCATTCAGCGACAGACCGTCGAACAAAACAGTGGTCCGCGACGCACCGCTGCCCGACACGCCGCGTAGGTTTGCACCCTGTGCGGTCGGGTTTGTCGTCCGGCTCCCGCTACGCCGAAAAAGCTGAAAACCGGGGATCTGTCGAAGCGTGTCATCCGCAGTCCGAGCCGCGGTCACGCCGAGGCTGTCGATAGTGATCACCGCAATGCTGGCGTTGAGTGAATCTTCCTCGGTTCGGGTGACGGTGACGGTGACATTGGTTTCAACCGAAGACACATCGAGAACGATGCGAAGCGGCTCAGCGGCGTCGACGGGAACGGTCAATGTTCGCTCGGCAAACGCCGTCGCCCGCACCGCCAGAGCCTTGCCCCGCGAGGCCTCGCTGAGTGTGAATTCACCTTCTGCATTCGTGCTAGTTCGCTCAATTACCTTGCCGTCGTCGTTCACCGTAAGCCTCGCGCCGGGGATCACCGCACCGTTCGCGTCGGTCACGGTCCCGCTGACACCCTGAGCCCGCACGCCCGCTGCCGCTGAGAAGAGCATCAATGTTAATAGGAGAATACGCACGATTTAATAATGGAAGGCTGCTAGGTCAAAGAGGTTGCCGTTACTCGGTTTCCTCCAGCCACGATGGAATGTCCATACTTTCGTGGAGAACGCGTGCCAACTCGATGCGGTTTTCCTTTTCGATGTAGAAGATCAGGTACGGGAACCCGACAACGGGCCAGTGCCTCAATTCAGAAATCTGAACCAAAAGACCATAACGGGGAGAACCGGTACCCGGCTGGCCGGCGATCTGGCGAGTGGTCAACTCCAGTTGATCGGCGAAATTCGTCGCGATCTCGACACCAGCCTCGCTCAAATAATATGCGATGGCGGCCTCGATATCGTCATCAGCTCGACGTCGGCGAACGACCGGTTTATGGATCACCTATCTTTTCTCCGCGATTCGGCTTCTCAGCTTCTCAAAATAGGCGGCATCCATCGGTTCGTCGAGCAACTCAGATTCCATCCCGTCGAGAATCAATTCCCGAAGCCGCACGCGGTCTTTTTCCTTGCGGAGCAATTCCCGTACGTACTCGCTGCTGCTGCCGTAATCGCCGTCAGAAACCTGCGAATCGACAAAGGATTTCAGCGACTCGGGCAATGAGATATTCATCGTCGTCATACGACAAAATTAGCACTTATGGCAAACTTTGCCAAGACGTTTTTCACCATAGAGAACTCAGAGAATACAGAGAACATTGAAGATTCCTCCGTGACCTCGGTGTTCTATGTGGTTAAGTCTTATTCTATGGTTTTTCTGTTAACGGCCGCCTTTTCAATGCGATCTCGTTTCACCTCAAACCCGATGCCCGCCGATTCCGGCGCGGTTATGGTGCCATCTGAACTTACCTCGACGGCGGGTTCGATGATGTCTTCGTGCCAATAGCGTTTTGAGGCGGAGACGTCGCCGGGCATGGTGTAGCCGGCAAGCGTGGAGATGGCGATATTGTGGGCGCGGCCGATGCCGCTCTCGAGCATGCCGCCGCACCAGACGGGCATTCCCGATTCGCGGCAGATCTGTTCGACGAGTTTCGATTGCGTGTGTCCGCCGACGCGGCCGTTTTTTAGGTTGATTATTTTGCCTGATTTTAGCTCGATGGCTTTGCGCGCCGTCTCGGGAGATTTGATCGGCTCGTCGAGGCAGATCGGGGTTTTTATGGCGGCTTGGAGTTTGGCGTGGTCGATGATGTCGTCGTGCGGGAGCGGCTGTTCGAGCATCATCAGGTCGAATTCGTCTAGGCTCTTTAGCTTGTCGATATCATCGAGCGTGTATGCGGAGTTCGCATCGCCCATCAACAGGATGTCGCCAAATTCCGCACGCACAGCTTTGATCACGTCGTAGTCCCACGACGGCGATATCTTGATCTTGATGCGTTTGTAGCCGGCCTCGAGCTCGACGCGGATCTTGTCCAAAAGCTGCGCGATCGAATCCTGAATACCGATCGAAACGCCGCATTCGATCACCTGATTCACACCGCCGAGGTGTCGCCACAGCGGAACGCCTAGTTTCTTCGCCTCAAGGTCCCAACACGCCGTTTCGATGCCCGATTTTGCCATGCGGTGGCCGCGGACCCATTTCATCAGGCCCCAGACGTCAGCAGCAGAATCGACCTCCTTTCCGACGACCATCGGTGCCAAAATTTTCTCCGCCGTCACCCAAGCCGAATCGGTCCATTCGTCGGAATAGCCGGGCGTTTCGCCGCAGGTTATCTCGCCCCAACCGGTCGCGCCGCCGGCGTCCTCGACCCGCACTAGAATGATGCGGCGTTCGTAAGTGCGGCCAAAACTCGTCTCAAAAAAATGTACGAGCGGCAGGCTGATCTCAGTCAGTTCTATCGAGCGAATCTTCAACATCTGCGATCAAATATCTAGTTTCCGATGACCTCAAATTCAACATATTGCGTTACGGAATTGTTCCGGCCGCCGGCCTGACGGTCCGTGACTACGATCTGGAGAATGTGATCGCCGGCCTGCATCTTTTCGCCGATCGCGAGTGCGCCTGAGGCTTTAATACGCTGCAGATCGGCTTGGCCCGCGGTGTCGATGGGCGTCTCTTTGCCTTCGAGAATTACCTTGCCGTCGCGGAAAACTCGTATCTGCATCGTAAGCCGCGGTTCGCGGTTCTGTGCGAGGCGGGCATTGTAAACCTCAAAACCGTATCGCAAAACGGTATTACGTTTCACGCGGCGAAGCGCAGTGTCGGTCATAGGGTCGGTTCCCGAACGCTCCTCATTGAGTTCCGAAATACGCCGCCAATTTTCGGCGGTGATGTTTTCGATGACGATGCTGGAAAGCGTCAGCCGACGCGATCTTAGATCAGGAACCTGAACGAACTGGCTTGCTGAACCGACGCGTCCCGATGCGGTATCGCGGATCGCGATGCGGTATTGATAGGCTCCCGCTTTCGCCGGAAACGCAAAATGATAGACAAATCCGTCCTTTACGACGCGATCGAACGCAGCCGGTTTGATAGACATCGTGTAGCTTTTCGAAAGCTGATCTACAAGCTCGCCGTTGTCGCCAAAACTCACCGCCAGCAGTTCGAACGTCGCAGAACGCGTGCCGTCCTCGCCCTTCGCAAAATCAAATTTCGACGGGTCGATATGCAGCAGCGAACGCACGAAACCCGCACTCTTCGGATCGACGCCGAAAAGCGCGTTCAGTCGCATATTTATCTCTGTTTTACCGAACGGCGAGAATATGGCATCGTGAAGCGAATTGTCAGAAAACCTGGCGATCGACTGTGCAGCTTCGGGCGTGGCGGTATTGAAAAATCCGCTGCGATGGCGAACGGTCACACCGCGCCGCAGCACTTTTACCTCAAGACGATTGAAACGCCGCTTTTCCGGGTCAAAGGTCTCGTCCGACGGCTCGTAGGAGACGAGATAATAGCTTTGATCCTCAAGCACGCGGCGAACGCCGCCGGCAAGGTCGTTGGAATTTACAATGGCGAAACCGCCTGTAGAGTCGGAGAGAAATTTCAGCCCGTCCTGCGTTTCCGCGAGCAAAGCACCGCGGCCTGCGACCGCGTTCTGCCGCTGTTCGGCGGACATCTCGCTCACATAATCCTCGGCTGTGATGCCGGTATATTTCAGCCCGCGGGCATCGACCGCGTAAAAGACGACCGAATTGCGGTTCGCCGTATCGACCAGCCGCCGCAGATAGTCGAATACCGTTCCGGCGGTCTGCGCTTCGCCGGGCGTGCCTTCGAAAATGCGGAATCCGTCCGAGAAAAGTATCACGGATTTACGCCCCGGCAATTCGCTCATCCCCGTTACGACATAGCGGAGTGCACCGAGCGTGCCGGTCGCGAATACCTGCGAGCGGAACTCTTCCAGTGTCTCGCCGGATCCGGTGCCAACCGCCGGAGCGTCCGTTTCTTCCTCGCCTTCTTCGTCCGCAGGCAGAGCCGACGAACCGAACGCCGCGAACGCACCGATGCCGCCGGAGCCGAGCGGATTCCATTTCACTTTTTCGATCGCGGCGTATAGCACGCGTTTGTCGGACGTGAACTGCTGCAGCGCGCCGATGCCCGCACCGGTGCGTATGATGGCGACGAGGTCGCCTTCCTGCATCTGTTCATCGACGAATTTTTTCAGGCTGCGGCGCGTCTGATACGCACTTTCAAATGACAAAGAGAGGTCGTCAACCACCAAGGCGATCGTGCGGCGGACGTTTTCGGGGCGTATCGTTCGCGGCGGAACGGGAACGCCCGGCACCGCTGGCCGCGTCTCAACGGGACGCGTGGCCGAAATGAAACGCAGATCCTCGATCTGCTGCTTTACGCCGTTCTCATAGATCTCGATCTCGTCGGGACGAAGGTCGGTGATGACCTTGCCCTTGCTGTCGGTAACGGTGACGTCCAGCCGGATCAGATTGGTGGAAATGCGGACGACATCCGTTTCGGGCGTCGGCGAAGGTTTGGGTGCAGGCGTCTGCGAGGCCGCGAAAGCTGCCGTCAAGACGATGCCGAGAAATGCCCCAAAATACCTCATTCCAAAATTGATCGAACACTGAAGTTGCGAACTTTGTTATGATACTGGTTTATCACCGCTCGTGCGAAACCGCTTCGCCCGCACACCTTTTTGAGCTCTGATGCATCTACAGTTATTGGTTATGCCCCGCAGTATGAGAAAGCAGTTTTTTCAAGTAATAACGACATCATTTTTCGGCCTCGTCCTGCTGACGATCGGCTGTTCGGCACAGCAGTCGGAAGAGCAGGCACTTCGTTCGCTTCGCGAGATGACACGCGGCGGCAAGCTGCCCGCCGAAGGCGTCGTCGCTGACATCGAGAAACGTTTTTCGAACCAAAAGACCGGTGCGCTGGCCAAGCTGCTGCGCGCACGTATTCGCTTTGAGAACAAGGATTTTGCCGGTGCTGCCGCCATTTTGGACAGCGACGTTTTCAAAAAACGCACAAAGATCGAGGACGATGCACTTTGGCTGCGTGCGCGTTCGCTGCGTTCGGCAGGCGACACGGCCGGTTCTCTAAAAGTGGCTGAAAAGCTGCTCAAGGACTATCCGGATTCGACGCGTGCACGCGACGCGAAAATGCTGTGGGCGGAATCCGCAATAGCGGCGGGCCGCGCCGTCGAAGTGCCGCCGTTCCTGGTCGAGATGTCAACGGCACACGACGCGGACGCGATGCTGTGGACAGCAAAAGCGTACGAAGCTCAGGGCTCGCAGAACGAAGCGATCACATACTATCGCCGCACATATTTTTACGGCGCAGGCACCGCCGCAGCACGCGAAGCGGAAACAAAGCTGACATCGCTCGGCCAGTCGCTGATGCCGCAGAACGCCGAGGAACAGCTCGCCCGTGCTGACAAACTGCTCGATGCGAAAAACTTTGCCGAGGCTGCAAATGCCTATTCGACACTCGCGGCCGCATTTCCCGCAGCACTCGATCCGGCAACACAAACGCGGCGCATAAACGCTCTGGCGAACGCCGGACGCATGGCTGAGGCACAGACCGTTTTCAATTCACTTCCGGTCGCCTCCTCTAAACGCGAAGAAGGTTTTCGCCATCTCGTACTCGGCTACGCAAAAGCCCGAAACTGGCCGCAGACGCGATCGACCGCGGACGCGATGCGTGCCGCATTTCCTAACGGCAAGCTCGTGCCGAAAACCTTCATCGATGCCGGCCTTGCCGCACGCGATGCCCGCAACCGCACCGACGAAGGCTATTTCCTCAACACGGCACACAACGCTTTCCCGAACGCCGTCGAGGTCGCACAGGCTCAGTTCGAAGCGGCGTGGTTCCAGCATGATCAGGGCAATTTCGCCGTTGCGTCGCAGATGTTCATCGATCATCTGGCCCGCTACGCCGACCGCGACACGACGTTTCGCGGACGCGCGGGCTACTGGTCCGCCCGCGACAGCGAGCGTGCCGGAAAGCTCGCCGAGGCATGTGCGCTCTACGACGCAGTGATCTATCGCTATTCGGCAAACTGGTACGGCTATCTCGCCGTCGATAGGATGGACAATCTGAAAAAACGCGGCGAATGCCGGTCCGTCACGCCGCCGAATGACACGGTCGCGCGTGCCGCTGCAAATCTGAAGACCATCACCGTCGCGGGCGAAACGGCAGCGAAACGCGAGCTTGACCTCGTCGAAAAGGCCGACGAACTGACGACCATCGGGCTTTTCGATTGGGCTCTCGATGAACTCAACGCCGCACGCCGCACCGCCGGCAACAGCCCGACCGTGAACCTGGCCATCGCACGGCATCACCGCATGCGCGGCGACAACGTCGCGGCTCTGCTCGCTCTGGCACGCAGCTATCCCGATTACGCGCAGATGTTTCCGGAGGAAATGGGACGCGAAGAATGGGACATCTTTTATCCGCACATCGCGTGGGACCACATCGCCCGCTGGTCGCGTGCTCGAAATCTGGACATTTTCAAGGTTGCCGGGCTGATACGCCAGGAATCGGTGTTCAACCCGACCGCACGTTCGTCCGCGAACGCCTTCGGGCTGATGCAGCTTTTGGTTCCCACGGCCCAAATGACGGCACGAAAGTTCGGTTCGCCGGCACGCATCACCACGGGCAGCGACCTCTACGATCCTGCGATAAATATCGAGCTCGGCACCGCATATATGCGCGAACAGCTTGACCGTTACGGCCGCATCGAATACATGGCAGCCGCATACAACGCCGGTCCCGGCCGCGTCGTTACCTGGCGCCGCACGCTGCCTGCCGAGATGGACGAATTTGTCGAAGCGATCCCGTTCCGCGAAACGCGTATGTACGTGCAGGGCATCATCCGCAACACCGCACAATACCGCCGGCTTTACGACGAGACAGGAGCTTGGCGTTCGAACGTCGGCACACGCCCCGTCCGCGCCGCACTCGACTCAAAGCCGCGAGATCAGTTCGCCGCGGAATTTCCGGAGGTCATGGTCAGCGAAAACGGCTCATAAAAAGGTTGTGTTTTGGTATAGTTTTGGTATATCGTTGGTATGGAGTTTGAATTCGATCTCGTAAAAAGTGAGGAGAATAAAGACAAGCACGGAATTGATTTTGAAGAGGCGAAAGCCATATGGAACGATCCTGAGACGATAGAGTTCGAGTTGCCGTTTGCAGCCGAGTTGCGACACATGGTGATCGGCAAGATAAACGACCGCCATTGGTCAGCGATAATCACCTACCGGGAAGATTCGATCAGGCTCATCTCGGTAAGACGGTCACGACGAAGCGAGGAGGTGCTTTATGATAACAGCAAAAGATTTTGACGAGATCTTCGACAAAGGCGAAGAAGATGTTCTGCAGTATGCGGACCTTTCTACGCTGCGAAAGGTCAATGAATCTGCCCAACGAGTGAACGTCGATTTTCCGCGTTGGGTCGTGAACCGCCTGGACCGCGAATCAAAGCGCCTCGGTGTATCGCGTCAGTCGTTGGTCAAATTTTGGATCACCGAACGCCTCGACAGCCTCGACCGCGACGACGTCAAAAAAGCTGCCTAAAGATTCTTTGCCTAAAGATTCTTGTAGATAAAATCCGTCATCATCGTGTACCAGTGTTTGACCAACGCGGGATTTGAGATGCCGTGGCGCTGTGTCGGATACAGCATCAGATCGAACTGCTTGTCGGCACGCTGCAGCTCATAGGCGAGCTGCGTCGTGTTTTGCATATGGACGTTGTCGTCCATTACGCCGTGGATAAGCAGAAGTTTGCCGTGCAGGTTTTTCGCAGCCTTTACGACAGATGTGCGGTCGTAGCCCTCGGCGTTGTTCTGCGGTGTCAGCATGTAGCGTTCGGTGTAGATGCTGTCGTACAGACGCCAATCGGTTACTGAGCCGCCCGCGATGCCCATTTTCCAGGTTTTGCTGCGGGTCATCGCAAAGCTCGTCATAAAGCCGCCGTAGCTCCACCCAAACAGCCCGATGCGGTCGCCGTCCACGTACGGCAGCGTTTTCAAGTAAGCCACGCTGTCCTCAAGGTCGCGCAGTTCGAGTTCGCCGAGCCGTTTGTACGCCGGCCAGACGGATTCTTCGCCTTTGCCGCTCGCGGTGCGGTTGTCGCAGACCCAGATGATGTAGCCTTTCTGAGCGAGCATCTGGAACCACAGTCCGCGGTTGCCGCCCCAACGGTTGGCGACCTGCGGCGCATGCGGGCCGGCGTAGGTGAACTGGAAAACGGGATATTTCTGCGTCGGGTCAAAATCCGGCGGCTTGATGATCATCGCCTCCATCTGAAAACCGTCGCGGGTCGAGACGTTCAAAAATTCGGGCGGGCTGATCTTGTAATCGTTCAGCAGATCGACCTTGTTTTCGTTAATGACGCGTTCGAGCGAGCCGTCAGCACGAAGCAGCCTCGTCTGCGGCGGCGTCGAGATGTTGCTGAAATTATGGACAAAATGAGTGAACGTCTTGTTGAACGAAGCAGTGTTCCAGCCTTCCAACGGCGTCAGCCGCTGCGGCTCGCCGCCCGCGAGCGGCACGCGGTAAACGTTCACCGCGATATGGCTGTCTTTCGTGCCTGAGAAATACACCCAGCCGCCGCGTTCGTCAACGCCGTAAACGTCGCGGACCTCCCATTTGCCGTCGGTCAATTGGCGTTTCAGCCGGCCCGCCGCGTCGTAATGATAGATATGTTTCCAGCCCGAGCGGGCGCTTTGCCAAACGAAGCTGCCGTCAGCGAGGAACATCGGATTATCGTAAACCTCGACCCACGCCGGCGTCTGCTCTTCGAGGAGTTTCTTGGCCTTGCCGTCCATATCAGCGGCGTTCAGATCGAGGAAGGTCTGCTCCCGGTTGAGTGCCTGATATACGACCGAGCTTGCGTCCGGCGTCCACGCAACGCGTGCGATCAGCAGGTCTTCGGGTTTGTATTTGTCGATATCAACGAACTTTACTGCATCGCCCAGCCGTCTGACGGATGCCGGCAAATTGCGTCCGACACGCGGAATTCGCGATGTGTTCGGCAGAAAACTCGTCTTGTTTATATCCGCGATGCCGAGTTTGACGGTCGGATTCGGGTCGCCCGCCTTAGGATACGGCGTCGTTTCGACAACCTGTTCGATAGGGATGTCGTTCGCCATCACGAACTTCGGCACCTTTGATTCGTCCAGCCGCAGAAAAGCGATCCGCTGCGAATCCGGCGACCACCAATAACCGCGATTGTTGCCGCGGCCGTAAAGCTCTTCCTCGTAAACCCAGACGAGATATCCGTTGAATATCTTTTCGGCGCCGTCGCGCGTCAGCTGCTTCTCGTTGCCCGTAGCCACCTCGACCACGAAAAGGTCATTGTTGCGCACGAAGCTCACCCATTTTCCGTCGGGGCTGAAATCGGCCTCTTTTTCTTCATCCTTGTTGTTCGTCAGCCGCTTGACCACGCGGCCGGCGACGTCGAAATGCCAGACGTCATTCTTGTGATTTATCAGAATGGCAGTGTCATCGGGATTGAATTTCAATGAAGGCGAGTTCGCTATCGCCCTTGCTTCGTCCGCCGAAACGCCGGCCCGTGTTAGTGCGGCGACGAACGAATCGACATCGTAATACGGCACGCGCTGACCCGTGACCGCATCGACCCGCATCAGCCGCCCGCCGACCATCTGACGAAAAGATCGCCCGTCAGCCGCCCACTGCACAAACGCAGGCGTCCCGCTGAATCGAACGCGTTTGCCCGCGTCAGGATTGAAAATATCGTCAAGCGTGATGAGCTTGTCTTGGGCAAGAACAGAGGAAGCCGCGAGTAAGACTATCGCGATAAGCCGAATATTTCTCATAATGAACACCAAAGGGAAAGGATTTTGACAGCGAGATTATAGCTCAGTTGACGTCACGCAATCACGCTTTCGGGTGGGCTTTTGTATAGACGTCGATCATTTTTTCCATCGAAACCTGCGTGTAGATCTGCGTTGACGAGAGGCGTGCGTGGCCGAGGAGTTCCTGAATATCTCGAAGGTCTGCTCCGTTGTCGAGCAGGTGCGTGGCAAATGTATGCCGCAGGCTGTGCGGCGAAATGGCGTGAATATCGGCGCACTGCTTGATGTATTTGTCTATCATGCGGCCGACGCTTCGCGTGGTCAGCCGGCCGCCGCGGCGGTGCAGGAACAGGGCCTTTTCACCGCGTTCGCTTTCGGGCAGCATCGCGATGAAAGCAGGACGTGCTTCCTGCAGATAGTGCAGCAGAGACTGCAGTGCCGGTTCGCCGAATGGCACGATGCGTTCCTTGTTGCGTTTACCCAGCACGCGGACCGTGCGTTCGCGAAGGTCAACGTCGTTCAGGTCAATGCCGACAAGCTCGCCGACGCGAATTCCCGTCGCATATAGGAACTCAAGTATCGCTCGGTCGCGGCGGCCGAGGTCGGTCGTGATGTCGGGCGTTTCGATGAAGCGAACGGCGTCTTCCATCGACAGGTGATTCGGCAATTTTCGCTCGATACGCGGCGTCGCAACCATCTTTGCGGGATTTGCGGCGAGCTTTTCTTCGCGTACTAGAAACTGAAAAAAGGTGCGCAGGCTCGCGAGCTTTCGCGCGATCGATGTCTTCTTATGATCGCCGTAAAGCGACGCCATCCATTCGCGTATCGTGCGATGATCGATGTCTTCGGGGCTGATGTCATCGCGTTTTTCGACGCGAAAGAGAAAGTCGGAGAACTGCTCGAGGTCGCTCGTGTAATTCCGCAGCGTGTGCGGGCTGACATTGCGCTCGTATTTCAGGTGCTGGAGGAATTCCACCACGCCGGACCGCAGGCTGCCAGCCTGCCCTTTGTTCTTACTTGTGTCGCCCCGCACAGCCATATTCCCAGTCCTCCGCCCTTACACACGATCCTGCCTTCACAGGATTGTTGTGAATATATCTTACGGTACTGACGTAGTGGTGCGAATTTCGAATATACCGGTCAAAATATTCGACGCTCCAAAAACTTCCCGTTCTTGCAAGGATCTTGTTTGCCTGGTTCGAAGTATAGGATTTCAGCGAGTGCATTATCGACGAAAGCGAATACCCGTTGATCGGGATAAGGAGAATATGAACATGGTTTGACATCAGGACCCAATGAAGAAGCCTGTACTTTTCGCCGTCAAAATTAAGCAAGTTATCTTCAACCATTCTTGCGATGTCGGGTACCTTCAGATGATCCGGACCAAACCCTTGATCCAAGAGCAACTCAACCCGGCGGTGGTATTCGATCTCCGTTATCTCGCCCGATTTGAAGAGTAAGGTGTTTCGTTTGATCAGTTTCTGAGGCAAGGAACCAGCCAGCCGATAGGTGACGAATTGGATCACTTCCTTTTTGTCGTAATGGGGTAGATAACCCCGGGAATTCCAGCCGGTATCGGGATCGATCAGCTTTGCTCTTTCGATGCGTTTGTGGATGCTCACATCAAGTGCAGGCTGGCAGCCTGCGGTCCGGCGTAGTTTTTTGCAGGCTGGCAGCCCGCGGTCCGGCGTAGTTTTTTGCAGGCTGGCAGCCTGCGGTCCGGCGTAGTTTTTTGCAGGCTGGCAGCCCGCGGTCCGGCGTAATCATTTGCAGGCTGGCAGCCTGCGGTCCGGCGTAGTTTTTTGCAGGCTGGCAGCCTGCGGCCCGTCACTTTCGAGCTACATAATACCCTTTTCGTGTGCGGATGGTCAGGTCTTTGCGGTTCGGCGAGGCGACCTCGATACGGCGGTAGGTGCCGGCCGCGGCGGTCTCTTCGTCAGGGTAATAGCTGATGATGTACTGCTGCGAGAGCTCGGCGTAGATGCGATCGAAAGCGTCGTCCATCTCGCGTTCGTCGATGGGCGAATAGACGGCTCCGCCGGTCTGCGCGGTGATCTCAGCCATGCGGCGTTCGGCGATCAGCGAACGCATATTCGCGTTGCCGCCGCGCACTCCCGTGCGTTTGAAATTCTCGAACTCCTTTGTTTTCACCACATAGACCTGGCAATCGTTTTCCTGGAGAGCACGGACGACGCTCTCGAGCGTTGTCCGTGTGTCGCTGTATGTGTCCTCGCCGTCCGACACGATGACGATCACGCGGCGGCCGTCCGAGCCGCGAAGATACGCCGCCGCACGGACGATGCCGTCGAACAACGCGGTTGCTCCCTTCGGTTTAGGAAACGATTCGATGGTGCGCACGATATCGCCAACGTCGCGCGTCAGCGGCTGCTCGAGGCGGATAGTATCTGACACGGAAAACAACGCGGCCATGTCGCGGTCGAGGCGAATGACGCGGCGGAAGAACCTAACGGCCGCGGCTATCTCGAATTCACGCACGAACGACACGCTCGACGAGTTGTCGAACAGCATCACCAGCCGCAGCGGCGTTTCGCTGCGTGCCAGGCCGTCTATCTCTTCGACCTTGCCGTCGATGCGGAGTTCGAGGTCGCTCGCCTTCAGCGTCGTAACGGCACGCCCGCGGGCATCCATAGCGATCATCGGTATCGGCACCAGCACGCTCTGAACTCGGATGATGTCATCATCAAGTTTTGGCGTTGCGGCCGGCAGCGGAGTCGGGACGGGCGTCGGACGCGGTGTTGAATTTGCAGACGGGCCGCTGATGGAATTCGGCGTGGGCGTGGGAGTCGGTTTTGTGCGGCCTGACTGCGCGGAGGAATTTCCCGCGAAAAACACGAAACAAACGAAACACAAAAATATCGAACGCAGCGGCACTTCGAAAGGTTTGATTGCGGCGGCGGCCAAAAATATGCCTAGACAAAAATAAGCTTTGCACCGGCGACGACCAGCACGACCGCCAGAAGACGCCGAAGCGTTAGCGAATCAAACCTTTTCGCCCCCAACGTCGAACCTATCATACCGCCAACCACTGCCGCCGCGAGCCAAGGTATGACATATGTCGGCAGTTCGAAAGCCTTCTCATAAACGCCGGCGAGCCCGGCGGCAGAATTTACCAAGATAAACAAAGCCGAAACGCCCGCCGCCACACGTGCCTCAGACCATCTCATCAGCAGCAGTACCGGCGTCAAAAAGATGCCGCCGCCGACGCCGACCAGCCCCGAAACAAGCCCGATCGCGGCGCCCAGTGCCAATGCGGCTGCAATGTTCGGTTCTTTCGTTTCACCGTCGTTCTTGATATTCAGCGAAAGCCGAACTGCTGTCAGAATCAGCACAACGCCGAGCACCGTTTTATAAACGTCGGTCGGCAGATCGATCCGCCCGCCGATGTACGCGAGCGGTATCGACGCAAGCGCAAAAGGCCAGAACAGCCGCCATGAGAAATGCCCGCGGCGGGAAAACTGTATGAGTGCGATAGTGGAAACCAGGACGTTCAATATCAATGCCGTCGGCCGCGTGATGCCCGGAGCCACAGCCAGAAACGCCATCACCGCCAAATACCCCGAAGCCCCGCCATGCCCGACCGACGAATACAAGACTGCGACGAGGAAAACGATGAGAATTATGAGAAGTGCGGTCGCTTCCATGACGGGCAGTTATTTGTTCTTTCGTTTGCGAACAAAGAAGTATATCAGATACCCAACTCCAGATCCGATAACGGTTGCGTAGGCAACAAGAGCGAACCAGAATATGTATTTGAATCCGGGCAGGTCACCGCCTGCAAACAATATCATGGTGTCGCTCTCCGTTTCTCCGCGTCACCGTCTCCCCGCGTCTGCAAACTTCTCATCCACTCATCCCAATCCACCAGCGCTCGTTCGACCTGGACCATGTGCCTTTCGCGTTTGCGTTTGTGGATCTTCCGCAATTCGACCGGCAACGGTTCCAGCAAGCCGAATGTGATGTTCACGGGCTGGAAGTTCTTTGTTTCGACATTCGAGACATAGCGACACAGGGCGCCGATCGCTGATGTCTGCGGTGCGGTGATGAGCGGTTCGCCGCGAAGCGTGCGGACGGCGTTGATGCCGGCGAGCCAGCCCGTCGCGACGGATTCGACGTAGCCTTCGACTCCCGTGATCTGGCCGGCGAAAAACAGGTTCGGTTCGGCTTTTGTCGCGAGCGTTTCGTTCAATATCTGCGGGCTGTTGATGAACGTGTTGCGATGTATCTGGCCAAACTGCAGAAACTCGGCGTTCTCCAAACCCGGGATCATTCTCAATAATCGTTCCTGTTCGCCGTAGCGAAGATGATTCTGGAAACCGACCATGCCGTAAGCGTCCGCCATCAGGTTTTCTTGGCGGAGTTGGACGCACGCGTACGGCTCTTTGCCGGTTTTCGGATGACGCAAACCCTTCGGCTTCATCGGGCCGAACCGCAAGGTCTCGGGCCCGCGGCGTGCGATCTCCTCGATCGGCAGACAGCTCTCGAACCAATGCGTTTCCTCGAAACGCTTGAGCGGGACGGACTTTGCCTCGAGAAGTTCTGCGATGAAACGCTCATACTGCTCACGGTCCATCGGACAATTTATGTAATCGGCACCGCCTTTGTCATACCTCGCAGCTTTCCAGGCGATGGACATATCGATGCTCTCCGCCGCAATTATCGGCGCGATCGCATCGTAAAAATACAACTGATCGTCGCCGGTGAATTTCATTATCTCCAACGTCAACGCGTCGGACGTGAGCGGCCCTGTTGCGATGATCGTCGGACCGCAGGCAGCCTGCCTGCTTCCGTCACCATCGTTCTGCAGGCTGGCAGCCTGCGCCCCGACGTATAAACTCGTAACTTCCTCACGGATGACGTCGATATTCGGATGTGCCTCGATGCGTTCGGTGATCAGCTCAGCAAACTTGACGCGATCGACGGACAGTGCCGCACCCGCCGGAACGCGTGTCGCTGCGGCGGCTTCCATCACGAGCGAACCGCCGCGGCGGAGTTCCTCTTTTAATAGATAAGGCGCTGTGCCGGGCTCGTCGGTCTTTAGCGAATTAGAACACACGATCTCCGCGAGCCTGTCCGTCCGATGCGCGGGCGTCTGCATCACGGGCCGCATCTCATAAAGCCGCACCTGCGCACCCAACTTCGCCGCCTGCCAAGCCGCCTCAACACCCGCAAGCCCACCGCCAATTACGTTAATCATTTCCCTTCTTTACAATTTTTAGACCTACGGCCGCGACCTGAATTGCGACGAACGCAATCCATGATCCGAGACCAAAATACATCAATGGCAAGAACCACGTGTCAACCTTAGCTATGGCATCTTGGCTGAACGAAAACCTCAGCTGAGCGAATAGCTCCCAGATTCTAATGCTCGAATAAATGATCAAGACTGCGGCAACACCCTGGGAGAGCCAGAAGAAGAGCCTTTCAAACAGTATGATGATCGTCAACAGTCCGGAGCATGCACAAACAACTACGAAGTGGCTTGCCATATATGGGAATCTGCTGTGAAGAATTTGAAAGGACATATGTTCGGTACTCCCTAATTCGTAGCCCGCGTACGCTCCTGCAAGGAGAGCCGTCACTACCGTTAGTAGGATCAGGATCACCTGTCGAATTCGTCGTAGAACATTCATTTTCATTACTGATAGTCGGTTACGCCGATCACCAGAAAATTACCGATTCGATCAATACGAGTCGAAACTATTTGATTCATCCGACAGTAACGTCATCAGCCTCGGATTGATGAACAGTTTTTCCTTGAGTTCTGCATTTTCGACGAGGACGCCGATGTCAACTAGTTGCTTTAAGTATACAGAGGCTGTTTGGCGTTTGGCGATGCCTTTATCTACTACATTTCCGATGCGGCAGTACGGGCGTTCAAAGATGAGACTGATCAACTCATTGCTATATACTCTCGGCAGTTTAGCCTTGACGTATTCGGCGGTGACATCGGCTAGTTCACGTATGGCAGCGATCTTGTTTGTGGTCCATCGCGCCGTGTCCGCTATGCCTTCTAGCATGAACTCGATCCAATTTTCCCACGCTCCGTCCTGCGTGACCGATAGCAGCAGGCGGTTGTAATCGGCCCTGCGGTCGAGGATGTATCGGCTGAGATACAGAACCGGAATGCTCAGCAACTGTTGTTCGATCAGAAAAAGGCTGTTGATGACTCGCCCGGTTCGCCCATTGCCGTCGGTGAATGGGTGTATCGCCTCAAACTGATAATGGGCGACCGCAAGCCGTATCAGCGGGTCGATCTCGGTCTCATTGTGGAGAAATCGCTCCCAGTTTGCGAGCAATTCACGCAAGACATCCTCACCGACCGGCGGCGTGTATACAATGTCGCCCGTCGCCTGATTGCCTAACGCAGTCCCAGGAACGCGGCGAACACGCATCTCGACGCCTTTTATCCGCGAGCATATTTCCTCTGCCGTTCGCGTACTCAGCCGATATTTCGACAGTGCATCGAAGCCTTGAAATAGCGCGGTGCTGTATCGCAACGCCTCTTTGGTCGCAGGGTCGGCGTTTCTTTCGCTGTTCAGATACTCAAACAATTTGTCGGTTGTTGTGACGATGTTCTCGATCTCTGAACTCGCCTTTGCCTCCAAAAGCGGCAATGTGTTGATCAGCATCGACGGATCGGGGATCAATTCCGCAGCCTGTTTGAGTTCGGCAAGGGCAGCTCGTGCCTCGATGCACTTCCGAAGGACTCTCTTTGTCTCGATATCTGCCTTTGGTGGAAGTTTTGGCAGCTCTTGATAAGGCTTTGTCGGATCCCATTTCGGCATATGTTTACGTCATCGACACATTACTGCAATATGTCGACGTTTCGCGTTTTTATCGACACATTGACAGCATATGTCGATGGCATCGACATGTCAAGAATATATGTCGATATTTTCGCATTTTATCGACATATCCGCGAGATGTGTCGATAGCGTGTACATATCGTTATCTGAACGAAAAATGCCGCAAAGCACTGAAATTACAGCACCTTGCGGCAATCTAGGTTAGCTTTCGGCGAATTCTCAGCCTGTAAACGCCGTAGCGGAGCGTTTGGCGGAATAGAACCGCGCCATCGCGAGGCAGTTCTCGAAAACGCGAGAGGTCGCCGTTCCGGTGTCTTCCGAAGCGGCCTCGACGGTCGCGGACGTGCGGGCAGCCTTTACAAGCCAAACGCGTGCGGCGGCTCGGTTCAGATCATACGTTGGCTCCCAATCGTCATCGCCGGGAGCAATCCCCGCGGCATCTTCTTTTGACGCCGAGCCGAGCAGGTCTTCGAGTTCGTCTTCGGTAAGCGTGGGCTCGACGTCCCACGCGGTCAGCAGTTTCAGTTCGTCAAGTTTCGTCATTGTCAGCTCTTGCTTGCGATCAGACACGCCAACGCCGAGGGCCGCACGACCTTTGCACCGTAAACGTGCAGGCCTTTGACCGCGTCGCCGAAACGTTTCTCGGGCTTGTACGTCTGCACGTCGAGGATCTGCTCGACATAGGCTGTCGCCATCGAGTGGCCGGCGAGTATCTTGTACTTCGCACCGGAGATGGCGGGCACATTATTCGATTTCAGAATGGAGAAACCTGCCGCCTCGCCGACCTCGCCGTTCCGCAGACGCCGGTCGCCCGACGCACCTGTGCGGATAAAACGCTCGTCCTTGAGCAGCAGCCCGTGAAACCACGCCGGCACTACGACGAAACGCCCTTCGATCGGCACGTTCGCCTCGTCCAGTTTGACGCCGAGATCGACGAGGTATTCGTAGGCGTCGTCCTTTGTCGGGACAATTGGCGTGGCGTTAGATCCGATCTTGTTTCCCGGTAGGACGGCCTGTTCCATCAGCCCCGCCAGAAATCGGTCCGCCACATCGCGCAGAGCCCACGCCGAACGCCCCATCGCCTCGTCCAGCACGTTGACGTTCTGCTGTGCGCGGTCGATGCTGTCCACATAAAAATTAAAGTAACGCTGCTGATCGATCGTGAGCGTCTGCTCGTCGTCGGTCAGCACCTCGGGGTCGTCGATGTCCTCGTCCTTGGTGTATTCGCCGATAGAAACATCGCCCACGGAGGCGATCTTTACGGTGTTGCCCGCGGAGCGTATCTCGCCCTCGTAGTCGCGGTTCGCGACCAGACGCTGGCCGTAGACCAGCGATGCCGAAAGTGCGGTCAGCAGCCGCGAAGCCCATACTGTCGGTATAAAACTCAATGCCATAATTCTCGTTTTCTCCTTATCTTTCCTATGCGCTCAAACAGGCGCGCACCTCGTCCCAATCAAGTTCGGCGATCTCCTGCGGAGTCATCGCGGCAAGCTGTTCGCGGCTGAGCATCGTGGAATTTCGTCCCGAACCGCCGCCAATGTCGCCGCCCGGCGTTGCAAACTGCTCGGGATATTGCCCACGCAGTTTCGCGACGTACGCGGCCGCGTCCTTTGCCGCGTTTTCCAGATCGTCATCGCCGATCACTTTCAACAGCAGCTCCGGCGAACGCGCTCCCGCCGCCGTCAGTTCTCCCGTTACCTGCCGGTGAACCTCGGCTCGGCGCATCGCCAATTTGAGCTCCTCATTTTCCGCACGCAGCTTTTCAAGTTCGTTCTCTGCGGACGGCGTTTCGTCCGTGTTTTGGTCTTTCATATTTCCTCCTCATTTTTTCTATCAGACTCAGCGGCACCGTAACCGGCCTCGGCCAGAAGCCGCGTTTGCGGTATGCCGAGCTGACGTTTCAACAATAGATTTCCGAGCCTTTCCTTTTCGGACGGCGGCGCGGCGTCTTCCCACAGTGTCCGCAAATGCGCATGGCGGCCCGTCTTTATACGCAGTGCGAACGACATCACATCGGCCCAAACTTCGCCGAACGCCGCCTGCCGGTCACGCACCTTTGCGAGGAATCGCGATTCGGCACGCCGCAGCGATTCGCCGCTCGGGAAACCCGACGCATTCTGCACGAAATAATGCAGCGGCGTCCCTGTGACCGTCGCCATATCGACGCGGAAGCTGTCCTTTACTTTCAGGAATTGGTCGAGCCTGGCGGCCTCAAAATCGCCGAATTTCGCGTCCGGATTTTCCGAGATCCACAGATGTTCGACGCCCGCACGAAACGGCGCGACCGGTTTGCCGTCCTGGTCCAGATCGAGTTCTATCCCTGCGGCCCAACGCTGGCGATACGCCGCAAATTCCATCGCGACGAGCATGTCGAGCACGGATTTGTTGAGCCCGTCCTGCACGGGGATCGCGGCATCGAGCTCCGAACGGCCCGAACTGCCGATGTCCGCGTTATTTGCAAAATGAAAGACCGGCACGACGCCAAAAGGATTCTTCACCACGGCGTCGCGTGTGAATTTTTCGCCGCCGTTTTCCCCGCAAGAGTATTTTTCGATGCGATCGGCATAGTAAAGATTCAGCCGCTCGCCGCCCGTCTCGACCCGCCAGCGTTTTGCCGCGAGCGTGACGACGCCGGGCGTTTCGTCGTCGTAAAAGACGGCCATGTTCGCCGCACGGTTCGGATGTATAACGGCCTCACCGCGGGCATTCGGCCAGACGACGACGTATGCATCGCCGCAGCGAAGCGCTTCTTTATGTGCTTCGCCCGCTCGCGTCTCCATACGGTTGCGCCGCCAGATCGCGTTGACGCTGCGGACCGCCGTGCCCGCATTTTCGACCTCGGAACTAAAGCCCGTGATCCGCAGTTTGTCGCGAACCGCGTCACAGACGATGGGGCACAGATTGAGTGCGAATTCGCGAAACAGCGAGCCGAAGGTGTTCTGAAATTTCTCTGTCGCAAATGCCAGATCGTGCCGGCCTTCGTAATAGCGTTCCGCTTTCGCGTATCTCGCGGCACCGCTGCGAATGCGTGTTATTGCTTTTTCGATGTCGTTATTTTTCATAAGTTTAGTCAAAGGCAACGAGGCCCTTTTTCCTGCCTTTTCGGATCATTCGCCAAGCCATGCTGACGGCATCGACCTGATCGTCGTGCCGGCCGTGCGGGAAGGAACAAACCTCGTCGATGAACTCCTCATTCCAGCCGCCGCGAACCAGCACGACCTTGCCTTCCTCTGCCAATGCCGCCCAGCCGAGCGAACGCGTCAGTTTGTCCGCGTCAACATCGACACCGCACAGCGACCGTCCGGCGGAACGCCTGTCGCTGCGAAGGTCCTGCAGCAAAGCCTTGCCGTGGAGAGAGCTTTCGATCGAGTGAAGGACGTGCGGTTCAGCCTCAAGCCTGCTCAGCACGTAACGCCGCTGTGCGGGATATTCGATCTGCCCGCGAAAGCCGTCCGCTATGTACAGCTCGCCCGTGCGTTCGTCGAGTCCGCACAGAAAACTCGCCGTGTAGTCGGCAGACGTTTTTGTCGAGACCGCAAGGTCATATCCGCGGACCCAGCGAAGATGCTTCGGCGGGCTATCGACAAAACGCGTGAACCAATGTCGTTTGAAGATGCCGCCTTCGCGGGGCGTCGGATTTTGCTGATAGAGCGATTCGAATGAATGACTGCCCTGCTGCGCGCGTATGCGTTCGAGATCGGAAACGCTGAAACGCCCGGGCCACAGAGCCTCGCCGGGCTTGCGCCGCATCGGATCGTTCTCTTCCGCGATCGCGGGCAAACGGACGACGTCCCATTTCTCGCCGCCCTCTGCCATGCGTTTGAGCAGACGGCCTGCGAGGTCGTCCTCATGCCAGCGTGTCTGGATCAGAATGATCGTGCCTTTCGGTTCGAGCCGAGTGTAAATATCGTCATTGAACCAATCCCAGACGTTCTCGCGATAGACGGGGCTTTCGGCCAGAGCACGGCTTTTCACCGGGTCGTCGATAACTATCAGCGACGCACCGAATCCTGTAACGCCCGCCCCGACACCTACGGCACGGACGCCGCCGCCCTCGCGCGTTTCCCATTCGTCTGCCGCACGGCTGTCCCTCGCCAGGCCGATTCGCTCGGCGGCAATGCGGCGGATATTTCGCGAAAAACGGTTCGCGAGCCTTTGGTTGTAGCAGCCCAGTATCACTTTCAATGTCCTCTCGCGCTCAATGCGCCACGCCGTGTATCGAATGGTCACCGTTTCGCTCTTGCCGTGACGCGGCGGCATAAAGATCATCAACCGCCGGCAACGGCCGGAAGTTACGCGTTTCAGATGGCGGTAAAGAAACCTTTGGTGCCGGCGATGCCATTTCCAGTTCGACGTTTCCGCCAGCCACGCCGGAAACTCGTCCGACGGTCTTTGTTTTGTCACGGAACGTCATTTGCGTCGGTGCAGATAGATCTGCAGCAGTACATCGACGTTTTGCCGATTACGAAAAAAAGAATAGGCAGCACGACGACCGAAACTACGGTCAGCGTCAGCCGGTCCGTCGCTGCCGCAAGCAAACCCGTCGCCGTGCTGAACCAAGCGAGAATGATGTTCTTTACGTCCTGCATTTTTCCTCCCTGATGCGTCCCAAAAGCGTCTGCCGGTAGATGTATGCCAGTACCAGAACGCCTGCGATCACCGCCGCGACGATCCAAACCTCGCGCGGAATTTCCAGGAGAGCCGACGCGGCCGCCCACGCCGCCTGCCACGCCGTTCCGCCGACCGTCGCCCATAAAGACTTCACGGAATCCGCACGCGTGCGAACCTCTTCTGCTGCTTGGTGAATGCCGTCGAAAATGCCGGCTTCTGTTTCGGATATCGGTGTGTCTGCGGTTTCGGCGATGTGCGGCGTGGCCGCGTGAATTTTCGGCAGGCTACGTTCTGTCAGCCGATACCCGTGAACCCGAAGCGGCAGGCGAAGCGCCCAATTGCCGCGCTCGATCTCGCCGAGGAAGAAACGCGTGCGGTAATTCGTCGCCGCGAGCCGCGGGACGTTCGTCAGCCACAGATGGCGTTTGCGGACGTAGTCTGTGATCCACAGCCGCTCGCTGCTGCGTTTGGTCCGCACGCGTGCGGCGATGCGTTCCCACGAACCGTGATTCAGCGAATCGTAAATGACCGCGAGCGACAGCGGTTCGCGAAAACCGTAACGCCGGCAGACCTCAATGGCGGGTGAAAGATATAGATCGAACGCCGCCTCGATCTGAACACGCTGCATCTCGGGCGTGCGGCCTGCGGCACGAAGAGCGTTCTTGAAAGCAGCGTCCGCGGCAAGCATTCTGATCGCGGCAACGGACGTTTTTCTGAGCAGCGGCAGCGATGCACGCAGCTTTGTTCTGCCCGCGTCGGCACCGGTCGCGAGATATCGTTCGACGACCTTTGCCAGCGAGCCCGAACGGTGCGTGAACTGGCTGATGCCGTATGAAACGCCGGCTCCGTCGCCCAGCACCACACACGCCGTGAAGTTGCCGATCGGCCGCGACGTCTCAAAGATATTCACGATCGCCAGCGCCTTTGCGAGGTCCTCGGAAGTGAAATTTGTAAATTTTTCGTTTGATAAAAACATTTGGTTGTTGTATATTAGAGAACGTTCGGACGATAATGGGCGAAGCCGATTCAATGAGATTTAATTCGCCGCTTACATATCGCCCGAACAATTGCGAGGTTAGAACAAAAGGACGGAAATTGATATGCTGAAATTCGCAGAATGCAGTATTATGAAAGTCTTTACATCATTTTCTCGTTTCTGCATATTTTGCGTATCCCATCCGCAGACCGACATTTCACGACCGCTTTTCGCGGCCATGGATCCTACTGAACACACACGAAACGCACATGAACACTACACAACGATTATTGGATTTGTCGCCGCGTACGAAGCTCCGCCTGTCTGAGATCGAGCGGCTCATACGCGTTCACCGCATCATCGTCCCGCCGCCTTCGCGTCGAGCTCTATTGGCGATGTGCGAGGACGGCACGTTCGAAACGGCACCTCGCCGATCGGACGGCGAGGCCTGGCTGGTTTATGAGGATTCTTTTCTGGATTGGGTGAAGGGGCTCGACGGGTAATAGCTCCCGCAGTTCATCCGTGAAATGCGGATGTATTTTTTATTTCGGTTTATCGAACGTTACGACAGTGCCCTTACCAACGACTCGGCCGCCCTCTTTTAGTTCAAAAGCGGTCCCTTTTTCGAGAGCCGCCGGAGAGTTGAGTTCTATCTCGACCTCGACGGCTTTGGCACCCGGTTCGACGGAATCGACACCGGACGGCAGCGTCACGATGCCGGCGTACATACCTAGACGGATGAAGACCTGCGGACGATAGCCCGTAAAAAAAGGTGTGCGTCGGCCGCCGGCAAGCGGAGCGACCATGTCCAGCGTGGCCTTGAATCTTGAGACGGCGGTTATGCTTCCCGGCTTTGCAATGACCTGGCCGCGGCTTAGGTCGTCTTTTTCAACGCCTTTGAGTACGATGCCGACCGCGTCACCTTTGGCGGCCTCGGTCTGCATCTCGCGGATCGGCGGTTTGATGATGCGCACGACGGAGGTCGCTTTTGTCGGCTTGATCCCGACAAGCTCCACCTCATCACCGACCTTTACTTTACCGCGCTCTATGGTTCCTCTGATCATTATCCCGGCACCTGAGACCGGGAACATATCCTCGATCTCCATAAAGAACGGCTCGGGTTTTGTTTCAACTTTTTGTCCAAAAACCAACGTCGAACACACGAGGATCATTGCCAATAAAGAAAGCATTTTCATATGAGGGGTCTCCGATTTTCTACTGTAAGTCGAAGCTGAGATTCATGCTACTCGAAATGCGATGCCCAGGCAATCGATATTTCAGGCACCTCATTTTGCAAGACGCGCATCACACGGGCGTTCTAGAGAGGAAAGAGAGGTAACACCATGAAAGCTATAGTAATGAGTCTCGCGATACTGTTTACAGCGGCGTCCGGATTTGGACAGATCGGCGGCGACATTCCGAATCCCGCGATCGATATGGAAGGTTATTTGAAGCTCGCCGGAGAGGCGGCAAAGCACCGCTCGACGCGGCGTTTGACCGAAGAAGAATTCATCCGAATGAGCCGCGAGCCGGGAACCGTGATACTGGATGCCCGCAGCACTGAAAAATACAACGAGATGCATGTGAAAGGTGCGGTGAACCTGAGCTTTCCGGACATTACGGTCGATAGCCTGGCGACGCTGTTCCCCGACAAGAACACGCGGATATTGATCTACTGCAACAACAATTTCGAAGGCGCGGAAGACCCTTTTCCAAAGAAAATGGCGACGGCATCGCTCAACATCTCGACCTATATTTCGCTTTACACCTACGGCTATCGCAACGTGTACGAGCTAGGGCCGCTCGTTGATATCGGCGCAACAAAGCTCGAGATGGTCGCGTCGGCCGACACGCGAGACTGAACACCCGCAACGAGCGTGACCAAGGCCCCGAGGATCACCGAACCGGATGTTGGAAGCAAAGCGTGTAGCCGTCGGGATCGGTCAGTGCCAACTGCCGCATTCCGTAGGGCGCGTTCGTCGGCGGGGCGAGGTCGATCCCCTTTTGCCGGAGGTGGTCGAATATCTCATCTACGCTCTCGCAGCCGAAGAAGAGGGTGGTATCGGAGTGCCAAGCGGTCCGTGCTGCGGGCGGCTCGGCAGGAACTTTTCCGGGCTCGTACTGATCATTGAGCATCAGATCGCATCCATCCTTACGCAGCCATACCCAGCTTGCGTCATCGCCTCCGCCGGAATCGGCAACCACCGAAAAGCCGAGAAGATCTCGATAGAAGGCAAGCGACCGCCGCATATTGAAGATCTGTAAGAGCGGTGTCAGCGAAGAGATCTCGATATTCATTTTCTTACACACCCGGAAGATAGTCTCCGAGTAGATTCCGTTCCATGCCGTTTCCCCAACCACAACCATGGTCGGAAGTGTTTCGCTCGACATGAAGATCGCTAATGTGATGCGGCGGGAATGCGAGGAGCTTTAGCACCGAACCCGGACGGAGATGCTCGCTCGCCCAGCTTAGCGGCGAATCGCCATGGGCATCTCGGGCCTCCTTTTCGGCGCCGCTTTGAATGAGGAATTCGATGGCCTCAGCGTCGGCGTAAGCGGCCGCCCGGTGAAGCGGCGTTTCGCCTTTTGTGCGGACGTCGCGCATGAATGCCCCGGTCGCTTTCCCGGGAATCGTCCGCGCATTGACGTCCGCGCCATTTTCGACGAGCAACTTGACCACGTAAAAGTAATACGGCCGGCCCGCTTTCGAGAGAGCGCTATGCAAGGGTGTTTCGCCAGTTTCCGGTTCGGACCAATTCACGTCCGCACCGTTAGCGATAAGGAAGTCCGCGACCTTCCAATGGCCGAAGAACGCGGCGTTACCAAGTTCCCGCCCGAGGTCAATGCCGGAAAGGTCGCCACCGGCATTCATTACCGCTTTCAGGGCCGTTACGTCGTTATAATAAATAAACCATTGGAGCGGGCTCACTTCGGCCGAATGAAGCGATTCGTTCCATCCTGACGTTGCGAGAAGATCGAAAACAAGGTCCGTCCGCCCGCGGGCGATCCTATCGAGTATCTCGCTTTGATCCATTAACCGCGTCCTCCTGATTGAATTGCATCATGAGATACGCCTCCGGACCCTATATTGTTGCGCAGAAAAGCCCGCGGAGGGCGATCCGGACACCGCCGCTCCGCGAGGCCTCAAGGTTATCGGCCGTTAGCTCTTGAGCGTCGCGTCGAGCGTGATCTCGGCACCGGCAAGCACGCGCGAGACCGGGCATTTTTCTTTTGCGTTCTTCGCGACCTCTTGAAACTCCTCGTCCGAAATATTCGGCACGACAGCCTCGGTGATCAGGTCAATTCGCGGGATGGAGAATCCGGCCTCTTCCTTCTCAACGTGGACGATCGCTTTCGTCTCGATGCTCGTTGCCTCAAAACCGGCGCGACCGAGAAAACCCGAGAACGCCATCGTGAAACACCCGGCGTGGGCCGCGGCAATAAGTTCCTCAGGGTTCGTCATCGACGTGTCATCGCCAAACCGCGCGTTGAACGAATACGGCCCCTCAAACGCACCGCTCTCAAGCTTTACGCTCCCCTTGCCCTCGGTAATGCTACCGCTCCATTTTGCTTCTGCTGTTCTTCTTATAGTCATAGGTTTTGTTGTATCAAAATATTCGAAAAAATTCTTCTTCAGCAATTCATCGTTCCAATTTTATGACCGCATTTCCTAGCCCCGTTACATAGACCGGCCCGTTGTTTGGTGAAAGGATCATACCTGTTATTGCTCCGGGGGCTGGATCCCATACGTCGGACGTAAAGAGTTCTAGCCAAGGCTTTCCCTCTCGCATTAATACTTCGATCTCCATTAAAGTCGATTCGCTTTTGGGCGTCGATACACGAAATACTGAAGTTGCCTGTTTGGTTGCGATATCGATGGACACGATTTCGTTTTGCAGCGGAAGAGCCATCCACAGCCTGCCATTCCCATCTAGCTCAATGTTGTCAATTGGCCGACCGTCGGCGTAAAATGTCGTTTTGTCGGACACCTTGCCCGCTGGTACGTCGAGACGATAGCGAAGTATCCTACCAGCGAACATTTCGGCTAGATATAGATACCCGTCCTTTTCGTCGAGCGCCAATCCATTCGCGAATAAGAAACCGTCCTCAAGTCGAATCGGTTCCAACCTTACGCCGACATCTTTTGGGGCCAGGTAAAAGAGCGCTCCATCCGGTGTGGGGACCGCGACCGAACGCCAGAGGTTTTGCGACCCCTTATCGATGGCGTTCCTCGTTGATTGAGTGAACCAGACCCCGCCGTTCGAGTCCTGTCGAGCGGCGTTCACCCCGTACATGTGCTGGTAGATCTTTTCCGTCGCTTCTGTCTCGGCATCGACACGGTATATTCCACCTTTGTAAACGTCGCTGACGAGAATGTATTTGCCTGTTGGGTCGAGCGAAACACCGTTGGCGCCGCCCTCGTCATCAGGCGGATCATTTGAATACCCAGCTTCTTTCATTTTGCCGAACGGCGTGGTGCTCCCGTCCTGCGAAACGAGCCTTAGCCCATCACTTTGATCAGCTACGATCAGCCGCCCATCTGCTAGTGCAATCCCGTCTTCAGGTCGCTTAAGACTACGGTTAGCGGGGAAGATCATATCGGGCGAAAACGTCCAGGTCGGAGTTTCAGCTACCGACTCCCTGTTGTTTCGCGGACCATGGTTCGCAGTGATCGTATCGTCGACATTACCCGCCGTACACCCAGTCAACACCAACGCTGTCATGACCATCAACGCCCTGGTCTGTTCTCTAAACATAGAATTCAAGCCTCCATTTGATCCAAGATATTGACCAAAACTATCGATTAGTTTGGAAATTCTTTTTCAGTCGCTGCCAAACTTCGAAGTATTCGTGTTGGAGGTAGGAAGTTTCCATTGCGAATTTGGTCGGGCGGATGATGTAGCGCGATTCGAACATGAATGCGAGCGTTCCGGAGAGCTTCTGCGGCTTCAAATCGGCGTTGGAGGCCTTTTCAAAGGCATCGAGGTCGGGGCCGTGGGCGGACATCTGGTTGTGGAGCGAGCCGCCGCCGGGGACGAAGCCTTCTTCCTTGGCATCGTATTGGCCGTAGATCAGTCCCATGTATTCTGACATATAGTTCCGGTGATACCACGGCGGACGGAACGTATCCTCGCCGACCAGCCATCTGTCGGGAAAGATCACGAAATCGCAATTCGCCACGCCCGGCTCACCACTTGGCGACGTTAGAACAGTAAAGATGCTCGGATCCGGATGATCGAACGATATCGAGCCGATCGTGTTGAAGCGGCGGAGATCATATTTATACGGAGCGTAGTTGCCGTGCCACGCGACGACATCGAGCGGCGAATGGTCGATACCGCAACGCCACAGATTGCCGCCGAATTTTGCTACCTGTTCAAACTCACCGTCAACGTCCTCGTACCAAGCGACCGGCGTCTCAAAATCACGCGAATTCGCCAGTCCGTTCGCACCGATCGGGCCGAGGTCGGGCAGTTTGAAATGCGCTCCGTAATTCTCGCAAATATAGCCGCGGGCATTTCCGCCGACCTCAACACGAAACCTCACGCCCCGCGGTATGCAGCAGACCTCGCCGGGCGACACAACGATCACGCCGAGTTCGGTGTAGATCGTAAGCGATCCCATTTCGGGTACGAACAGCATCTCGCCGTCGGCGTTGTAAAAATAGCGGCCGTCCATGCCTTTGTTGCAGGCATAGATGTGGATGCCGATGCCTGTTTGCGACATCGCGTCGCCGTTGAGAGCAATGGTCGTGATGCCGTCGATGAGATCGGTCGGTTCCGTCGGCAGCGGAAGCGGGTCCCAACGCAGTTGATTCGGCGTGACCTCGTCCAGATCAGGTTTGCTCAGCCAGCGGCCGTTGTCGATGCGCTCGAAAGGCTTGTGCATCACACTCGGGCGAATGCGGTATGTCCACGTGCGCTTATTACCCGAACGCGGCACCGTGAACGCCGTGCCCGAAAGTTGTTCGGCGTAAAGCCCCAGCGGGGCTTTCTGCGGCGAATTTCGCCCGATCGGCAACGCTCCCTCGACCGCCTCTGTAGCAAACTCATTTCCGAAACCTGTTTGATATTTTGTATCCATGATCCACCAAACGTCTAAATCCTAAGTTCTCTTTTCTTTGCTCGGCCAAACTGCGAAAGCGAAGAACGCCGTGCCGATCACGCTAAGCAATGTCGGTATACCCCAAAGGCCCACGAATCCGCCGGCCCGCACGCTGTATTGCTCGCCTCTGCCGATGTAAATATCCATTTGGTCGCCCTCGGCGTAACTGAAAAGCAGATTATCGACAGTTGCCGAACGCCTGCCTGAATCGACCTGATATCTGACATCGCAGGAATAGAAACCAAAACGAGCATTCGGCGAACTGTCCGACCGGCAGCTTTTGACCTCGGCAGAATATCTGTCGTAGGTCGCGATCGTCCGGACCGACCCGACAGCCTGCCATGCCGCGAAAGCAAAGAAAAGCAGCCCCAGGCTGAGGATCATACCGCGAAACAGCACGTCCAGAGGGTGCATCTTCGACAGCCTGTCAGAAACAAATTTCATACAAGATTGTTCAGTTGCCCGCTTCCTTGCGCATCCTGCAAATATCTATTCCCGGCCCGAAACCGTCGGGCGTGTGTTCGATCATCACAAAACCGAGCCGCTCGTAAAATCCGCTCGTATGCTGCGATGTGTTCGTAACGATGGGTTTCGCACCAAACATTTCCTGCGAGCGAGCCAGACGATACTCAGTCAGCAGCTTTCCCAAACCTGTTCCGAGACGGCTGCTATGGACCATTCCCCAACACAGTGAAACGGTATCGTCAGCGTTCAACGCAATGCCGCCCGCACCGACGACCTCGCCGTTAAGCTCGATGACATAATAATTTTCAACACTGTCCGCCAAAAATTCCCGCAGTTCGGATTCTTCCGATTCGACAAAATACTTCGGAATGTTCGACCGGAAGATCGCAATGACGGCCTCGAGGTCACCGGCCGAATATGGCCTGATCATAGATTGCCGCGCCGCCGCTGCTCTTCTTCGATCGAGACGAACAGCGCTTTGAAGTTGCCTTTGCCGAAGCCTTTGCAGCCTTTGCGTTGGAGAATTTCGTAGAACACCGTCGGGCGGTCTTCGACCGGCTTGGTGAATATCTGCAATAGGTAGCCTTCGTCGTCGCGGTCGACGAGGATGCCGAGCTTTTTCAGGCTTTCTATGTCTTCGTCGATCGGGCCGACTCTGTCGAGCAGGTCGTCATAATACGTGTCGGGTATCGTCAGGAACTCGACGCCGTTCTGCTGCAGCTTTTCGACGGTCGCGAGTACATCGCGGCACAACAGAGCGACGTGCTGAGCACCGGCCGATCGGTAAAAATCGATGTATTCCTGGATCTGCGATTTGCCGCCTTTACCCTCCGCAGGCTCGTTGATCGGGAACTTGATGTTGTGCTGTCCGTCCGACATCACGATCGACATCAACGCCGAATACTCTGTCGAGATGTCCTTGTCGTCGAACGTGATATAGCGGAAAAACCCGAGCACGTCGCGATAAAAATCGCACCAATAGTTCATCTTGCCGAGCTCAACGTTGCCGACGATGTGATCGACCAACATCAGCCCGACGCTTTCGCCTTCGACGGCTTGCGCGACAAATCCGGGCAGGAACGGGCCGTTGTACTGATTGTCAGAACCACCTGCGGTAGCGGGTGGTTGAACGCTGCCGTTTCCATTTCCATCTTTACTCACGTTCGGGCTACCGACGCCGTACGAGATAAACGAATGTATCGTATCGCCGTAGGTCGCGATCGCCGCCTTGCGGACCGAGCCGTTTTCGTCCTGCCAATCGTGCGGCTCGATGACCGGCGTCGCACCCCGGCGAACAGCCTCATTGAACGCATGATCCGCATCTTCGACGTAGAACGCGATGTCCTTCACGCCATCGCCATGCAGCTTGACGTGATCGGCCGCCGGATGTTCCGGCCCCATCGCCGCCGTCAGGACAAAATTCACATTGCCCTGCCGCATCACATAACTCGTCGATTCGCGATTGCCCGTCTCGAGCCCGGAATACGCATGCCGCGAGAACCCGAACGCCTTGCGATAATAAAACTCCGCCTGCTTGGCGTTGCCGACGTAAAACTCAACGTGATGTATCTTTTTTAATCCTAACGGGTTCTTGTTATCCATATAGTTAAATCTGCAAACTACTCAAAATCACCTGTCAAACCATGCCTGCTAAATACCCCAAATTTTGGCTTCTGTCATATAGAACTTTTTTTCCAAGGAGTCGAAACCGATCTCGCCATTGCATCCGCCTTCTAAACCCCGACCTAAGCTCAACACCTTCTTAGAAAAGACTCCGCCTTTTTCTGAGTATGTAAACCAATAGTTGTTGTATGCGAAAAATAATTTGCCGTCCTTATCTGAGATTGGAAAGATCTTGATGAATGGAATTCCGCGTTTTCGGTCTTCTTTTGAGAGCTTCCTGAATTCTCGGATCATCTCCGAGTCATTCAGATAACGGACTGTGATCTCACCCATCCGCTGTGGCAAATTTTTGGTTATGTAAAAGTCATACTCTACGATCACGTTTCGCAAGTCTTTTTGTGTAAATGTTGCATATGACGCAAGCTCCTTTTCCAGACACATCTGAAGACCGCGGGCGTAAAGAGAGTCGTTGGCGCCTTGGGATACGACAGGAACTGTAAATAAAAAAATTAATATCCAAGCTTTCATCGCGTCTACGTAACTGAGTTGAAAAGCATTATCGCCGGGACAGGAGCGGTGAAGAACTATGTGCCGACAATTTTCTATAACAAATTAAATAATCTCATCCGTGCCGGGCCGCGTGCCATTTCTTCCATTTAGATGGAATCGGTGTGCCTCCGTTGGCTTCCCGGATCGACAACATTTCGTAGTATCGCTCCTGCAAACTGACAAGTTGAGCGATCTTGGCTTCTGGTGAGAGAGACCTTAAATAAGAGCGCGATATGTTTTTGCGTCTTGTTAGTTCTGTAACTTCCTTTCCGCTACTCATTCATAAACCTCCACTTCTCATTTTTCCATTTTACCAGCAACTGGTGTCGCTCCAGAATATCCGTCAGTTTTTCGGTGTCCAGAATATCTGAGTCTACAAACGCTGCTATTTTTTGATAGTCCTTAGCCCGCCCGGCGAAAAGCCACATTGCTATAAGATACTCCTTATCGATCACAAACACGTCAAGACTATCGATAGACAGGACAATGGCATTTTCAATTGCCTCGGACCACAATCTACTTTGGCTAGCTTCGACAAATTGGACCAACCAACCGTGGATATTTACAAACTCATGATCGAACGAAAACCCGCGCGCCCGGGCGAACTCATAGATCGAGTCTAATGAAAGTACCAGTGACGACTGTTTTTCTTTGAAGAGAAAGAAAATATCGAGATCTATCGTCGATATAGGTTCATTGTGCAGGATCGCCGCAAACGCTCCGCCGATAGCATACTTATCGACTATCCCAGCCTGCCTCATTTCATTCAAGACCGACAAGACTTCGCCTATTTTTGTTGAGGGTATCGGGTTCTCCATCAAATTTTATTTCTGAAAACTCTCAATATACTTCCGCGTCACCTCTTTCAGCTCGGCATACGACGGAATCACGTACAGCACGGGCTGCATGTCGCTGTAGGTGTATTCGTGGTTGATGACCTGTTCGAGGTTGAACGGGCGGCGTTCGACGTGGGTTGAGAATGCGTGTTCGAGTTCGCCAAAGCTTGAGAGCAGTCCGGCGCCATATGCCTTGATGTCGCCTTCGTGCTCGACCAGGCCGAATTCGACCGTGAACCAATACAGCCGCCCGAGCTCCTCGATCTGCTTGTCGGTTGCGATGCGTGCGCCGAGGCCGATGAACTGCGAGAAATCGGCGAACGCCGGGTTTGTGAACATCGGAATATGGCCGATGGCCTCGTGAACGATGTCGGGTTCGGGCGTGTAGGCGGGCTGCGAGTGATGGCGGATGTACTGCGTACAGAGCATCACGCGGTACGACAGCCACGACAGAAACGCACGCGTTTCGACGAGCCCTTCGATCGGCGCAAGCCGAAAACCGGTCAGTTCACGCAGGCGGCGGTTCATCTCGGTCAGCTGCGGAATGCGTTCATTCGAAATACCGAGGTCGCGTTTAGCACGCAGGTAGAACGGCGATGCGTGCTTTTCGTGCAGCTCTTCCAGTTCCTCGGCGACATAACGCCATACGCGCTGTTCACGCGGGTTGTAATCGACGTCGGTGATCTCGCCCGTCTCGCGAAAGTTTTTCGCCAGCGACGCAATATGGTCGCGGCGTTCGCGGTATGCGAGGTCATTCGCGCCCGGATGATCGAGTTTGAGTTCGTTGATGTTTTCGAACTTCATGTCCCGAAATTCGGGCAGGTCGGCGTCCGATACCTGAAAATTCTCGATGGCAAAATCGGAGGTGGCGGTGGCGGTTTCTGTCAGCATAGCGTTTCAAAGTTTCAAAGATACGATGCCGGGAGATACTACTTGCGTTTGAACTTATTAGTTTAACGCAATTGCTAACGCCGCTGAATGGGATTAGTAAATTTCGAAACGCAAATCGCCTAACAATATATGTTTATTTGCACTTTTTGATTTATTTTCTAAACTAGACGTGAAATGATCGACGATATCGACCGAAAGATAATCGTAGAGCTGCAGACGGACGCACGCACGAGCTACGCCGAACTCGGACGCCGCGTCGGCCTGACGACGCCCGCCGTCATCGAACGCGTCCGCAAGCTGGAGGACGCCGGCATCATCATGGGCTATCGTGCGCAGATCGACACGACAAAGGTCGGGCTGCCGATCACTGCATTCGTCAGAATGAGCATTACGGGCGTCGATTACAGCCACATTATCGATGTCGCGCAAGGATCGAATGAAGTGCTCGAATGCCACCGCGGCACCGGCGGCGATTCGTTCATAATGAAGGTCGCCGTCGCCTCGGTCGAACACCTGCAGGAGGTCATCGACCGCCTCACACCCTACGGCATCACGACGACAACGATCGTCCTGTCGTCACCGGTACGGAAAAGGATAATTGAGGTTTGAAATTTTGATCGATCTTTGACAACAAAACTCACGCGGCCTTTCTGAGTTCGTGCTCGGCACAGTCGATCCTAAGTTCGACATCCATAAGCCGCTGCTTGAGTAGCTTACAATAATGCCCGTCCTCTGAACTGTAATAATGGCAGGACAGGCACATTCTTTGGATCGTAATGACCCCGGTTTGATTCAGCCGGCTGATTATTCCGAATAGACTCAAAAGTAAGTTTTCTTTTTCGACCGACGATAATTTCTCGATCGGTGCCTGTATTTGCTCGGCGAAAAAAGATGTCTTTTTTGCTATATCTTCGCCTTTCGCGGTCAGATGAATGGTATAGCTTCGTGCATCATTAGGTTCGAGATGCTTTTCGATCAGCTGTTTCTGCTCGAGCGACCTGACGCAATCGCTCATGGTCGCCTTTGTTACATTAAATTCGTCGGCCAGGTAGCTCACCTTTCGTTTTTCATCCGAATGATGCAGCAAAAAGATCAACACCTGTACCTGTATCGGGCTGAGCGAATGCTCCTTGCTTTCGTTCCATAGCAATACCCGAAATGCCTGCGAGATCCTTTCCAGAGATGCAACTATCTTGCTTTCAACACTATCGCTCTGATGTTTCGGGTCGAATGCCGAGCTGTTCATTTCTGTTCGCGTCCCAATTGCTCGACCTTTGCGAGCCATTTATTTCGAAACGAATCAGTTGATAATCGTATAGGTCCGATCGTAGTAGCTTTCACCGGTTTTATGCCGCAGAAATTCAACGTTAATCGTTTCATAGCCCAATAGCTCGGCTGTCGATTTACGAGCCAATAGAACCAAACCGGTTGGTCGAGTGTCGAAATTATCCTCGCGGACTTGCCTTTGAGCAGTGCATCCCACAAAAGTGAATTCTCGCGTTTCTTGAACGCAAATCCCGGCAAAAACACGCGGTCAATAAAGCCTTTCAAAATAGCCGGTAGCGATCCCCACCAAACCGGATAGACCCAAACCAGATGATCGGCCCATTTTATTTTTTCCCAGGAGTCTATGAGGTCAGGTTCCAGCTCGGTTCTCATTCGGTAACCAAATCGCAGATTGGGGTCGAATCGCAGCTCGGCTACTCTGATCTCTTTTACCACGGCTCCCGATGCGACGGCGCCTTTCGTGTAGGCCTCGGCAAGTGCGTAACAGTAGCTTTCTTTATCCGGATGGCCGTTGATCACCAGGATCTTTTTCATATCGTCAAATGTTTGCCAAGCCGGATACTTTTACATTCTCAGATAGATCAGCTAATCGCAATTCTCCATCTCGTAGATGAAATACCCTTTCTCCTCGATGGCTTTCACCCATTGCGGCTGCACCTCATCAACGTGACAAAAACTGCATTCGTTTGAGGTCAATGTCTGCGAATCCTCGCCCTTTTCTTTCAAGTAGTCGCGGCCGTAACCGTAGATCACCGCAGCATCTTTAATCTCGGCCGGAGCGATGATGTCAAAATGCATCGTTCTTCCGTCCCCGCGTTTTACGAAAGTGTCCCAAACCGCTACTTGCATAATATCTATTATCCGTAATTGAAAGGCAACCCTGCCGAAAAACTGTTTGGAGCCTTTCGACAGGGCTGATGATCATCCTTTAAGGTCTGCCATTGAAGCACCAAAATTGATGTGAAGCACGTTGCCGTTTGGGGTAATCAATGCCGGCACGGATTTGACGCCGGCCTTTTCCGCCTCTTCAAATCTCGACATATCATTACCAAAATGAACGACTTCCACATTATCGGCTCCTATAAGGCTGATAACGTCCTGCTCCGCACTAACGCAAACCGGACAACCGGCGTGATAAAAAACTGATTTGCTCATTTTTCACATCTCCTTAGCTAAATTTGACATAGTTGTCGATCTTATATTAGTTAGGAATCCTTACTATGTCAAATAACACTCATGATCTTCGGTCGGATCAGGGCCACCTGCCGCCTCACACCCTAAGGCATAACTACAACAACGATAGTGCTCCCCCCGCCTGACACAAAACCCGTTCAGCCTAATGAATAGCCTAGGCAACGGCGAAGATAAAACAAGCCGTTTTTGCCTGCGAAGTCAATACTACTTTAATCGTTCCAGGCGGCCCTTTCGTTTGACGATGTTCTTGTAGTCCCACTGGATCTCTTTGGACTTCTTTAACCAGCGTTTCAGGTCTTTAGGGTTGATCTGGTCGGCGGAGGTGTAGGTGACGGAGGCGTCTTTAAACTTACCGGTTCGCGGTTTGAGCTCTTCTTCGTCAAAATCGGCACCGCTCCAGAACATCAGCCTGATGCCGGCCTTCAACTTGCTGTAACCGACGATCGGATTGCCGTCGAGAAACCAAACCGGATGGCGGTGCCAGATCTTGTTCTCGGCCTTTGGCAATCCGCGCGAGATAGCTTCGGCAAGCGCGTTGCAGACCTCACGTTCCTCCGGTGTTTGGACGTCGTTATATGCCTGAATATCTTTGTTCATTCCCTCGTCTGCAAGCATCAGGAACTCGGCGGGTCGTCCCCTTCGTTAACAGGATTCTTGTCGATGCGATGATTTTCGAACATCTCGATCGCGGCTTTCAACAGGCCAATGACGCCGATACCCACGACGATCGTTCCGAGCGACAATTCTTTCAGGATCGGACTGTGAGAAACGTAAATACCAAAAAAGCCGATGAAAACGAACAGGAACGCCATTGCTGCGATCAGTATGAGAGCGATCTTTCCCTTTGTTGGGCTCTGCCAGATCCGACGCGAAAACTCGTTCTGCGTAGTGGTCGTGTCCTGGAGCGTCGAGAGACTGATCCCTAACCCACCGAATACCAGCACGTTGTTCAGATTTGCCCAAACGGTGTCAAACCCGACAATATACGGCTTGAATGCATAAAAAACCGCCACGGCAAACAGCGGATATTGCAAATAGCTGATCTTGTGAAACAGGGCACGAGTGTCTATCATCTCTTCCGCTTTTCGGTCATTTTGCCGTCAAATTCCTCGTCGTTCGCCTCGGCTTCTTCTTTTGTCTTACGTATGATCTGGTCTTTGTGATGCGGCGGTGAATAGATCGTGTAGATCTTCAGGTCTTCAGTCGCGGACGTGTTGATCACATTGTGCCGTGCACCCGCGGGAATGACGACCGCATCGCCATCTTTAACAGTGTACTTATTGTCATCGACCATTACACGCCCGGTGCCGCCTTCGAAACGCAGGAACTGGTCGTTCTCCGCATGCACTTCAGAGCCGATCTCTTCCTTCGGCTTGATGCTCATTAGTACCAATTGGCTATATGCGGACGTATAAAGAACCTTTCGAAAATTCTTATTCTTTAGTGTTTCTTTCTCAATGTTTGATTTATAGCCTTTCATGATCTCTCGATGTCGCCAACTATGATTTGATACAGCTTCCCGGCATCAGCTTCTGACGACATTGCCAGACCGATCCGCTCAGCGTTCGTTCCATGATCAAGATTATCATAAAGATCTAGCAACTTTTGTTCGAAATCTAGCTCCGTGAGTTTGCTGATCGCCAGCCCCGCGGGACCGGCGCCTTTTTCGTGAACGATCCTCGCCCAGAACGGTTGATCGAGAGCGTGCGGCACGACGAGGCTCGGGCAGCCGTATTTCAAAGCCATGTGAGTCGAACCCGAACCGCCGTGATGAACGACCGCGTAAATGTGCGGATAGAGCCAATCATACGGCACATCGTTTACGAAGAGGACGTGCTCCGGCGCGTCATCGATCTCGCAAAGTCCACCCCAGGATGTATTGATGATCGCGGGAATATTGTTTCGTTTTAACACATTGACGATCGCTCGCGTTTTCTCAAGCGGCTTTGTATTCGTCATACTGCCAAAGCTGATAAAGACGATCTTGTCGTGCGCCTTTAGAAACTCGAGCAGCCGCTCATCCGGCTGCCAACCGACGGCCTTGTCACGTTCGAAATAGCCGACGACCCGCGCCGTCTCGGGCCAGTATGCCGGCCGATCAAATAGGCTTGGCGAGACGGTATAGATCGTCTTTTCGGTTTCGAGTAACGCCCGGTTGATCTCAGCAACGGTGAGTTTCTTAAAGCCAAGATCGGTTGTGAATTGTTTCGTGAATTTCTTTACCGCGAACGCTTTGAACCAGTTGATCAGCCGATAGCTGGCACGGTTGATCGATCTGCCAAAGTCCTTCCACATCGGTGCAAATTCATCGACGGCGTGAACTAGGCCCGGGATCGGTGCCAACTGTATCGCCTTGCCCGGATTCGCCATTCCCCAGACGATCGCTGTGTTGCATTTCGGGTGATAAATGATGCGGTCAGGAGCTTCGTCGAGCTGAATGCGATGCTGCACCTCGACCGATTCGGCCGCGAGCTTCATACCGCTGCGGGCAAGCGTCGCCCAGTTTCTTACACGGCTGAACGCGCCGCCCTCGCCGCCAAGTATCTCTTTTGCGTCGCTGCCCTCGATCAGCTTCAGGAACTCTTCGCTAAACCCGTGGAACCGAAACCCCATCGCCTCCGTCATCCCGCGAAACTGCTCAGGAAACAGGCAAACGACCTCCCAACCTCTCTCGCCAAGTATCTCGCCCACCGCCAAAAACGGCTCGACATCACCACGCGTTCCCATTGAGATGAGAAGGGCTTTCATTGGACGGACGGTGAATCCTCGTGCGAACTAATCGGTTCTATAACAAAATTGTCTTCCAACGTGAGAAGCCAGCCTTTTGGACCCTTCGCAAGTGGTTTCCAGTCAATGAAAACATCCGCATCTAGAAAAATCGAAATGATCTTCTCGTCTACAGTCATTGGCCGGAGTTGGGCAGATCGACGATCATCATAGTGAACCTTCAAAAGTATTTCTATATTCCTCAAATGTTCGTGTGGCTCACCTTCGCTCGACGCTATTGCTAGAGCCTTTTTGTCGGGCTTGAGGTCTACTGTCGGCGGTTCACCAAATATTCGATAAGGGGTCTCAAGTTGCACTATCCGCACTGCATCGCGCATTTCCATCGGTAGAATCGTATCGTATTCCGGAAAGCCCAACTTCGTTGCAACAAGTTCTCCATATTGCGTTACGCTGAAATATGGAACGCCAAATTTTCGAATATACGGCGGCGGGGCGTATTCGTCGGAATTGCTACCAGATTCAAGAAGATTAAAGGCGGGAAGAACAAACACGTAGTCTCCAGCTTTCCGAACGTTTGCCCATCCACCTGTTTCGCAGTGCGTAAAACCGCAACGGTCGCAAATGATGAGTTGCGTCCCATCGGCTTCCCAGTCAGTCAACTCGATTGCGTTTAGTAACACGACACCGTCGAATACCAGTTGAGAAACTTCCCTAAAGCCCTGTTCAGAACTTGTGAAATCGAGTTTTGTTCGACGGATTATCGGGTTCTGTATGCGCCACATACGAATCTTGTTTCAGATATTACGTGAATTCGCCAGTTCCCCGCAGATCGAGTCATGGCAAA